>NZ_JAAQWL010000016.1:0-106490 GCF_012985495.1 Pseudomonas sp. WS 5146
GACAGTGATTTGGGGGGTAAACCGGCAGGGACGCCGGTTTAGCCGCGCTGGGCCAAGGATGGCCCATCGCGGCGGCCCCCCAAATCACTGGCGGATTGCGGGCATGCCGAGCCATAGCGAGGCACCGAGTGTTGGGGCGAGGACCTTTTGCTTACTTTTGACTGGGCCGGCATTCCGGTCCTTGCAAAAGTGAGCCGCCGTAAGGGCGGAACCATAGGCCGCCGTTACCGCAGCAACGGATATGTACACCTACCCCCCCAAAAAAACATTCGGGATTGATGTATAGCCTGATTAGGCTAAGGTGCTGCCCACACGCGTCCACCGCCGAGGCATCCCATGCGCCACCTGATTTTCGCCAGTGTCTGCCTGCTGACCACCGCCCTGACCGGCTGCCAGCAGACCCCGCCGGCCAACGACCAACTCGACGCCGTGCTCTGGACCCAGACCTCCATCGAACACGAGTTGATCTACCGCCAGCTGTTCGCCAACGCCACCCGCCAACTCGACGTGGCCCTGGCCGACCCGACCTGGGATGCCCTGCCCTTTCCACCCCGCAACCTGAACGGTTTACCTCCAGCGGTGGTGGTGGATATCGACGAAACCCTGCTGGACAACGTGCCGCTGAACGCGCGCGACATCATTAACAATCAAATCTATTCCTACGATCGCTGGAACACCTGGGTCGACCAGGCCAAGGCCCAGGCATTGCCGGGCGCAGTGGCTTTCCTGCAAGCCGCCGAGCAAAAAGGCATCAAGGTTTACTACCTCACCAACCGCGAACACAGCCAGGTCGCGGCCACTGTCGCCAACCTGCGCCTGCGTGGTTTTCCGGTGACCAGTGACACGCAGGTCCTGGCCGCCAGCACGCCAATCGGCCATTGCGAAAGCGCCGGCTACGGCAAGACATGTCGCCGTCAGTGGGTCGCCAGCCATGCCCGCGTATTGCTGATGGCCGGGGACTCGCTGGGTGATTTCGTGCAGGCCGACCACAACACCCTGGCCGCCCAACGCAAGGCAGTCGAACCCTATGTGAGCTGGCTGGGGCAGCGCTGGTTCCTGCTGCCGAACCCGAGTTACGGCAACTGGTACAGCGCGCCGTATGGGGATGATGAGAAGTTGCCGTTTGAACAAAAACGCAAGCTCAAACAGCAGGCATTGCAGTTGGAACAATAAGAGGCTGGCTGGTGCTCAGGCTTTGATGTTCTGCCGAATGTTCCAGCCAAACTTCACTGGCCCGCCGTCCTTGGTACCGTCGGCCTTCTGCGGCTGGTAGCTGACGTCGACGCTGGCGAAGTTGAGGGCGAAGCGGTCATGCACGACGTCGGTGTTGCTTTCAGCATTCGTGCTGTAGGACACCACCATGACTTCCTTCAGGGTGATCACCAGATACTCCACCGGGCTGGCACCGCCGGCCTTGCGTAGCACCAACCTGGCCTCGGGGTAATGCTTGCCGCTGGCGCAGGCCATCATCAGGTTGGGGCTGGATTTATCCAGCGGTTTTGTCAGGTTCAGGTTGGCGATATTGACCTTGCCCGCACCGCCGCCCGTACCGCTGTGCATCGAACCCGACTGCGACATGCCCCACGCCCATTGGGTGATGTCGATTTCGTCGCGATGAGCCTGGTCCCTTGATTCACCCTTGATATCACCCAGCTTCAAAAACATATCGACTGCCATGTTTGCTCCCTGCCTTGGTATACGTCGATAGTGACGTGGGGCGCACTTTTCCTCAGCCGCCGCGGCGCACGCAAGACGCTAACGCCGGTTAGAGACGCACCCGACGTGAAATGGCGAACCTTCCGACATTCAGCGCCACCTCCTCATCTTTAGGCTCTCGACTCCCGCAAAAACAGGAGTTAAGGATGGCGGCTTCCCTGCTCAAAGATGGACTCCCTTCGGCGCACCGCACCACACGTCAGCGGATTGAAAGCAGTATTGATCTGCGCAAGTTGTTCTTCACCATCGATAGCGACCCGGCACTGATTGGCGCGGGCGTGGTGTATATCGATGGCATGTTTAACGTGGTGGTACTGCGCGAGTTTCAGGCGATTTGCAGTGTGCGGCCGATCAAGGTCGTGCTGCGTGAGGCTCCGAAACATGTGGGGCCGGTGGAGTTCAAGCGGATGTTGGAGCATGAGCCGCGAGAGTCGGAATGGGTGGCTGAAGCGCTTGGCACGGCGGTGACCTGTACGGGGGCGATTCTGAGTTGGGTAGTCATTACCAGTGGCGTGATGTTGATGCCCTTTACGGCGGGGACGAGCGCGGTAATTACGTTTATCGGCAAGGCTGCTCTGGCTGCCAGTATGACCCAATGCGCCATCGGGTTAGGTCGAACCAGTGTAGAAGCGTTTGCGCCCCAATACCTTGATCTTCTGGATAACGAAACCTGGTATCAGGCCGTTGTTACGACGCTGGATGCCATTGCATTACTTGGCGTCGCCACTTCTGCCTTGACCACAATCAAAACAATAAACACAGCAACAAGAGTCACTGGCAAACCTCTCAAACAAGTACTCAAAGGTCTGAACCGGCAAGAACGAGCGAGACTGAATGATGAATTGCTCAGGCTTCGTGATCCTCGATTAACCCTAAAAATCCTCAAGGTGAAACAAGCCACCGGCGTATTACCAAAACGAATCAGTGCCACAGAAATGCAACTTGCTACCGCCAATCACATAAAAGACACCTTGGCTGCAACCCTGGGTTTCGCGAGCAGCTCGATGCCAGGAAATATCAAGACGTGGGCTATTGGTATCTACGAGGAAGTCAGCCAGTGAGCAAGCATGTACCAAAAAAAGGTCTTAGCGGATCCGAAAAGGATGAAATATATGAAGATCGCAAAGCCCTGACCTCTGAGGATCGCGCTTACGCATACTTCTATTTTGAGAACCCACAAACGTTCAGGAGACGCTACGCGCTAGTGATTGGCGCCGATCTAATTACCGGCTGCTCCACGATTGCAATGACTGCCGTCTTACTGTTGCTGACCTTTCTCTCCAGACTTCCGGAAGACCTTGCAATTAAGATCTGTTTTCTCGG
Organism: Pseudomonas sp. WS 5146; assembly: GCF_012985495.1. Lineage (NCBI taxonomy): Bacteria > Pseudomonadati > Pseudomonadota > Gammaproteobacteria > Pseudomonadales > Pseudomonadaceae > Pseudomonas > Pseudomonas sp. WS 5146. Next base: position 3,040 of record NZ_JAAQWL010000016.1, read on the forward strand.
CAGCATCGCAGCAGGCCTTGTCCTGTTTTTTTCCAAGGCTCAGGTCAACTATGGGCATATCCGCGCGGTATGGATCAGTGTCGGTATTTACTTAATTTGCTTGCTGATATCCCTACCCGCAATTGCGTACCGCCCGCCGCTTTTTCTCTACGCTATGTCACTGCTTAGCCCACTGACCGGCCTGCTGATCCTCAACAGCAACCGCTGCCGCGAACTGCGCCACAAGATGGTCGAAATCCGCCTCAAGCGCGAAGACATCATCGCCACCCTGAAAAAACAGGGCCGCTGGAAATGGTGGTGAGCGCCCTGCCACCTGTATTCGCTCAACGCCCATCAAGCCACGTTCTGCAACCGCCACAACAACTGCTCGCCACTCATCGCCGGCGCATACACATACCCCTGGCCCACCCTGCAGCCCATCGCCAGCAATTGCCGCTGCTGCTCCTGGGTTTCGATACCTTCCACCACCACGCTCATGCCCAGGCTATCGCCCAGCGCCAGGGTGCTGTGGATCACCGCGCAGCAGCGTGGGTCGGCGGTCATGCCGCGCACAAACTCGGCATCCAGCTTGATCTCGTTGAACGGCAGCTGACACAGCCGTTGCAAGGATGAAAACCCGGCGCCGAAGTCATCCAGGGACAGGTTGCAACCGAGCATGCGCAAACGCATCAGGCACGCCAGGCTGCTCGCCGAGGCTTCCAGCATGCCGCTTTCGGTCAGCTCGAAAGTCAAGCTGGAGCGCGGTGCCTTGAACGGCGCCATGACGTCTTTGATCTTCAAACTCAACCCGCCCTGAGCCAGCTGCTGAGCGTGCAGATTGAACGCCAGGTTCAAGGTCATGCCTCTTGCCCTGACGTGTTGTTGCAGGGTTAAGGCCTGGTGCATCTGTGCAAACAGCAATGGGTCGAGCAGCCCGCAACGCTCCAGCACCGGCATGAAGGCCATTGCCGGTAACAAACCGTAAAGCGGGTGCTGCCAGCGGCTCAACACTTCCACGCCGATCATCTCGTTGGTCCACAGGCTGAATTTGGGCTGGTAGTACGCGTGCAGCTGGCCGGCAGCTAATGCGTCGCATACTTGCGCCTGAGTAAACAATGGCAACGCAGGTGAAACCGCAGGCACGATCCCCCCAACAGGCTGATGACGATGCAATACCTCTTCGAGCTGATTGAGGGTCGCCAGCTTTTCGACATGGCCAAGCAAACACACGCCGAGCAGGCTGGTGAACTGTTGCAGGGCTTGGCTGATCCCGGTCGGCTGATGGCCGCTGACAATCACGCCATGCAGCCACCCTCGTTGCGCGGCATGTTGCAAAAACTCCAGCCCATCCATGCCGGACATGGACAAGTCGCACAGTACGACATCCACCCCGTGAACGCTTTCCAGGAGGGCCAAGGCTTCAATGGCATGCGTCGCCTCGATCACCGCATGCCCCAACCGTTTGAACCGGCTCACGACGACGGCGCGCTGAGAGGCTTGCTCCTCAAGGATCAGGACGCGTAAAGGCTGGCTCGTCATTGGCGTGGGCTCGTGGGTGGTGGACCCAACGATTGTCTAAAACTGCCCGGAAAAAGCGCGGATGTTTAATCCTTTATGAACGTAGGATATTTCTCAAAATACTAACTCCCGGCCAAAGGCAGCGGATCGGTTCAACGCTATCCGCCGCCTCAGGGTTTGCTACACCGGCTTGCCCATCAACGGGTCACTGATGCTATGCGCCCCCGTCTCAACCCGCCCCGCCACCCGGCGCACCCAGCCATGCTCATTACGCACGGTGAAGTCATACCAGCCACCGCTCGGCTGACGGGAGAATGTGCGTTGCTGCGAGCTGTGGCCAGCAATCTCCAGCAGCCATGGGCCTTGATGGGTGTAAGGGCAGCGCTTGATCGTCACCGAGGCTGGATGCTTGCTGGGGTTGATCACCGTCAGTTGAACGCTGTCCCCCTGGTAAGCCACTGACAGTTCGGGTTCGCGGCGTTGCAGATCACCCTTGAATGACCGGTGAAAGCCGTTCGGCCCCAATAGCCACAGGTCATAGCCACCAGCCACTGGCCAGGTATCACTGAGGTGCTGTTCGGCGCCAACGGTGTAGCGCCGTGGGATGTCTTCCAGGTGCAGTCGGTCGTAGACGTGGAAGACCGCGCCCTGTTCGCCATGGTTGAAGAAGTTCAACGTCAGCTCACCGGCGCGACGATCAACGTCACCTTCGACGTTCAACTGGTATGGCAACGCACGGGATGGCCGAGCCATGCGCGCCTGATGCGGCGCCTGTTGCCGACCTTCAGCAGGCACCACAACCTGGGCCAGTTGTTCCTGGCGCTGGCGCAGCAAATCCGCCGCCCGGCGGGTGGTTTCATGCAGTGGCGGCAACAACTCGGTGTTGGGGTTGACGAAGTTGAACGCCGAGGTGAGGTCGCCGCATACGGCGCGGCGCCAGGCGCTGATATTGGGCTCGCGCACCTGGAAGCGCTTCTCCAGAAATTGCAGCACCGAGGTGTGATCGAACGCCTGGGAGTTGACCCAACCGCCGCGGCTCCAGGGCGACAGCACCAGCATCGGCACCCGTGGGCCAGGGCCGTAAACACCACCGTCAGGCGCAGGCTGTTGCGTGGTGCCGGGCGGCGCCGGGTGCGTGAAGATTTCGCTGTCGAACTTGACCGTGGATTTACCGGCAAAGCTGCCATCGGCACGCTTGGACGGGGCTGACGGTGAAGGGACGTGGTCGAAGAAACCGTCGTTTTCATCGTAGTTGACCAGCAATACAGTCTTGCTCCAAACCTCCGGGTTTTCAGTCAGCGACTTGAGAATCTCCTGGGTGAACCAGCCACCCTGCACCGGGCTCGAAGGCCCAGGATGTTCGGAGTAATTGGCCGGGGCGACCAGCCAGCTCACCTGAGGCAAGCGGCCGTGTTTTATGTCATCGCGAAAGCCCTGGATGATCGCTTCCAGGTCACTGCCGTTTGCCGATGGCAGTGTGTTGCCGTTGCCTTTGTACAACGGCACGCGGGCGTTGAGTTGATCGCTGTAGGGCACAAAGGCCTTGAAGTCTTTCGGCGGTTCCGCCGGGTTACCGGCCGCGACACTGGCGGCGCGGTACTGGCGAAAACCAGCCAGCGGGTTGTCGCCAAAGTTATCCGGCAAGAACTGGTAGACCTTCCAACTCACGCCCGCCTCTTCCAGACGCTCAGGGTAGGTTTTCCAGGTGTAACCCACGCTCACTGCGCCAGGGCCGTCCCATTCATTGACCACCGCAGCCACATTGGCGCCGGTCGGGCCGTTGGTGCCGGTCCAATGGAACAGCCGGTTCGGGTTGGTGCCGGCGTGCACCGAACAGTGGTAGGCATCGCACAGGGTAAAGGTGTTGGCCAACGCAAACTGGAACGGCAATTCCTGCTCGCGGTAATAGCCCATTGACGTGTTGGTCTTGTAGGTTGGCCAGGCATTCATGCGGCCGCTGCCCCAGGCGGCGTGTTCGTCAACCCAGGAATGTGGCGTGCCGTCGACACGCTGGGCATTGCCGCGTGAACTGTCCAAATGATAAGGCAATACGCGCCGTCCCTTGCCCTGTTGCTCCCAGACTTTGCGGCCGCCCGGCAGCGGAATGGTGAAGCGGTCGCTGAAACCACGTACGCCGGGCAAGGTGCCGAAGTAGTGGTCGAACGCGCGGTTTTCCTGCATCAGGATGACTACGTGTTCCACATCCATAATCGTGCCGGTGCGGTTGTTGGCGGGGATCGCCAGCGCCTGGCGGATGGAGTCGGGTAGCAGGGTGTAGGCGGAGCCGATGGCGGCGGCCTTCAGCAGGGTGCGGCGGGTGAGAGTTGGCATGGCACTAATCAATCCCTGGGGTGCTTGAGATAAAAACGCTCAAGACAAAGTAGAGACTGCAAGCGACAAAAAGGTGACATGCGGTTACTGACAATCCGATGATCTGTTCACGGGCCTGCCACCAATGGTGGTGAGCAGCTTGTTGTGGCTAGAGGCTTATTGTGGCAAACAGGCTTGTTGTGGCAAGCCTGCTCGCCACAACAAGCCACAGCAAGCAAGCTATCCATAACAGCGCATTCAATAGAGTCAGGCCGTTCTGGCCGCAATCGCCTCCACTTCCACCAGCGCCCCTGGCAACGGCAATGCCACCACCTGCAACGCCGTGCGCGCAGGCTTGTTCGGCTGCTCTGGCGTGGCGAAGAACTGCGTGTAACCACGCTGCAACCCGGCAAAGTCGAGCTTGCCGTCGGTCTCTTCGCCCCCCACCAGAAACACGCGCAATTGCACGATATCGCCCAGGTCCAGGTCTTGCTGCTGGAGGATCTTGCGCAGCTTGTTGAACACCGACACCGTCTGCACTTCGGTATTGCCGTAAACCCCTGGCACGTTCGGGTCGGCCAGGTCGGGCAAGGTGCCGCTGACGAAAATCAGGCTGGCGGAGGCCGGTACGGTGACGGTTTGCGAGATGGGAAAATCGCCGACGCTGGTGCGTTGAATGCTGTCGCTCATGGTGATGCTCCTCAGGAGGCGGCGAGTGCCGCAATCTGTTGTTGTTGGGTAACGCGCTCGGCCAGCTGCGCGACCACATGCCGCGCCGAGTTGGCTGCCGACTCCTGCCAGATGCCCACACCGCTTTGCACCAGGCCGTCGCCGGCGAAGTACACGCGGCCGTGGGCCTGTTCCAGCAAGGCACTGGCGTCGGCCGGGAAGTGTTCGCGTTGCAGCCATGGGCCTTCGCTGTAGGGGATCTGTTCCCAGGACACCGCCAGCGGGTGGCGCAGGTGTTTTGAATAACCCGGATGCAGCAGTTCCACGGCTTCTTTGGACGTGGCGTACTGCCGGTCGAACGGCTTGGCACCAAATACGTCGGCGCCCTCCCCGGTCACGTAACCGGCCACCAGCAAACCGTCGCGGGTGTTGAGGTCGTTGCTGGGGTACCACAGCAGGCGCGCCGGGTGTTCGATCCACGACAGGCCGCCGTAGGTTCGATAGTCGGTTTCCCAGAAGCGCGGCGATTGCCACGCCACTTTGGTCGCCTGATCACTGCGGGTGCTGAGCAAGGCGGCTTTGACCGGGTCGCTGAAGTCGGTGTCGAGTTTGGCCAACAGCGGCAACGGCAAGGTCGAGACCAGGTAATCGGCGCGCACCACCTGTTCGCGGCCGCTGAGCTGGTCGTGGTAGGTCACCGCCACGCCGTCTTCAAGCTGGCGGATCTGCCGCACCTGGGCGCCGAGTTGCACGTGCTCGCGCACGCGCTGGTAGAAGGCGTCGGTGATGCGGTCCATGCCGCCGACAGGTTGGAACATGGTGGCGGAAAATTCCGGGAATTCGGTGTGCAATAACGCGCCCCACAACTCCGGATGCAGCAGCCGGTCCAGCGCCAGCGGGCTGCGGCTGGCGGGCAGTGCGCCGGGGTGGGCAGGCGACTCCAGGTGACCGGAGCGCAAGCTGCCTTCAAAGGCCAGTTCCTGCGACAGATCGCCATACACCTGCAAAAACGCCAGCAAGCGCGTGCGCTCTTCACTGCTCAACACATCATCGAGGGCATCGCGCTGCACGGCTTTGGCCAGCAAGCCGGACAAATGCCCGCGCGTGTCATTGATCGCCTGGCCGACGGTGAACGCCGGCTGTTGCAGGTCGGGCCGCACCTGGGCGCCGTGGCTGCTGTTGACCAGCACTTCCAGCGGCACACCCAGCTCGCTGCAATAGTCGAGAAGCGTGCGGTGCTGGCTCGGAATCCTGGCGGGACCGGCGTTGAAATACAGGCCGTTATCAAACGCTACGGTTTGCGTGCGGCCGTCCTTGTAGTCCACGCGGTCGCCATTGCGCAGGGTCCAGGTGCGCCCGCCCACGCGGTTGCGGGCCTCCAGTATTTGCACGCTGAACCCGGCGCGGCTGAGTTCCAGGGCCGTCACCAACCCGGCAATCCCGGCGCCCAGCACCAGCACACGAGTGCCCTGCCCCAGGCCCGCGTTGAGTTTCAGCGGTTGCGGGCGGCGATGTGACGACGGCCCCAAACCCAATACCGCCAATGCATCCTTGACGGCCTTTTCGCCGCCTACAGCAGCGATGCTCGACAGCGCTTCACGGCGTGTCAGTCCCATGTCGATGCTCCTAGTCCGGCAGGCCCGGTGGGTTGATCAGCGACGTGTCGACACGCTCGATGTCCAAACCCCAGCGTTGCAGCACCTGTTCGTATTGGCCGCCGGCGATCGCGCCTTCCAGGGCGGTGTGAATCGGTTGGATCAGGCCGTTGTCCTTGCGTGTGGTCACGGCAATATCTGCCTTCAACGGCCAGCCGCCGTTCACCGTGCCCACCAGCTTGATGCCACCGGTGACCGCCGCCGAATAGGCATACACCGAGTTAGGCCCGAACAGCGCATCGCTGCGACCCGATTGCACCGCCAGTTGCGCGGCGGCCTGGTCGTCGATGTATTGCAGGAGCGCAGGCTTGATACCGGCCTTTTCATTGGCCTCGTTCCAGGCCAGCAAGACCTTCTCCTGGTTGGTGCCGGAGCCGACGATGATCTTCAGCCCGGCAATGTCGGCGGCCTGTTTGATCTCGGTGATTTTGTTGGTGCTCTTGACGTAAAAGCCGAGCACATCCTGGCGATAGGTGGCGAAGTCAAAACGCTTCTTGCGCGCCTCGGTCACGGTGACGTTGCTGATCACCGCGTCGTACTTGCCGGAGCTGACGCCCAGCGGCCAATCCTCCCAACTGGTCTGCACCACATTGAGCTGCAGGCCGAGGCTGTCGGCCACCAGCTGCGCGGTGTCGGCTTCGCTGCCAATGGTGGTCTTGTCGTCATTGGCCAACAGCGCCAGCGGCGGCCCGGCCACGCCGGACACGGCCACGGTGAATTTGCCGGGCTGGGCGAACTTGAAGCCCGGCGGGATCTGCGCAATCGCCGCTTCATTGCGCGGTACATGGATACGCACGCGGTCGGGGCTGAAATCCACCTGTTGCACGGCGAACGCGGTTTGCGCAGCACCGACGGCAAGCGTCAGCAAGGCCACGCGGGCAGTATTGATGAACATGGGCAGTCACTCCTTGAACTAAAGCACCTTGCCCAGAAAGGCCACGGTGCGGGGATGTCGGGGTTGGCGGAACATCTGTTCGGGCGGGCCCTCTTCGATCAGTTGGCCGTCACACAGGAACACCACGTGGTCGGCCACTTCGCGGGCAAACCCAATTTCGTGGGTGACGATCACCAGGGTCACACCCAGTTGGGTCAGGCTTTTGATCACGTCGAGCACTTCGCCCACCAGCTCCGGGTCGAGGGCTGAGGTGGGTTCATCAAACAGCAGCACTTTGGGATCCAGCGCCAAGGCGCGGGCGATAGCCACGCGCTGTTGCTGGCCGCCGGAGAGCTGCCGTGGGTAGGCATCGACTTTGTCGGCCAGGCCGACCTTGGCCAGCAGCTCGCAGGCCTTGGCCTGCGCCTCGGCCTTGCTCCAGCGCTTGTGGGCCAGCGGTGCTTCGGCGACGTTTTCCCAGGCGGTGAGGTGCGGGAACAGGTTGAAGTTCTGGAACACAAAACCCACGTCGATGCGGCGCTTGAGAATCTCGCGTTCTTTCAATTCGTAGAGCAGGTCACCCTTGCGCCGATAGCCGACGTATTCACCGTCGATGGTGATGTGCCCGCTGTCGATTTTTTCCAGGTGGTTGATGGTGCGCAGCAAGGTGGATTTGCCCGAGCCGGACGGCCCGAGAATCACCGTGACCTTGCCTGGGTCGATGGTCAGGTCGATGTCTTTCAACACCTGCTGGTTGCCAAAGCGCTTGCCCACGCCCTGGATCTGAATGCGCCCGGCGCGTGCTTCAGCCATGGGTTTTCTCCTTGAGCCAGCCGCGCAGGCGTTGCAGCGGTGTGGGCGGCAGTACCCGCGCCGTACCACGTGCAAAGTGGCGCTCGACGTAGTACTGGGCGCTGGTCAGCACCGTGGTGATGATCAGGTACCACACGGTCGCCACCACCAGCAGCGGGATCACCGCCTGGGTGCGGTTGTAGATGACCTGCACGGTGTAGAACAGCTCCGGCAAGGCCAGCACGTAGACGATGGACGTGCCCTTGACCAGGCCGATGATTTCGTTGAAACCCGACGGCAAAATCGAGCGCAGCGCCTGGGGCAGGATGATGCGAAAAATCCGTCGCGAAGCCGGCAAACCGAGGGCCGCCGCCGCTTCATGCTGGCCGGCATCCACGCCAATCAAACCGCCACGAATGATCTCCGCCGCATAGGCGGCTTGCATCAGGCTCAGGCCCAACACCGCCACGGTGAATTGGCTGAGCACATCCACGGTCGACCACTCGGCGAACACCACGCTGGTGAGCGGCACGCCGAGCACGATGTGGTCATACAGGTAGGCAAAGTTGTAGAGGATGATCAGCACCAGCAGCGCCGGCATCGAGCGGAAAAACCAGATATAGCCCCAGGCCAACGCCGCCAGCAATGGCGAGCCCGACAGCCGTGCCAGCGCCAATGCAGTGCCGAAGAGGATGCTGAACACGGTACTGAGCAGCGTCAGCAGCAGCGTCTGGCCGAGGCCGCGCAGCACCGAGGCGGAAAAGAACCACTGGCCGAACACGCCCCACTCCCAACGCGGGTTGGTGGCCAGTGAATGCACGATGGCGAGCAGCACCAGCGCAGCGAAGATCGACCCGGCCCAGCGCCACGGGTGGCGGGCGGGAACCACTTGCAGGGCCTTGATGGGCGTTGCAACGCGGCGCTGGCGAACCGGGCTGACGTCTTCGATCAGGTCATAGGATTTGGCGACAATGGGCATGTTCTATTCCTCGCGGGTTGCGGCCTTAGAAGGCGTAAGTCAGCCGGGTGTAGTAGTACCCGCCGGTAAAACCGTAGGGCGAATAAGTGCCGTAGCTGGCGAGCATGGTGCTGCTCGGCACGCCTTGTTTCTTGGGGTAAAGGTCGAACAGGTTCTTGGCGCCGACGGCGATGTTGAGGGCTTTGGTGAGGTTGTAGCCAAGGTCGAGGTCAGTGATCCAGCGGGCGTTGTAAACCCGGTCCAGGTCGCGATTGGCCGAGGAATTGACCTCTTTGTAGGCGCCGTAGCGGGTCAGGGCCAGGTTGAGGTTGAAGCGGTCGATGCTCCAGTCGCCGCCGAGGATGAGTTTGGTCTTGGGCTGCACATCGGTGATCAGGCCACGGGCCTGGCGGTCCATCAGGTCATAGGGCGTGCCGAGGATATCGGTGGACGCCTTGTAGTTGAGGATCTTGGTCTGGTTCCAGTTGAATGCGGCGGTCCACTTCAAGGCGCCGAACTGGCCGAGGTCCTGGTTGTAGTTGCTGACCAGATCCACGCCCTTGGTGCGGGTGTCGGCGCCGTTGATAAAGTACTGGCCGCCGGAGGTGGAGTTGATGCCGTTGCTTTGCAGTACCTGAGTGACTTCGGGGCCGAGCAAGGTGCCGGTCAGGGTGATGCGGTCGCGCAGGTTGATCACGTAGGCGTCGGCGGTGAAGTTCAGGCGGTCGGTGGGCGTAAGGGTGAAACCCAGGCTGAAGTTGGTCGAGCGCTCGGGTTTCAACTCCTGGGCGCCGAGGGCCTTGGCCGCCGCCGAACCCACCGGCAATACGCCGTAGTTGATCGACTGATACACGCCGTCGACCACGCCATACGTGGTGGAGCGCGCGCTGAACAGGCTGTTGGCCAGGGACGGCGCACGGAAGCCATTGCTGACGGTGGCGCGCACGGCAAATTGCGGGGTGAAATCGTAGCGTGTGGTCAGCTTGCCGCTGCGGGTGGCGCCGACGCCTTCGTTGTAATGCTCGTAGCGAAAGGCGGTGCCGATGTACCAGTCCGGCAGCGGGTTGAAGCCCACATCGACGTAACTGGCGAGGCTGTTGCGCGAGGCGCTGCTTTCTTCATCCGGCGAAATGCCGTTGGTGACTTGCGCCCCGGATGACGCGCAGTTGCCGGGCGCCACGCAGTAGCCGCCATTGACATAAGACGCGTAGTCACCCGCCTGCACCTCATAGGTGTCGCGCCGATGTTCGAAGCCGTAGGACAGGTCCAACGGTTTTTGCAGGCCGACATCAAAGCCACGCTTGAAGTCGAGGTTGGTGGTCAGCTCGGTGGAAATCCAGGTGCCAGAAGTGAAGCTGTTGGGCGTGTACTCGCCCAGCGACGGGTTCTGGTTGTGGGTGGTGCCCTGCTCCGCTTCGTTGCGCCCGTAGGTGGTGGACAAATCCCAGTCCCACGCGCCAACGGTGCCTTTGCCGCCGAACGCGGCCTGGAAATCGTCCTCGTCGATGTACCAGGTCGGCGTGTACCCGGCCGGGTAGCCATTCGGCCCGGTGGTGATGGTGTTGGTGATGGTCGGCAGGCGGTAGTTCTGCCCCTGCTCGGCCTTGCGCCGCGAGTAGGTGGTGAAGGAATACAGGCTGAGGCTGTCATCAATCGGCAGCTCGGCGTTGTAGCCCAGGGTCAGCAGGTTGGTCTTGGGCGTGCCGTAACCGCCGTAGGTCGATCTGCCGGCCTGGTTGTAGGCTTGCTCATAGGTGTAGCCGTTGGCGCTGGCTTTGTTGTCGTCATTCTGGCTGCGGGCATCCAGGGCCAATTGCACGACGCCGCCGTTGCCGATTTCAAAACCCTTGTTGAGGCTTTGTTGCACGGTTTGCTTCTTGCCGTCGTAGCCCTGACCGACGTTGGTGACGGCGGTGCCGCTGGTATCAGCCTTGAGGATCACATTGATGACCCCGGCGATGGCATCCGAGCCGTACTGGGCGGCGGCGCCGTCGCGCAGCACTTCCACATGGTCGATGGCACTGATGGGGATCAAATCCAGGTCAGCCGGCGCCGCGCCGGTGTTGATGCCATTGATGTTCAGCGTGGCGCTGGTGTGACGACGTTTGCCGTTGACCAGCACCAGCACTTCGGCAGCACTCAAGCCCCGCAGGTTGGGCGCACGGGCAATGCCGCTGGCGTCCCAGCCGGTTTTTTCCGGCAGGGTCAGCGACGGGATCACCGCGCTCAAGGCTTCCATCAAGCCGGGCTTGCCGGTGCTTTGCAGTTGCCTGGCGCTGACCACATCGATCGGCACCGGGCTGCTGGTGACGGTGCGCTGCTCGGCGCCACGGTTACCGGTGACCACCACGGTGGACAGGGTGCTGTCGTCCTGGGCGGATGCAGTGCCGGCCAACAGGGCCAGCGTGAGTGCGGCGGTGGGGGGTAAAACTTGCTTCATGACCACTCCAGGCTTTCCGAATCGCGAAGTCGGGCAGTCGCGCGGGCGGGCGCGGTGCTCGTTTTTCAGGGTGCAGCTGCGATGGGAACTAGGTGTGGAGCGAGCGAGGGGTTTGAATCGGCAACATACGTTGAACTCCCTTCCAACGATTCTGCCGCGGGGTCTTTACCCGGTTATGGCGCGCAGAATCTGAATCACGCTGGGTACCATCCGAGGTCAGGGGTAGGCTGTTGCGATCAAACATAACGGAATGGATTTTAAAAATATAATGCTATTTGGGCATAAGCTAATATTCTCTACTTTCATTATTAGCGAATAACTTTATTCATATAAATAATGTTTTCCTGCTGATCGTTCCCACGCTCCGCGTGGGAATGCCTCATGGGACGCTCCGCGTCCCGCCCTGCAACCGGCAACCTTGTGACGCGGAGCGTCACGGGCTGCATTCCCACGCGGAGCGTGGGAACGAGCATTGGTGCGTGGGAACGAGCAGGGTCAGGCGTGGGTGCGGGTGCTTTTTTCCACCAGGCACATTGGCGTGCCGGAAACCGGCTCCTGCAGGATCTGCACCTGCACGTCGAACACCTGGCGCATCAGCTCGGCGCTGATCACTTGGGCGGGCGGGCCGTCAGCCACCAGCTTGCCGGCGTGCATCACCGCCAAGTGGTCGGCGTAGCGGCAGGCCTGGTTGATGTCGTGCAGTACGGTGATAACGGTTTTGCCCTCGGCGGCCAGTTCGCCCATCAGGTCGAGCAGTTCCACCTGATGGCTGATGTCGAGGTAAGTGGTGGGTTCGTCGAGCAACACCACTGGCGCATTCTGTGCCAGCACCATGGCCAGCCAGGCGCGCTGGCGCTGGCCGCCGGACAAATCCGCCAACGCGCGGTCGCCCAGGCTGTCCAGCTCCAGGCGCTGCATGGCTTGGGTCACCTGGGCCTGATCATTGCCACTCAAGCGCCCCCACAACGAGTTATGCGGGCTGCGGCCATAGGCGACCAACTGGCGCACGCTGACACCTTCCGGCACCGGCAATACCTGCGGTAAAAATGCGATCTGCCGCGCCAGTTGCCGAGCGGACAGGCTGGCGTAGGCGTGGCCATCCAGGGTCAACTCGCCCTGGGTCGGCTTGAGGATGCGCGCAAACGCCTTGAGCAAGGTGGACTTGCCACAGCCGTTGGGGCCGATCAGCGCGGTGACGCGACCTGTCGGCGGTGCGAACGAAAGGCCCTGCACGATACGCGTGGCGCCGTAGCCGATGTCGAGTTGGTGTGCCTGCAAAATACTCATGTCATCAACCCTTGAACCGTGCCAGCAACCAAAGAAAATACGGCGCACCAATCACCGCCGTAAGCACGCCCGCCGGGATTTCGCTGGGCGCAATCAACGTGCGTCCAAGCGTGTCGGCCAGCACCAGCAATAACGCGCCAATCAGCATCGCAGCCGGCAGCAGGTACTGATGATGCCCACCCACCAGGCGCCGCGCCATGTGCGGTGCGACCAGGCCGATAAAACCAATCGGCCCGATCACGCCGACACCCAGGCTGGTGAGCACCACCGCGCAGGCCATCGCCCACCAACGGGTACGGCCAAGCGCAGTGCCCAGGCTGTGGGCGGCCTCATCGCCGAGAGCAATGAGGTTCAGGGGTTTAGCCAGGCACAGGCCCAACGGGATCAACAGCAGAAACGGCAACACCAGCGCCACATGGTGCCAATTACGGCTCCACAAACTGCCCGTCAGCGCGAGCAACGCGGTGTTGATATCCAACGGATGGGACAGGATCAAAAACTCGGTGACGCTGGACAAGGTCACCGCAATCGCCACCCCCGACAGCGCAAAACGCACCCCGGAAAAACTCACGCCGGTGTTGTACAGCGCCAGCAGCAAGGCCCCACCGGCGCCGCCCAGGCAGGCCACCAGTGGCAGCCAGGCCATCGGCAGGTGTGGCCAGCTGATGATCGCCACGGTCAGCGCCAGCCCGGCGCCTTGGGTCACGCCGAGAATTTCCGGCGAGGCCAGCGGGTTGCGGATCACGCCCTGCACAATCGCACCGGCCAGGCCGAACGCGCAGCCAGCCAGAATGGCGATCAGGCTGCGTGGCAGGCGGTGGTTCCACACTTCAAAATCGAGGGCATCGTGGGCCAGCAGGCGCTCCAGCACGGTGGCAGGTTTGAGCCACACCGTGCCGGCGCTGAGGCTCGCCAGCAACGCCACCAGCAGCAAGCCCAGCAGCAGCCATAAACGTAAGCGTGGCCGAATCATAGGGTGCGCCTGGCAAGAAACAGGAAGAACGGTGCGCCGATCAACGCAGTGACCACACCCGCCGGGGTTTCCACTGGAAAGGCCACCGCGCGACTGAGCAAGTCGGCGCCCAGCACGATCACCGCGCCCAACGCCGCGCTGAGCGGGATCAGCCATCGGTAGTCGTTACCGAGAAACTGGCGAATGATATTGGGCGCGATCAGCCCGACAAAGCCAATGGGGCCGACCGCGCAGACGCTGGCACCCACCAGCAGCAAGCTGGCGACAAACACCTGCAAGCGCAGGCTGGCGATACCGACGCCCAACGAGCGCGCGGCGTCTTCGCCGAGGTTAATCAGGTTCAGCCGCGGCGCACACCACAGCGCCCACACGCCGCCGATCAGCGTGCACGGCCAGAGCAGTTGCACCTGGGCCGCCCCCACATTGGCCAGCGACCCGGCCAGCCAGTTCAGCACGCTTTGGGCCTGGGCCTCGACCAGAATCACCGTGAGCCGGGTCAAGGCCGCGCACAACGCAGCAACCGCCACACCGGCCAACACCAGCCGACCTTGCGCGGTGTTCGGCGACCACGCGCCGCCGAGGCTGAACACCGTGACCCAGGCCAGCGCGCCGCCCAGGCAGGTCATCAACAGGGCGCCACCGGCAAAGGGCGGCGCGACCAAACCGGTGGAAAACAAGGCCAATCCCAATGCCGCGCCAGCCGTCACGCCGAACAACGACGGCGATGCCAGGCGGTTGCGGGTAATGCCTTGCATCAATGCACCGGCCAGGCCCAGGCAGGCACCGACCAACGCCGCGCACAACGCTCGGGGCACGCGCAGCTGCGCCACGATATAGGCCATATTGCCGCCCACGCTGCCCTGGTGAATCAGGCCGTTCCAGGCATCTGTCGCGGTGATAGTGAACGGCGACCAGCTGTACAGCGAGTACCAGAACAACACGGCACCCAGCAGCACAATGCCTGCCGCCGCGAAACTGCGCTGCACGGTTATTGGCTCAATACGGCTTTGCCGCCCTTGAGAATCGCCAAGGTGTCTTCAGCGATTTGCTCCGACGCCAATACACCTCGGTTACGCGCCCAGCTGTCGCCATCGACCTCGGCCACTTGATGATTACGCACCGCACCGAGCACTTGCCACAACGGCTGCTTGCTCCAGGTGTCGACGATACTTGGGCGACGATAGTGACCAACCAGCAACCAGCCAGGGTCAAGCGCGAGCAATTGTTCCAGGCTGACAAATTCAGTTGGCGCAGCCTTGGCACGTACCGACGGCACTTTCAGGCCGATGGCTTGCAGCACGCTGCCGGCGTAGGAGTCAGGCCCGTGTACGGAAAAGCTGTCTTCACGGGCAACCCCGAACAACACGCTGGCACCTGCCGGAATCTGCTTGGCAATCGCCTGCAAGTGCTCACGGTTCTGGGCGATGCGCGCGTGCATCTGCGCGCTTTTGCCCAGGGCCGTGCCGATCAGTTCGGCGGATTTGAGGCTGCCTTCGTAATCCTCTCCACGTGATGGCAGCAACAAGGTCGGCGCGATGCTCGCCAAGTCGCTGTACAACGCCTGATGACGATTGAGGTCGGCAACGATCAAGTCCGGCTTGAGCCGGGCGATTTCTTCGATGCTCGGTTGCGAACGCAGGCCCACCGACTTCCATTGGCCGATGGCCTGGCGCACACGCGGCAAGACGCGGTTGGCATCGCCATCGTCCGCAGCACCGACCGGCGTAACGTCGACGGCGGCGAGGCTGTCGAGAAAGGAGAACTCCAGCACCACCACGCGCTTGGGCGCATCCGGCAGGTGCACCGCGTGCTGGCCATCATTAAGGTCGATGGGCGCGGCGTTCAACACGCTGGAAGACAACGCCAGGAGGCAGGCGGCAAGGGTCGGGATGGAGCGCAGCATTCGCATGACAAAGACCTCGGCGTTAAAACACCCCGGCTGGACGGGCCGGAGAAAACGGCGGGTACTATTCCATATTGAGGCGATGCAATCAAAAAACATTCTTATTAACGCGGCACGTCCGTGGTGTGGGCTGGCTTATGTGGTCAGGGCTATGTGGCAGTTGGCTTGTGTGGGAGCTGGCTTGCCTGCGATAGCATCGACCGGGTCTTACTGACAGACCGAGGTGCCTGTATCGCAGGCAAGCCAGCTCCCACATTGGTCTTCCCCTCATGATCGTTGCGTTTAGAAGTCGACGGTGGCCGACAGCAAATACGTGCGCGGCGTGGACAGGGTCAGGCCCGGCTCACTGTCATCCGAAGCACCCGCTGAACTCCAGTAGCGTTTATCGGCGACGTTCTCGACGTTCGCCCGCAAGGTGATGTGCTTATCGTCGACCTTGAAGGCATAGCGCGCACCGACGTCAAGGCGTGTCCAGGCGTCGATTTCCTTGACGTTGGACTGGTCCAGGTACTGCGAGCTGGAATAGATACCCCGGCTGGTCAGGGTCAGGCCTTCCACCGTCGGCACATCCCATTCGGCGCCCAGGTTGACGTTGTACTTGGGCGTGGCCGGGGCGCGGTTGCCGTCGAAAGTACCGTTGGTGGTGTGGGTCAGTTCGCTGTCGATAACCATCACGCCGCCCAGCAGGCGTACGCCCTTGAGCGGCTCGCCGAACACGCTCAGCTCCACGCCGTCGTTCTGGCGTTTGCCGTTGGGCCCGAACACTCGCGTAGTAGCGTTGGTTTCGTAGGCTGGCTGCTTGATGCGGAACACCGCGGCCGTCACCGCAAACGCGCCGGCGTCGTATTTGGCGCCTACTTCCACCTGGCGGCTGACAAACGGCGGGAAGATTTGATCTTCGTTGATCGAGGTCGACGGCGCGATTTTGCCTTGGCTCAGGCCTTCCATGTAGTTGGCGTACAGCGACAGTTTGTCGGTGGCTTTAAACAGGATGCCGCCGGAGGGCGAGACTTTTTCCTCATCGTAGGCCGTAGCGCCTTTGACGTTGTCGGTCCAGTCGTCGACCTTGACCCGCTGCCAGCGCGCGCCAAGGGTCAGCAGTAAACGTTCGTCGAAAAAGCCCAGGGTATCGGACAGCGCCACGCCACTGAAGCGGTTCTCGGTGTAGACCTTGGAATCCAGGCGTGTTGGCCGTGAAGGGGTTGGGGTTTCTACCGGGTTGTACAGGTTGCTCGGCGCCGCCGCGTAACGGGCGCCGCCGTTTTCAAAGTCCATGTAGAAGTAGCTGGCCGCCAGGTTGATCTCATGGCTGACCGGCCCGGTATGCAACCAACTGCGCACCCCGGCGGTAGCGGTGCGCACGTTTTCATCGCGGGTGAAATCCCGTGGCAATACGCTGAAATCCCCGGCGTTGTTGGTGACGGACACCGCGTGACGCAAGAAGTCGTGGTTGCTTTTACGCGCGCCGACGCCGCCATACAGCATCACGCTGTCACTGAGGTCGAACTCGCCGTTAATCGTGCCGAAGGTGTCATCGGTACGGGCTTTGCTCCAGGGCTGTGCGTAGTTATGCCGTACGTCATTGGCACTCGGCACCCTGGCATTGGCGCCGACTTGTACACGTTCTTGCGGCGCGTCCGTGTCGCGCTCGGTGTGGCCGACATCCGTGGAAAGGCGCAGGCGCTCGCCGCGAAAATCCAGGCCCAGTACCGCCATTTCACGGTCGACGCTCTGGTGATCCCATTCGGTATCGCCGGACTGCTTCACGCCATTGAAACGAATGCCGAACTTATTGTCCTCACCAAAGCGCCGCCCCACATCTACTGCGCCACCGGCCTGGCTGCCGGAGGCCCAGGTGCCGGTCAGCGAGGTGATGTCCTTGTCGGTGGCGCGCTTGGGCACCACATTGATCCCGCCGCCCACGCTGCCGCGCGGCGAGATGCCGTTGATCAACTGGCTCGGGCCTTTGAGGATGTCGACGCGCTCGGCCATTTCCATGTCGATGGTGTAGGTGGGCAGCACGCCGTAAAGGCCGTTGTAGGCCACATCACTGTTGAACAGGCTGAACCCGCGAATGGTGAACTGCTCGTAGCGCCCGCCCGCCGGGTTGGTGGCGCGCACCGACGGGTCGCTGGCGACCAGGTCGCCGAGGGTGCGCGCCTGCTGGTTCTTGACCGCCTCGGCGGTATAGGTGGTCATGCTGAACGGCGTTTCCATAAAGTCCCGTGAGCCGAGCAGGCCTTGCGAGCCACGCCGCGCCACCTGGCCACCGGCATAGGTATCGCCATCGGCCAACCCAGTGGTACCGACGATGGACGTGGGTGCCAGTTGCAGGCTGCCGCTTTCCGGCACCGGCATCAGCCTGTAGGCCTGCGTGCCCATCGGTTGCAATTGCAGGCCCGAGCCCGTCAGCAACTGGGCAAAGCCCTCCTCCACGCCGTATTCACCCGACAAGCCGGCGCTGCTGCGACCGCTGACCAGCGCCGGGTCCACCGACAGATTGACCCCGGCGAGCCCGGCGAAGCGCGTCAATGCGGCGCTCAGGCTACCGGCCGGCACCTGGTAACTGCGGCGGGCGGTGCTGTCTTCGGCATAGCTGAGCGGGACAAATAACGGGCTGGCACTGAGGCTCAGCATCAGGCTCAGGTTCAGCAACGGGCGCAAGCGCATGGGTCGGACTGCGGGCATGGGGAGTAGCTCTCGATTTTGTTCACTTGCCTGGAATGACAGGCGAGGCGCAAAAAAGGGACAGGGGTTGGCGATTTTTTTCAGCAGATAAAGCCTTCGTCTTGCATAGAGGGCAGCCATTGCTCACGATGTCGCCTGATTTCAATCTCTGCATAAAGGCTCACCGCATGAAGTTATTGCGTAAATGGCGCGAAAAAAAAGCGCGCAAGGCAATACGCGCGCTCTCCCCGCTGGAGCGCTCGACGCAAAAACTGCGCAACCGCTATCCAAACTACAGCTTTGGCATAGGCACCTACGGCGATTTGAAGGTGCACGACTGGCATGAAGGCACGACCCTGCGTGTCGGCGCCTACACCTCGATTGCCGGCAATGTGGAAGTGTATTTGGGCGGCCATCATCGCACCGACTGGCTCAGTTGCTACCCCTTCCCCGCCAAGATGAAAAGCCTCGCGCACATTACCGACTTTGGTGGAAGCAAAGGCGACGTGATCATTGGCAATGATTGCTGGATCAGCTCCCACGCGAAGATTCTGTCGGGCGTGACCATCGGCAATGGCGCAGTCGTGGCGGCAGGCGCGATTGTGACCAAGGATGTGGCGCCTTACGCCATCGTCGGCGGCAACCCGGCCAAACATATCCGTTGGCGTTTTGATGAATCGACTCGGCTGATCCTTGAGCAATCCGCCTGGTGGGACTGGCCGGAGGCTGAGGTGCGTGAGGTGGCGCATTTGCTGTGCAGTACGGATATCGGGCCGTTTGTGGAGTACCTCAGCCAGCGCGGGCGTTCGGCTGGCTGAAGCCTTCAGCGCTTGATCCAATCCAGATCCACGGCACCTTGAATGCCATCGACCTGGCCTTTGCTGCTGTGCTGCCACCAGTGCCAGCGCTTGCCGTGGCTACGCCAGGTTTCGGGCACCGTCGGCTGCTTGGCATCCCAGTGGGCGATCCACAACGGGCACCGGCTGAAATCGTACTTGCGCCACGCCACACGGTCAGCCCAGATGCTGGGTGACGTGTAGATGTAGGGATGGGCGCCATCGAGCACCTGCGTGCTGAGCAGCATTACCAGTTCGTACAAGGCATCGGCCATCTGATCCGGGCTCGCCGTTTCGTTGCGCGAGGTTTCTACATCAATGGCCAGGATGTGCTTCCCGACCTCGAAGTTGGCCTCGCAGAGCCGCTGCCGAATATTGGCCAGTTGTTCGCCGGGGGTACTGCTCAGTGCACGAAAGTAGTGGTAAACCCCCGCAGTCAAACCGTGGGCCAGCATCCCGGCAAAGTTTGTTGCAAACCGAGGGTCAGTGTAGGTGCCCCCTTCGGTCATCTTCACAATGGCATGGGTGACACCGGCTGACGCGACGCGGCGCCAGTCGATCTCTCCTTGCCAGCGCGATACATCAATGCCACGAGCATGGGTGGTAGGGGTTTGCTGTTCACAACTCATGAGTTTCTCCAAGACGCTGGGTGCTTTATGCAACCTTTCATCTCGGATACTTTCATTCTAAAGCGCCGAAAAACCGTATAAGAGTACTGCCTGCTTAGGGATGCGCTTGGGTATGGCAGACGGTACAAGGGTGAAAAATTGGGGCGTTCCCCAAAAAACGCGCACATGAAAAAGCCCAACCTTTTCAGATTGGGCTAAGTCATTGAAAAATATGGTCGGGACGGAGTGATTCGAACACTCGACCCCTAGCACCCCATGCTAGTGCGCTACCGGACTGCGCTACGCCCCGACTAGGCGTGTTACTGGGTTTGCTTCGTAACGAAGCGATCCGGAATATACCGCAAGCTTTTGAAATGTGGAAGTATTTTAAAAGCTTGTATCACTTCTTCAGAACCACCAGCACATCTTCGAGTTCGGAGATCATCTGGCGGATCATTTGCTTGTATTGGGTGGTGTCGTCTTTGGCTTCATCACCGGACATACGCTGGCGCGCGCCGCTGATGGTGAACCCCTGGTCGTACAGCAACGCACGGATCTGTCGGATCATCAGCACATCCTGGCGCTGATAATACCGACGGTTCCCGGTGCGTTTGACGGGGTTGAGTTGAGGAAACTCCTGCTCCCAATAGCGCAGCACGTGCGGCTTGACCGCACAGAGCTCGCTGACTTCACCAATGGTGAAGTAGCGTTTGCCTGGGATGACGGGTAGTTCGTCGTTATGACTTGGTTCCAGCATAAGCCTCAACTCGGGCCTTCAACTTCTGCCCTGGACGAAAGGTGACCACACGGCGAGCCGTGATCGGGATTTCTTCTCCCGTTTTTGGATTGCGGCCAGGCCGCTGGCGTTTGTCCCGCAGGTCAAAATTGCCGAAACCGGACAATTTGACCTGTTCGTTGTCTTCCAGAGCGTGCCGAATTTCTTCAAAGAACAGCTCGACCAATTCCTTGGCTTCGCGTTTGTTCAGACCCAACTCTTCGTACAGACGTTCCGCCATCTCAGCTTTCGTCAAAGCCCCCATACGTCACTTCCTTAACGTGGCGTTCAACCTTTGTTCGAGCGAGGTGAGGATATTTTGTGTCGTGGTATTCACCTCATCGTCATTAAGAGTGCGCGATGGATGCTGCCAGGTCAAGCCAACTGCAAGGCTTTTTCTATGCGGATCAATGCCTTTACCCTGATAGACGTCAAATAGCCTGAGGTCTGTCAGCCATTCCCCTGCATTTTCACGGATTACGTCCAGAACGGCAGTGGCGGCCACTTCACGGTCGGCGATCAGCGCGAGGTCACGACGCACTTCAGGGAAGCGCGACAACTCGCTGAATTTAGGCATCTTGCCCGACGCCACTTCAGCCAGAACCAGCTCAAAAACAAAGACCGGACGGTCAAGGCCCAGGGTTTTCGACAGCTCAGGGTGGATAGCACCGACAAAACCCACCAAACGCCCTTCGCGCTCGATACGTGCAGTCTGGCCCGGGTGCAATGCCGGGTGGCTACCAGGCACAAACGTGAAGTCATCCAGTGCACCGGCAAAGCCCAGCACCGCTTCCACATCGGCTTTAACGTCGAAGAAGTCCACGCCATCGCGGCCCTGTGCCCAGCCTTCTGGCAGGCGGCTACCGCAGACAACACCGGCCAGCATCGGCTCTTGCTTGAGGCCGTCGAGTTGGCCGACAAAACGCAGGCCGCTTTCGAACATGCGCACGCGGTCCTGCTGACGGTTCAGGTTATGGGAAAGTGCCTTAACCAGACCCGGCCACAGCGACGAACGCATGGCAGCCATGTCATTGGAGATCGGGTTAGCCAACAGCAACGGCTCAACACCTGGGTTGAACAGCTCAAACTGCTTTGGATCGATGAAGCTATAAGTCACCGCTTCCTGGTAGCCACGGGCAACCAGCAGGCGACGCAACTCTGGCAGGTGCGCACGCGCCTCGGCCTTGGGTTGCGGTGCCAGACGCGCTTGCGGGTAGCGAACCGGCAGGCGGTTGTAGCCGTACAGGCGGGCCAGCTCTTCGATCAGGTCGACTTCCAGGCTGATGTCGAAACGATGGCTTGGCACTTCTACGTGCCATTGCCCTTCCCCACCGGCGGAAATACCCAGGCCGAGTGCGGACAGCAGTTGCTCGATTTGCGCAGGTTCAATCACCAGGCCAAGCATTTGCTCGACGCTTTTGGCGCGCAGGGTGATCGGTGCAATCGACGGCAGGAACTGCTCGTTGACGGTTTCAGTGATCGGGCCGGCTTCGCCGCCAGTGATTTCCAGCAGCAGGCCAGTGGCGCGCTCCATGGCTTCACGGGCCAGTTTCCAGTCCACGCCACGCTCGTAGCGGTGCGACGCATCGGTGTGCAGGCCGTAGGAACGGGCCTTGCCAGCGATGGCGATCTGGTCGAAGAATGCGCTCTCAAGGAAAATATCGCGGGTGGTTTCGGACACGCCGCTGTGCTCGCCACCCATCACGCCGGCAATCGCCAGGGCGCGGGAATGGTCGGCAATTACCAGGGTGTCAGCGCGCAGGCTGACTTCCTGGCCGTCGAGCAATACCAGCTTCTCGCCTTCTTCGGCCATGCGCACGCGGATGCCGCCATTGATTTCGGCAAGATCGAAGGCGTGCAGCGGTTGGCCCAGCTCCAGCATCACGTAGTTGGTGATGTCCACGGCGGCATCGATGCTGCGCACGTCGGCGCGACGCAGGCGCTCAACCATCCACAGCGGGGTTGGCTTGGACAGGTCGACGTTGCGGATCACACGACCCAGGTAACGTGGGCAGGCGTTTGGCGCCAGTACGTCGACAGGGCGCACTTCGTCATGCACTGCAGCGATTGCGGCAACCACTGGGCGGGTGACCGGGGCGTTGTACAGCGCACCCACTTCGCGGGCCAGGCCAGCGAGGGACAGGCAGTCACCCCGGTTCGGGGTCAGGTCGACCTCGATGCTGGCGTCTTCCAGTTCAAGGTAAACGCGAATGTCCTGACCCACTGGCGCATCGGCCGGCAGCTCCATCAGGCCATCATTGCCTTCGCCGACTTGCAGCTCGGCCTGGGAACACAGCATGCCGTTGGACTCAACGCCACGCAGCTTGGCTTTCTTGATCTTGAAGTCGCCCGGCAGTTCGGCGCCGATCATGGCAAACGGAATCTTCAGGCCCGGGCGCACGTTTGGCGCTCCGCACACGACCTGGAAGGTTTCCACGCCATTGCTGACCTGGCACACACGCAGCTTGTCGGCATCGGGGTGCTGCTCGGTGCTCAGCACCTCGCCCACCACCACGCCGGTGAAAACACCGGCGGCCGGCGTTACGCTATCGACCTCAAGGCCGGCCATCGACAGACGAGCAACCAGCTCGTCGCGATCTACCTGCGGGCTTACCCAGCCACGCAGCCATTGTTCACTGAATTTCATCCTGCTCTCCTAAAGATTCGTTACGACTAGCGAAATTGCGCGAGGAACCGCAAGTCGTTGTCGAAGAACAGACGCAAGTCGTTCACGCCGTAACGCAGCATGGCCAGGCGCTCAACGCCCATGCCGAAGGCAAAGCCCGAGAACTCTTCCGGGTCGATCCCGGACATGCGCAGCACGTTAGGGTGAACCATGCCGCAGCCCATCACTTCCAGCCAGCCGGTCTGCTTGCAGACGCGGCAGCCTTTGCCGCTGCACATCACGCATTCCATGTCGACTTCAGCGGATGGCTCGGTGAACGGGAAGAACGATGGACGGAAACGCACCGCCAGCTCTTTCTCGAAGAACACCCGCAGGAACTCTTCGATGGTGCCTTTGAGGTCGGCGAAATTGATGTCGCGATCGACCAGCAGGCCTTCGACCTGGTGGAACATCGGCGAGTGGGTGATATCAGAGTCGCTGCGGTACACACGGCCTGGGCAGACGATGCGGATCGGCGGCTTGTTCGCTTCCATGGTGCGGACCTGTACCGGCGAGGTATGGGTGCGCAACAGCATGTTCGCGTTGAAATAGAAGGTGTCGTGCATCGACCGGGCCGGGTGATGGCCTGGGATGTTGAGCGCCTCGAAGTTGTGATAGTCGTCTTCGACCTCGGGGCCTTCGGCAATGCCGTAACCGATATGGGTGAAGAACTGCTCGATACGTTCCAGAGTCCGGGTGATCGGATGCAGACCGCCCGAGGCCTGGCCACGACCAGGCAAGGTGACGTCAATGGACTCGGCGGCGAGCTTGGCCGCAAGATCGGCCTCCTCGAGCGACGCCTTGCGCGCATTGAGCACCTCGGTGACACGCTCCTTGGCGACGTTGATCAGCGCGCCGACTTGCGGACGCTCTTCAGCCGGCAAATTCCCCAGGGTCTTCATCACCTGAGTCAATTCACCTTTTTTGCCAAGGTAGTGAACCCGGATTTGCTCCAGGGCATTTACATCTTCAGCGCTATGCACAGCCTCAAGAGCTTGGGCAACGAGCGCATCCAGGTTTTCCATGTACAGACTCCAGATACAAAATAGGGGAAGAGCTTGAAGGCTCTTCCCCTATTTATGACGTTTACCACCTTGGGCTACAGGAGCAGCCCAAGGTGACTGTCGGGGGTACTTAAGCCAAGGTGGCTTTAGCTTTCTCGACAATCGCAGCAAACACCGCTTTTTCGTTCACGGCCAGTTCAGCCAGAACCTTACGGTCGATTTCGATGGACGCTTTTTTCAGGCCAGCGATGAAACGGCTGTAGGACAGACCGTTAACACGTGCACCAGCATTGATACGAGCGATCCACAGAGCGCGGAACTGACGTTTTTTCTGACGACGGTCGCGGTAGGCGTATTGGCCTGCCTTGATTACCGCTTGCTTGGCAACACGGAATACGCGTGAACGCGCGCCGTAGTAGCCTTTAGCAAGTTTCAGAATTTTTTTGTGACGCTTACGGGCAATGACGCCACGCTTTACACGAGCCATGAGTTATTCCTCTATTCTTGACTAAAATTAACGAAGGCGCAGCATGCGCTCGACTTTTGCCACGTCAGACGGATGCAGCAAGCTGCTACCGCGCAGTTGACGCTTACGCTTGGTCGACATTTTGGTCAGAATGTGGCTCTTGAAAGCGTGCTTGTGCTTGATACCGTTAGCAGTTTTCAGAAACCGCTTAGCAGCACCACTTTTAGTTTTCATCTTTGGCATGTTCGGTACTCCGCATTCAGTTGATAAACATAATCAGAAGGCCTGCCGTGCCCTGTTGATTACTTCTTCTTTTTCGGGGCGATGACCATAATAAGCTGGCGTCCTTCCATCTTAGGATGCTGTTCGACCGAACCGTACTCGAGCAAGTCAGCTTCAACCCGCTTGAGGAGTTCCATCCCCAGCTCCTGGTGGGCCATCTCACGGCCGCGGAATCGCAAGGATACCTTGGCCCTGTCCCCATCACTCAGGAAACGTACCAGGTTGCGCAGTTTTACCTGGTAATCCCCTTCCTCCGTCCCTGGACGAAACTTGATTTCTTTTACTTGAATCTGCTTCTGGTTCTTCTTCGCTGCGGCAACCTGTTTCTTCTTCTCGAAGATCGATTTGCCGTAGTCCATCACCCGACAAACAGGTGGGATTGCATCGGCGGAGATTTCCACCAGGTCCAATTTGGACTCTTCAGCAATACGAAGCGCTTCATCAATCGAGACGATGCCAATCTGCTCGCCGTCAGCGCCAATTAACCGAACCTCGCGTGCCGAGATATTCTCGTTGATCGGGGCTTTCGGTGCAGCTCGTTTATCTTGTCTCATTTCACGCTTAATAATAATTACTCCGAATCTGGGCGACCACGCCGGGAAACCGCTTGCGCGAGGAACTCAGCGAACTGGGCGACGGGCATCGAGCCCAGGTCAGCACCTTCACGAGTACGCACAGCGACAGTCTGCATCTCGACTTCCCGATCTCCGATAACCAAAAGATAGGGAACCTTGAGCAAAGTATGCTCGCGGATTTTAAAGCCGATCTTTTCATTTCTCAAGTCGGACTTGGCACGAAATCCGCTTTCGTTGAGAGTTTTTTCAACTTCAGCGGCAAAATCGGCCTGTTTATCAGTGATATTCATGATCACTGCCTGGGTCGGAGCCAGCCACGCAGGGAATGCACCCTCGTAGTGCTCGATCAGGATACCGACGAACCGTTCGAACGAGCCGAGGATCGCCCGGTGCAGCATAACCGGGTGCTTGCGGCTGTTATCTTCGGAGACGTATTCGGCTCCCAAACGGATCGGCAGGTTAAAATCGAGCTGCAGGGTACCACACTGCCAGACGCGACCAAGGCAATCTTTCAGCGAGAACTCGATCTTCGGACCGTAGAAGGCCCCCTCACCCGGCTGCAGATCGTACGCAAGGCCCGCGCTATCTAGCGCAGCGGCCAGTGCAGATTCAGCGCGATCCCACAGTTCGTCGGAACCAACACGTTTTTCCGGACGAGTGGACAGTTTCATTTCGACTTCGGTGAAACCGAAATCGCGATAAACATCCATGGTCAGCTTGATGAACGCGGCGGATTCAGCCTGCATCTGCTCTTCGGTGCAGAAGATGTGAGCGTCGTCCTGGGTGAAGCCACGCACACGCATGATGCCGTGCAGCGCACCCGACGGTTCGTTACGGTGGCAGGCACCGAACTCGGCCAGGCGCATCGGCAACTCGCGGTAGCTCTTCAGGCCCTGGTTGAACACCTGCACGTGGCATGGGCAGTTCATTGGCTTGATGGCGTAGTCGCGGTTTTCCGACTGCGTGGTGAACATGTTGTCGGCGTAGTTGGCCCAGTGTCCGGATTTCTCCCACAGGCTGCGGTCAACAACCTGAGGCGTCTTGATCTCCAGGTAGCCGTTGTCACGCTGAACCTTGCGCATGTACTGCTCGAGCACCTGGTACAGGGTCCAGCCGTTCGGGTGCCAGAACACCATGCCCGGCGCTTCTTCCTGGAGGTGAAACAGGTTCAGGCGCTTGCCGATTTTGCGGTGGTCACGCTTTTCAGCTTCTTCGATGCGCTGGATGTAGGCCGCCAGTTGCTTCTTGTCAGCCCAGGCCGTGCCGTAGATCCGCTGCAATTGTTCGTTCTTCGCATCACCGCGCCAGTAGGCACCGGACAGCTTGGTCAGCTTGAACGACTTGAGGAAGCGTGTGTTCGGCACGTGCGGACCACGGCACATGTCGACATATTCTTCGTGGTAATACAGGCCCATGGCCTGTTCGTCCGGCATGTCTTCCACCAGACGCAGCTTGTAGTCTTCGCCACGGGCGGTGAACACGTCGATCACTTCGGCGCGCGGCGTGACCTTCTTGATCACGTCGTAATCTTTTTCGATCAGCGCGTGCATGCGCGCTTCGATAGCGGCCAGGTCGTCCGGAGTGAAAGGACGCTCATAGGCGATATCGTAGTAAAAGCCTTCGTCAATGACCGGGCCGATCACCATTTTTGCCGTTGGGTACAGCTGCTTGACCGCATGGCCAATCAGGTGCGCGCAAGAGTGGCGAATGATCTCCAGCCCCTCTTGATCCTTGGGCGTGATGATTTGCAGGCTGGCATCACCAGTGATCAGGTCGCTGGCGTCAACCAGCTTGCCGTCGACCTTGCCGGCCACGGTGGCCTTGGCAAGACCTGCACCAATGGATGCGGCGACCTCGGCTACGGAAACCGAATGATCGAATGAACGTTGACTGCCGTCGGGAAGAGTAATAGTTGGCATGGCGCCTCCTCTCCTAGTGGTGACCCCTACCAAAGGTCACGTGGGTTGGGATGAGCCAGTACAAGATCCAACACCAGGCCGTTCAATGATGAACGCCTGCCTTACAGCGGCAGGAGCCTTTCGGCCAACCGATAATCGAACCAGAGTGACTGGAGTGAACTCAAAAAACATGGCAAGGCGGCAATGGGCGCGCCTGGAAATAGCCAAGCAGAGGATGCTAGCACAGATGAACGGTCATCGCGCCTGCCGCGCCTGATGAAACATAAAATCCCGTGTTTGATGCCTGTAAAAGTGAACTTGAGCTGTACGAAAGCCCTCAAACCCGCTGAGAATCGCTGTTTGCCCACGAATCAAAGGAGCACTTCATGATGCGCTTTACCTCGACCCTCGCTCTCGCCGCTTCCCTGGCTTTCTTGTCTGTTGGCGCGCACGCCGCCGCCCCTTCGAACTGGCCTGAAGGTGCCCGTGACAGCTTCATCAAGGATTGCAGCTCGGCAGCCCAACAAAACGTGGACGCCAAAACCGCCAAAAGCCATTGCGAATGTGGCGCGGACAAGATCAATGCCGAATTGAGCACCGCTGAAATCAAAGAGCTCATGACTAACCCGAACTCCAGCCCCGAGCTAAAAAACAAAGCTGTCGCGGCTATTTCGTCCTGCAAAGTCGTGAAGAAAAAATAACAACGACCACTGATCAGACGGCCATTTGACTGAAAAAACAGCCTGAAAACTGCCATTTCGCACAAATTACGCAGCTTTTACGGCTTTTTTTAACAGCTGGTATTTCGCTGCAAAGCCCCGTAGATCGGGGCTTTCAGCCAACCAAGGCACTAAACGCAACGCTATTGATTAGCAAACAATGCCTTGGGGGGGCTTACAAGCCGAACATTTCGACTATGATACCCCGGTGTGCCCAGTTGGCCTGAGCAGCACAGCACTACTGAAAATATATGTTTCTTGGAGATACACCATGTCTAATCGCCAAACCGGCACCGTTAAATGGTTCAACGATGAAAAAGGCTTCGGCTTCATCACTCCTCAAGGTGGCGGTGACGACCTGTTCGTACACTTCAAAGCTATCGAAAGCGACGGTTTCAAAAGCCTGAAAGAAGGCCAAACCGTTTCCTTCGTGGCTGAGAAAGGCCAAAAGGGTATGCAAGCTGCACAGGTTCGCGGCGAGTAATTCTCCGCTGAGCTAAAAAAAACCCCGTCCATGTGACGGGGTTTTTTATGGGCGCTGCAAAAGCCGGGAGGCGATCAGCCGCAGTTGACCCGCGTGATCACCAGGTTGTCGTCGGTGTTCAGGTTCAGACGGTCGGAGCGGTATTCCAGGGTGATCATGTCGTTAGGCTTGAGGATACGTGCGTTCTGCGCGCCGGCACGGGTACGCGCCTGCTCCAGCAGTTGAGGCGAGGCTTTCTGGCCGATAGCGAATTCGGCAGCCTTCGACTCGCAGCGAGTGTGACCTGCATCGGCAACGGCGGCATCTTTGCCCGGCTCAGGGGCACCCGGGGTGCTGCAACCCGCCAACGCGAGTGCTGCCAACAAAGTACCGAATGATGCGAGCTTCCAAGGCATGAAGCCTCCTATGAAAAAAATGGACAGAGATCGTGCGACAGCGATCTGGCGGTTTGGTTTCAAGACGTAAATCGCCTAAGAGCAAGTCTGCCTGACTCAAGGCGAGCATTCGCCGGATCAATCGTCACCAGATATGAACGAATTCAGTAGATATCGATGTAGTCAAACGGCGGCTTCGGCCAGTTCTGCTGGAGCGCGTTGAAAATCTGCCGGACCCAGACTTCATCGCTGGCCGCGACGTTACCGACATAACCCGAGCCTTTGGCCCAGGTCTCGAGGCGAAACAGCAGGCCGTCGATGTCGACTCCGCCTACGGCCTTCCCGGAAGAAATAAACGCGATACCGCCCTTGGTCACCCGCAACTGGGTGTGCTCGTCGTCACTGGCACTCGCGAGCAACTGGCGCACGGCTTCCAGCGTGAGGTTCTCGGGGTTGTTCAAATCGATCTGCACCTGGTGTCCCCGGCAATTGAATGGGGTAACAGTGTCGCACAGCATCGGCCTCATCCCGAAACGTCTCATGCCTAAGTAGCACTGCCAAACCCTACGCAAAAATGGTTAACTGCCCCGGTTAGAACCGCGTTCCAGCGCATTGCCCAGCCTTCCCGCCCCGTGAGCCCCGACCATGAGTACCGTAACCCTCCAAGCCGACATCAAAGCCAAGTGGCCTCAAGGACAAAGCTCCTACAGCCCCGGAAGCCCGGAGGAGTTGGCCATCATCGGAATCGACCTGCTGGTCAAGGAGCTCGGCACTCAGGCCGCACAGGCGTTCATCGGCCAGGTATTCGAGAAATACCCGGCCGACCACATGGGCGCTCATAACCCCGAGCGCGAATAAGACCCGGCCGGCGAGCGCCGACCGGCAAACACCTTACTTCAGACGGGCCAGGCGCTCGGTCAACAGATCGAAGAAGCCCTGGGCGTCGCCGTTCTCAACCCAGAATGCGTTCTTCGGCTGCTTGAGGCCGTCATACCAGTCGACGACGGTCTGGCCGAAGGTCGGGCCTTCGCGGCTGTCGATCACCACGTTGACTTCACGGCCGCTGAACAGGGAAGGCTTGAGCAGGTAGGCAATCACGGTAGCGTCATGCACCGGGCCACCCGGGATGCCGTAGTGCTCCATGTCGCCCTTGACGTATTCATTGAGAATATCGCCCACCACCTTGCTCGCATTGTTCTTGATGTCGGCAATCTGTTTCAGGCGCGCGTCACTGGTCAGCACCTTGTGGGTCACGTCCAGCGGCAGGTAAGTCAGCTTGACGCCACTTTTGAGCACAATTTCAGCCGCGACAGGGTCCGCGAACAGATTGAACTCAGCCACCGGGGTGATATTGCCGCCATTAAAATGCGCCCCGCCCATCACCACCACTTCCTTGATGCCTTGGGTGATCTCCGGCGCCTGGGTCAACGCCAGTGCCAGGTTGGTCTGCGGGCCGAGCATGGCGATGGTGATGCTGTGAGGCTTGGCGGTGCTGAGGGTCTTGATCAGGTAGTCAACGGCATTGCCTTCGGCCAGGCCTTTTTTCGGCTCATACACGGCGACCCCGGAAATACCTTCCTTGCCATGGATATTCTCCGCATAGATCGGCGTGCGCAGCATGGGTTTTGGCGCGCCGGCGTACACCGGGATGTCTTCGCGCCCTGCCCACTCGCGGGCCAGGCGCGCGTTGCGGGAGGTCTTGTCGAGGCGCACGTTACCGGCGACGGTGGTCAGCGCACGAATGCTCAGCTCCTGCGGGGACGCCATGGCAAACAGCAACGCCACGACGTCATCGGCGCCTGGGTCGGTGTCGATGATCAGGTCGATTTTTTCCGCCGCGTGGGCGCTGGCTGCGGTGAGTGCGGACAAAAGCAGGACACTCCGAAATAGATTCTTCAGGGTTGGGAGACCACGTTGCATGAAACACTCCTTGTCGTAGGGAAACTCTAGAAGGTAACGCCGGACACCAGCGCGATATTGCAATACGGCTGGCACTCGCCCGTGCGCACCACGGCGCGGGCCTTGCGGCTGAGCTGCTTGAATTCTTCATGGCTGACCAAACGGCGCTCGCCCAAGGCGGCCTGTTCGGTCAACACATTAAGTGGCGTCAGCGCAGGTGGCTGCTTGAGCAGGATCTCTTCGGCCAACACATGGCTTTCTACCTGCATCTCGCTGAGCACAATGCGCAGGGTGCTGATGAAATCCGGAATGCCCTGGGTGAGCGCCAGGTCAATCAACTCGACGCCTGGCGGCACTGGCAGGCCGGCATCACCGATCACCAGGATGTCACCGTGGCCGAGGGATGCGATCACGCGCGACAGCGCAATATTGAGCAATGGTGTCTTTTTCATGAGGGGATAAAACCTTGTACGTCCTGCAGCGTAGGAATAGAGGGTTGCGCACCCGCCCGCGTGACCGACAGCGCGGCAGCCACCTGGCCAAACCGGATAGCTTCGGCTTCACTTTTGCCATTGGCCAGCGCCGCGGCAAAACCACCAACAAAGGTGTCACCGGCAGCTGTGGTGTCCACCGCCTTGACCTTGGGCGCCTGCAAGTGCTCGAAACCTTTGCCATCGGCAAACAACGCGCCCTGACTGCCAAGGGTAATAATGACCTTGCCGGCACCCGCCTTGAGCAGCAGCGTTGCGGCAGCCTTGGCGCCGTCGAGTGAATCGACCGTCACACCACTCAAGGCGCTGGCCTCGCTTTCGTTGGGGATCAAATAATCGATCGAGGCATACCATTCCTCTGGCAGCGGGCCACTGGCCGGTGCCGGATTGAGGATCACGGTCTTGCCCAATTCACGACCGCGCTTGAGCGCCTGGCCAACCGTGTCCATCGGCACTTCCAACTGGCAGACAATGACATCTGCTGCCTGCAGTACCGCGTCAGCCGCCTGCAACGACGCGGGCGTGAGCTCACCGTTGCTGCCAGCCACGATCACAATCGCGTTCTGGCTGCTGTCATCCACCACAATCAACGCCACGCCGCTGGAGCCATCCACCGTGCTGACGGCCTGGCAATCGATGCCCTCCACCAGCAGCGCATCACGCAATTGCGCGCCGTAGGCATCCGTGCCCACACAGCCGATCATCGCCACCTCAGCGCCAAGGCGCGCAGAGGCCACCGCCTGATTGGCGCCCTTGCCGCCCGGCACGGTGGAAAACGTCTGGCCGATCAGGGTTTCACCGGCGCGCGGCAAGCGACTGGCGCGGGTGACCAGGTCCATGTTCAAGCTGCCTATTACCACTACTTTTGCTGGCATACATCAGTACTCATCAATTCGGTTCAGCGGTATTGGGCGAACACACCGGCAAACGGCGCCGTCGACTCACGCAAAACAATGCTCGGCGTCACGATGCGCTGATCGATCGGCAGTTGGGGTGTTGCAATTCGTCGCAGTAAAAGCTCGGCCGCCGTCTCGCCCAGTTGCACGATCGACTGCCCGACCGTCGTCAGCGCCGGGTACACGTAGCGACCCATTTGAATGTCGTCAAAACCAATCACCGACAGCTCGCCAGGCACACGGATATTGCGCTCGGCGGCTGCACGCAACACGCCGAAACCAATCATATCGTTACTGGCGAAAATCGCGCTGGGCGGGTTTTCCGACAGCAGATGTACCGCCGCGGCATAACCACCGGTGCTGGTGAAATCGCTTTCCTGGGTGCGATTGGCCAGCACTTCCACGCCCGCCTCACGCAGCGCGCGGTGATAGCCGGCAAGACGCATTTGCGCCACGCGGGTATGACTGGGGCCGCCAATGCAGGCGATGTCGCGGTGACCAAGCTCCAGCAAATGCCGGGTTGCCAGGTAGGCACCCTGCTCATGATCGATGCGCACCAGGTCGACATCAATGCCGTCCAGTGCTCGGTCGACAATTACCATGGGGGTGCGCACTGCGCTCAAGCCTGCGGCAAGGCCACTGTCGTCGCCGCCCACCGAGGTTACGATCAGGCCGTCGATGCGCTTTTCCAGCAACACGCGCAGATAGCTGCGCTGCTTTTCGGCGTTATCGTCGGAGTTGCAGAGGATCACGCAATAGCCATTACGCTCGCAGTAATCCTCGATACCCCGCGCCAGCTCGGCAAAATACGGGTTAAGGCTGTTGGGCACCAGCAGGCCGATGGTCGCAGTGGTCTTGGCCTTGAGCGAGCGCGCGACGGCACTCGGCACGTAGTCCAGTTGCTTGATCGCCGCTTCCACCTTGATGCGCACAGGCTCGCTGACCGGCCGCGTCTTGTTCACCACATGGGACACGGTGGTGTAGGAAATACCTGCAAGCGCGGCCACATCCTTGATCGTTGCCATGGTTCAGCCCCGCCGACTGGCGCGCTGGCTGCGGTAGGTGTCGAGGACCACGGCAATCACGATTACGGCGCCGGTAATGATGCGTTTGGTTGGCTCTGTCGCACCGATCTGCGCAAGGCCGGCGGCCAGTACCGAAATAATCAGCACACCGAAGAAGGTGCTGATAACCGAACCGCGCCCACCCATCAGGCTGGTGCCGCCGATCACTACGGCGGCGATAACTTGCAGCTCCAGGCCGGAGCCGGCATTCGGGTCCGCCGCTTCCAGGCGGGAAATCTGGAACAATGCCGCCACCCCGGCCAGCAGGCCCATCAGGCTGAACACCAGGATCTTGTAAGGCTTGGGGTTGATACCGGCCAGGCGCACGGCTTCTTCGTTGGTACCGATGCCGATCAGGTAGCGACCGAATACGGTACGGGTCAGCACCAACTGAGCGGCGATGATCACCAACAGGGCAATGATGAACGACGGCGAAATCCCGAAAGCCACTGGGTTCGACAGCCAGGCATAGGAGTCACCGATATAGGCGGTGCGCGAGCCGGTCATCTGGTAGGCCACGCCACGCGCCATTTCCAGCACGCCAAGGGATACGATAAACGACGGAATGCGCCATGCCACGGTAATCGAACCCGTAATGGTGCCCGCCAACGCAGCGCAGCCCATGCCCAGCAATGCGGCTGGCAACACGCTCCAGCCCCAGCCCAGAATCGCCACACTGACCGCCGAAGCGGCCAGTGCCAGCACCGAGCCCACCGACAGATCAATGCCGCCGATGATCAGGATGAACGTCATGCCCACCGCCAGCACCATCAGGTCCGGGATCTGGTTGGCCAGGGTGCTGAAGGTGTCATAGGACAGGAAGTGGTCGCTGAGCACCGAGAACAGCGCAATCATCGCGAGCAAGGCGCCGGCCAGCCCCAGGTAGGTGCCCAGGCCGTAGAAGTTGCCGCCGGTTTTTCCCGGGGAAGAAGTGGTTTTCATGGTGTTTCCCTAAGCACTGCGTCGTTGAGCAGCGCGTCACGTTTTTGATAGCCGGCAAAGGCGGCGGCGAGCAATTCGTCCTGGGTCCAGCTGTCGCGCTCGAAGGTCTCGATCAAGCG
This sequence comes from Pseudomonas sp. WS 5146, assembly GCF_012985495.1. Classification (NCBI taxonomy): domain Bacteria; kingdom Pseudomonadati; phylum Pseudomonadota; class Gammaproteobacteria; order Pseudomonadales; family Pseudomonadaceae; genus Pseudomonas; species Pseudomonas sp. WS 5146. Next base: position 37,162 of record NZ_JAAQWL010000016.1, read on the forward strand.
CCCGGCAGACAGCACACCGATGCGATCGCAGATCAGCATCAGTTCGCGCAGGTCACTCGATACCACCACCAGCGCTTTGCCCTGGCGCGTCAATTCGCCGAGCAAGGCATAAATGTCGAACTTGGCGCCGACGTCGATACCGCGAGTCGGCTCATCGAACAGCATTACCGCGCAGTCGCGCTCCAGCCAACGGCCAATCACGACCTTCTGCTGGTTGCCGCCCGACAACTCGGACACCAACTGCGCCGGGCTGGAGCTGCGGATGCGCATGGCATCGATCTGGCGCTTGGCCAAGGCAGTTTCGTCGCGGCTGTTGACCACGCCGCCACCGGAGATTTCCGGCATGTTGCCCAAGGCAATGTTGGCGCTGATGGATTGGGTCAGCAGCAGGCCTTCGCCCTTGCGGTCTTCGGTGATCAGCGCGATGCCATGGCCCACTGCGTCCACCGGCGAGCGAATGCTCACCACTTGGGCTGGCGAACCCAGGGCCACGGTGCCGCTGTCGGCCAGGTCGGCACCGAAGATAAGACGCAGTAATTCAGTGCGGCCGGCGCCGATCAGGCCTGAAATGCCATAGATCTCACCAGCACGCACCTCAAAGGACACATCGCGAACCTTGTCCGAACGGGTCAAGCCTTTGACCGTCAGCGCCGGGCCGCCAATGGTGCGTGGCCCCAGGTCGATCTGCTCACCCAGCTCGCGGCCGACCATCAAGGTCACCAGCTGCTCACTGTTGTAGTTGGCCATCGGCTCGACGCAGACCAGCTTGCCGTCACGCAGTACTGCAATGCGCTGGGCAACACGGGCGAGCTCTTCAAGCCGGTGTGAAATATAAATGATCGCCACGCCCCGAGCCTGCAGGCGGGTGATTTGTTCAAAGAGCATCTCGACTTCACGGGCCGTGAGCATGGCCGTCGGTTCGTCGAGGATCAGTACATGGCAGTCGCCGATCAGGTTGCGGGCGATCTCGACCATCTGCTGATGGCCAATGCCCAGCGTCCCCACCAGGGTGTCCGGGTCGATCGCATCCAGGCCGACCTGGGCCATGGCTTCGATCGCAGCTTTACGCAGTTGCTTGCGGTTGATCCAGCCACAGTTGCGGGGCAGGTTGTCCAGGAACAGGTTTTCGGCCACGGTCAGGGTCGGCAGCAGGTTGAGTTCCTGCATGACCATGCGCACGCCCAGCTCTTCAGCCTGGGTGCGGCTGCCGGGACGGTAATCCTGGCCATTGAACTGCATGTGCCCGGTGGTCGGCGTGACCAGCCCACCGATGATTTTCGACAAGGTGCTTTTACCTGCGCCATTCTCACCGGTCAGCGCCAGCACTTCCCCGCGATTGAGCGTCAGGGTGATGTCGGACAGTACCGGTTGGGCATAGGTCTTGCCGATACCGCTGACCGAGAGGACAGCGTTCGGGGCGGAAGATGACATAGGAAAATCTCCAGGCGCCCGCTCAGGACGAGCGGGCGCTGTTGGGTGCTGCCAGGATTACTTCTTGAGGACGAGTTCGACCGGGGTTTCGATCACGCCGTCTTTGGCATCGACTTTTTCACCCTTGACCAGCTTGAGCGCGTTCTGGATACCGAACACCGCTTGCTGGGCCGCGGCCTGGTCGGCGGTCGCGAGTACGCGGCCGTCTTGCAACATAGGCTTGATGGCTTCGATATTGTCGTAGCCAACCACCAATACCTTGCCGGCCTTGCCTGCCGCACGTACGGCGGAGACAGCGCCCAGGGCCATGTTGTCGTTACCCGCCAACAGCGCCTTGAGGTCCGGGTATTCGCTCAGCATGGCGGACGCCACTTTCTGGCCCTGGTCGATTTCCCAGTTACCCGATTGGGTGGAAACAATCTTCATGCCTGCCGCGTCCATCGCATCCTTGTAGCCTGCGGTGCGCTGCTGGGCATTGGTGGTGGTCGGCACGCCTTCGATGATGCCGACCTTGTCACCTGCCTTCAGTTGCTTGGCCAGGTAGTCACCCACCAGCTTGGAGCCTTTGCGGTTGTCCGGACCTACGAACGGGATATCGAGGTTTTTGCTTTTGAGCACGTCCGGGTCAAGGCGATTATCGATGTTGACGACCTTGATGCCGGCATCGGAGGCTTTCTTCAACACGGTGACCAGCGCCTTGGAATCAGCCGGAGCAATCACGATGGCGTTTACTTTGGCGAGGATCATCTGGTTGACGATATCGATCTGCGCGCTGGTGTCGGTTTCGTTCTTGATCCCGTTGGTGATCATGTCGAAATCGGCGGCGTGTTCTTTCTGATAAGCCTTGGCGCCGTCCTGCATGGTCACGAAAAATTCGTTGGCGAGGGACTTCATCACCAGGCCGACCTTGGGTTTGGCGGCGGCGTCATCGGCAAAAGCAGAGGAAAGGGGCAGAGCAGCGGATGCGGCAGCAAGCACAGCGACAGCAAGAAGACGTCCAGCAAATGGCAGCTTCATGGGTTCACTCCGATCTTATGATTATTGTGAGCAACGCTTGCACTGCGAAACATCTCGCAAACGTTTGCGTTGTTCAAACTATGAGAACCTTGTCGAGATTTGTCAACGGGTGAAAAGCGTCTTTCATCCAGGCGCTCGGTTACCTTCCCCTACACCCTGCGGGTCGCAGGATTGAACCTCAGCTTCTCCCGGTCGTTGTCTAAAACGACAGGCTATGGCGCCCAAGTCCCACACCCACCGTTGATATTCCATCATGGTTTTCGGACAACCGAACGCAATACCACCCTGCTGTTCGGAATGCCGGACGAGCACGCTGCCCACTTATCTTAAAATTCAATATAAGTTGTTTTAAATCAACACGTTAATTTATGACCGCGAACATCATGGGCTTGGTACAAATCCTGCTCTTTCCAAGCACCTCGCGGCATTCAGAACGGCCCGGGTGTTCTCGATGAACCTGCTACAGCACTCATCAAAAACCAGAGAGAAAAATAATGAAATCTGCACTGAAGACTTTTGTTCCGGGCGCCCTCGCCCTCCTGCTGCTGTTCCCCGTTGCCGCCCAGGCAAAGGAAGTTGAAACCAAGACCAAACTGTCCAACGTCGTGATCCTCGCCACCGGCGGCACCATTGCTGGCGCCGGCGCCAGTGCGGCCAACAGTGCCACGTACCAGGCGGCCAAAGTCGGCATCGAACAACTGATCGCCGGCGTTCCTGAGCTTAGTCAGATCGCCAACGTACGCGGCGAACAAGTGATGCAAATTGCGTCCGAAAGCATCAACAACGAAAACCTGCTGCAACTGGGCCGCCGTGTTGCCGAGCTGGCCGACAGCAAGGACGTGGACGGTATCGTGATCACCCACGGCACCGACACCCTGGAAGAAACCGCTTACTTCCTCAACCTGGTGGAAAAAACCGACAAGCCAATCGTGGTGGTCGGCTCCATGCGCCCAGGCACCGCCATGTCGGCGGACGGCATGCTCAACCTGTACAACGCCGTGGCCGTTGCCGGCAGCAAAGACGCGCGCGGCAAGGGCGTGCTGGTGACCATGAACGACGAGATCCAATCGGGTCGCGACGTCAGCAAAATGATCAACATCAAGACTGAAGCGTTCAAAAGCCCATGGGGCCCGCTGGGCATGGTGGTTGAAGGCAAATCCTACTGGTTCCGCTTGCCTGCCAAGCGTCACACCATGGATTCCGAATTCGACATCAAGACCATCAAGAGCCTGCCGGACGTTGAAATCGCCTACGGTTACGGCAACGTGAGCGACACGGCTGTCAAAGCCCTGGCCCAGGCCGGCGCCAAAGCCATCATCCATGCCGGTACCGGTAACGGTTCGGTGTCTTCCAAGGTGGTGCCTGCCCTGCAGGAACTGCGCAAGCAAGGTGTGCAGATCATTCGTTCTTCCCACGTGAATGCCGGTGGTTTCGTTCTGCGCAATGCCGAACAGCCTGACGACAAGTACGACTGGGTCGTCGCACATGACCTGAACCCACAAAAAGCCCGGATTCTGGCGATGGTTGCCCTGACCAAGACCCAGGACAGCAAAGAGCTGCAACGGATGTTCTGGGAATATTGATCCCCCGGTAACACGCGTAGAGGCGGGTTTGCCCGCCTCTACCTCTCCTCTTACACCTGGATACAACTCCCCGCGCTGCATAACCCCCGCTCGAATCGCCGCCAGATAAACCTTCTGAATTTTAAGCAGTTGCGAAAATCGTAACAGTTAAATACTGTATGCCCGTACAGCACACTAAGGAATACTCCGTGGCAACGTCCTCTTCTGCAGCGCCAACCCCTGACGCCTACGCACGCCTTGCCGTTCGCGTGCAAAAAATCATCAATTCGACCAACGCCCAGAAAGCCAAGGCGGCCTTGATCTTCCGCTTGCCGGATGAGCCTGAGGAGGAATGGGCGCGCTTGCTGGAGGAGATTGCGGAGAACGACAACGTCACCCTCGCCTACCGGGATGACGGTGGCGTGCAGATTTTCTGGGTTGTGCCGAAGGAAGATTGATTCAATGAGTGGCCGTTTTATTGCTGTTTTTTGCCTGTTTTTTGCCGTTACAGCCCACGCACAGGCGCCTCGAACCTTCAGCGAGGCCAAGAAAGTCGCCTGGAAGCTCTACGCCCCGCAATCCACGGAGTTCTACTGTGGCTGCAAATACACCGGCAACCGGGTCGATTTGAAAGCCTGCGGTTACGTACCGCGCAAAAATGCCAACCGTGCCGCACGCATCGAATGGGAACATATCGTCCCGGCCTGGCAGATCGGACATCAGCGCCAGTGCTGGCAAGCCGGCGGGCGCAAAAACTGTACGCGTCACGATGATGTGTTCAAGCGCGCCGAGGCGGACCTGCACAACCTGGTGCCGAGCATCGGCGAGGTCAATGGCGACCGTAACAACTTCAGTTTTGGCTGGCTGCCGGCGCAACGCGGGCAGTACGGCTCATGCCTGACCCAGGTCGATTTCAAGGCCAAAAAAGTCATGCCCCGCCCGTCTATTCGCGGAATGATCGCCCGAACGTATTTTTACATGAGCAAACAATACGGCTTGCGCCTGTCAAAACAGGACCGCCAGCTGTATGAAGCCTGGAACAAGACCTATCCGGTGCAACCCTGGGAGCGCCAGCGCAACCAGACTGTGGCGTGTGTGATGGGGCGCGGTAACGAGTTCGTCGGCCCGGTAAACCTGAAGACCTGCGGTTGAGCGTGGGCGGAGTTGCCGCCCACCCTGCCGGTTATTGCGCGACCTTGTGCTCGATAACCTCTGATTCGGTATCGTTTTTCTTGGCCCGTGCGAGCTTTTCGGTCAGCAGCGCCTGCTTGGCTTCAGCCTCGGCCTTGCTCGCGAACGGGCCTAGATACACCTCGTCCTTGCCGTCTGTTTTGACGATATAGAAGTTGAAACCATGTTCGAGCAACCAGGCAGTCAGGTCGGTGATTGCTTGCAGCTTATGGTCCGGCGGGCCTACCCACACATCCCATTCCTGAGCGGCAATCGCCCCGGTTTGTGGCTGGCTCTCGGTCACGGCAGGCTTGGCCTTGGGGGCGTCAACCGGTTTACCTTCACCGCAACCGGCCAACGCCAACACCGCAATTGCCATCGCTACTTTACGCACTGCCCTGCTCCTTTAAGGATAAAGAGGCAACTTTATCATTCACTGTCTATTCTGGCCGTCATAAACGTTGGCTTAAACAATGCGAATGATGTATCGCAGACCTGTATGATGCCGCCATGGGAATTAATGTCGCCTCTATGCGTCCTAAAAGAGGCAGTCACAGGGAAGCGCTTAGCAGTAAGCTACACACATCCGACACCTGCCCTGTCTGAAACATGTGTCCTTAAAAGTAATCAAGGAGAAGTCCATGCTGATACTCACCCGCAAAGTTGGTGAAAGCATAAACATCGGTGATGACATCACGATCACCATCCTGGGCGTCAGCGGCCAGCAAGTACGAATCGGCATCAACGCACCCAAGGACGTTGCCGTGCATCGCGAGGAGATCTACCAGCGCATTCAGGCTGGCCTGACAGCTCCGGACAAAAACCAGACTCCTTGACGCCTCACTCAGTAGCCAGCCTTTTCGTTCATTGTGATGGCTGGCGAAAACCCTTCCGCCCACTCGCGCTTCCTGCATGATCGGCGTGCTTTATGCTTTCAGCTACGCTGCAAGATAAAACTGTCTTGGCGACTGGAACTTGTTGCGTAATTCGCGGCCGAATCCACTGACTATAACCCTACCATCAGTGTGCGTTCAGGAGCACGTCGATGAGACCGATTGCAAAACAACCGCTTGCCTCCAAGTCTTGGGGGATCGCCCTGCTGATAGGGCTGGCCTTCGTGGTGCTGGGATATGGCGTGAAGTTCGAGATCGAAACAGTCAGTGACCCCGGCAAGCGTTCGTCGATGGAACTTACACTCTTCTTGTGCGGCTACCTGTTCGTGTTCTGCCTACAGCCTATCCAGAAAGCCATTTTGCGCAAATTATGCCAGCGCGCCGCGCAACGTGAGCACCCGAAAACCGCACGTTGATGGCGGCTAATCTGCTATTAGATCGCCGGTATTTACAGGTCGGCGGCAGGATCTATGCTTGGGCTTGCACGGTTTCTGAAAGGCATTGACGCAGATGGATACCCTCAGCAAATCTCAAATCGAAGCGGCCCTGGCGGCGCGTTTGCCCAGCTATGCGATCACCTGTACGTTACACGCTGACGGCACCCTTTCCGCCATCCTTAGTGGTCCGGAAACCGACCATTTCGCGATTACCGGCATCGTGCGCGCGCACTACCATGGCCCCGAGGCGATTGCCCGGCTTGCCAATGAAATCCTCAGGGAAATGGTGCTTTCGCGCCAAGGCATCAAGAGCAGCCGACTGCAGGCGCCACCCGACTCGCCTTCCTGCGCACAAAGCCGAGACCAATAACGGGCTCGGCTTTTTCGTTTCAGTCTTCCAGGCGCTGCAAGCGTAACGTGCCCTCTGCATCGCGCAGAACCTGCAGCGGCTGATAGTCGTTAATGCAGGCATGCGCCGTGACGATCGGCGTCAGGTGTGTATTGGTTACAACCAGCACATCCGCGCCGGCCGCCTCCCCGGCGCGAATCCCCACCGAAGCGTCTTCGAACACCAGGCAATCCTGCACCGGCACACCCAGACGCTGGGCGCCCAGCACGTAACAGGCGGGATCGGGCTTGCCGCTGGCAACGTCCTCGGCCGTCACCAGCACGGCTGGGGGCGTAATACCGGCCGCAGCCAGGCGTCGTAGCGCGAGCGCCTTGGGCGCAGACGTGACCAGTGCCCATTGATCGCCAGGCACGCTATTCAGAAACCCGACAGCACCGGGAATCGCCACCACGCCTTCGACGTCGTTGATTTCGGCCTCGGTAATCCACTGTGCTTCAACTTCGGGGTCCACGCCTGGCAGTGCCTGGCGAGTAATAGTGTCAATGGCGCGTGCGCCATGAATGGTGGTCAGGAACGCCGCCACCTCCAGACCGTGGCGTTCAGCCCAGATGCTCCACACGCGCTCGGCGGCGGCAATGGAGTTGAGCAGGGTGCCATCCATATCAAACAGGAAGGCGCGGTAACGTTGGGTGAATACGGCTGGACCTCGAATGGACACTGCGTGGCTTCCTCATAGGCGGTAACAAATAATCGGCCCGATGCAATCTACGGGTCACCTCCTCGCTTGTAAACGCCAGCGGTATCTGGCGGCCCCTGCGATTGAATGACAGGTTTGTAATGAGCCTGTAAGGCTTGTCAGCACCCTCGCTTCATACAGTGGCGTCGTCAGTCACCCACACCGGGTGGCACAACTTCCCACTGATGATGAAGGGCCGCACGATGAAACCTGCCAGCAAACTCTGCCTGATCGCCGCCAGCCTGTTGATGCTGGGCACCGGCACCGCCATGGCCGGCACTGTCGCGCCGGTCAAGGCCAACAATGTGGTGCTGGTGCACGGGTCCTGGGCTGACGGCTCGAGCTGGTCCGAGGTGATCACGCGCCTGCAGGCCGCCGGGCTGCATGTGACCGCCGTACAAAACCCACTGACTTCGGTGGCCGATGACGTCGCTGCCACCAACCGCGTGCTGGACCAACAGGACGGCCCTACCGTGCTGGTCGGTCACTCCTACGCCGGCACCGTGGTCAGCGACGCCGGGGCGAACCCCAAGGTCAGCTCACTGGTGTACGTGGCCGCCCGTGCACCGGACGCCAACGAAGACTTCGTCGCCCTGTCTGCCAAATACCCCAGCACGCCGGTGCGCGCCGGTGTCGTCGAGCACGACGGTTACCTGACGCTGAACCAGGACGCCTTCCTCAAGTACTTCGCCGCTGACGTGCCGCGCGCCAAAGCCCTGCAGCTGTACGCGGTACAGCAGCCGATCGCCAAGACCCTGTTCAACGGCCGCACGGTGAATGCCGCCTGGCACACCAAGCCGTCCTGGTACGCAGTGTCGAGCAATGACCAGACCATCAACCCGGACCTGGAGCGTTTTCTGGCCAAGCGCATGAACGCGACCACCATCGAACTGCCGTCGAGCCACTTGTCGCTGGTGTCCCACGCCAAGGCAATCACCGACCTGATCCTCGAAGCGTCCGGCCGCCAGCCTTAAACCACGCATTACAAACTTGTCATGATCCTGTTGGCTGGCTGTTTGGGGTGCCTGGTTACTGTGAACTCACTGCCAGCCCCGGCAGCCAACCCTTAAAGAGAGCTACTGCCATGAAACTGTTTATCCTGGGCTTTGCCGCTTTGCTTGCTACCGGCTCTGCGTTCGCTGCCGACACCGCCCCTGACGCTAACGTGATCCACGACAAAACCGGCTTCTTCGTGCACCTGGACGTGGCCAAAGTGCTGTCGAGCACCGACACCTACGGCCAATGCGGGATCGTCCCGGCACAACTCAAATACCTCGACTCCCAAGACCGTGAACACGTGCTGGACTACCAGGTGCAAGGCATCGGTTGCCCCAGTGACAATTGATCCGGCTACACTTGCGCAACGCAGCGAACCAGGGCACTTCCCATGAACATCCTCGTAGTCGAAGACGAACCCAAGGCCGGCAATTACCTGCTCAATGGCCTGCAGGAACTGGGTTACTCGGTGAGCCTTGCCCGCGACGGCGTAGACGGCTTGCACCAGGCACTGGAAACGCCCTTCGACGTCATCGTGCTGGATGTGATGATGCCGAAAATGGACGGCTGGGAAGTGCTGCGCCGCCTGCGCAAAGAGGCTGACACGCCGGTGCTGTTCCTCACTGCCCGCGATGACATCGCCGACCGCATCAAGGGCCTGGAACTGGGCGCCGACGACTACCTGATCAAGCCCTTCTCCTTCGCCGAACTAGTCGCGCGCTTGCGTACCCTGACGCGTCGCGGCCCGAGTCGCGAAGAAGAGCAACTGCACATCGCCGACCTGCAGATCGACGTGCTCAAACGCCGCGTCACCCGCGGCGGCACGCGCATTACATTGACCAACAAGGAGTTCGCCCTGCTGCACCTGTTCGCCACGCACCAGGACCAGGTGTTATCACGCTCGATGATTGCTTCGCGGGTCTGGGACATGAACTTTGACAGCGACACCAATGTGGTCGACGTCGCCGTGCGGCGCCTGCGCCTGAAAATCGACGACCCATTCCAGCTCAAATTGATCCACAGCGTGCGGGGCATCGGCTACCGCTTCGACACCCAGCCATGAACCCTCGCCGCCATTATTCGCTGACCCTGCGCCTGGCGCTGATCTTCGCCCTGCTCGCCTTCGCCCTGCTCGCCACCTTGGGCGTTGCGTTGTACCGCGAGCTTGAGCGTGAACTGATCAAGCGTGACGACGCCGCGCTGATCTATCGCGCCGACCAGTTGCGCAACCTGCTCAAGGACAGCAACACCCTGGACCTGATCAAGACCAAGCCGGAGCTGTTCCAGAACATGCTGGGCAACAGCGAGTCGGTGCTGAGCATCGCGGCGCCGGGGCAAAAGCCGTTGCTGCTGGTAAACCCGGGCAACATTGCAATGCCAGATGTGCCGCCCGTGCCCACCAACCGTGAACTGGGCTTTGCCGACGTCCACCATTTACCCGGTATCAATGGCGTGCCTTTCGCCACCGTGGCCGCGTCCATCGACTCGGGCGACCTGGGCAGCCTGCAAGTCACCACCGGGCGCCTGATGACCGAACGCACGGCGATGCTCGCCAGCTATCGCTTGAGCGTGTTTATCCTCGCCAGCATCGCCGCGGTCATTCTCGCCATCGTCAGCTACCTGCTGGTGCACCGCGGGCTGGTGCCACTGCGGCGCCTGGCCGTGCACACCCAAGGTATCGGCGTGGGCAACCTGGCCGAACGCCTCGACAGCCACGGCGCGCCCAAAGAGCTGCTGCCGATGATCGACGCCTTCAATACCATGCTTGAACGGTTGGCCAAGGGCTTTGTGCAACTGAGCCAGGTATCCACCGACATGGCCCACGAGCTGCGCACGCCGATCAACAACTTGCTGGGGGAAACCCAGGTCGCCCTGCAACAGAGCCGTAATGTGGAGAGCTACCAGCAACTGCTGGCGTCCAATGTCGAAGAACTCGAACGCCTGGCACGAATGCTCGACAACATGCTGTTCCTCGCCCGTACCGACCCGGCCAGCGCACTGCGCCAACGCCAGGAACTGAGTGCGGCGGATGAAGTGGAGCGTATAGCCGACTACTTCGAAGGGTTGGCGAGTGATGTGGATATTCACATTCAGGCCGAGGGCGAAGGCCTGATCTGGGCCGAACCGATGCTGTTGCGCCGCGCCTTGGCAAATTTGTGTGCAAACGCCATCAAGTACGGCGCACCCAGTTCGCAGTTGCTGATTCAGGCCATTCCAGACGCCGAGGGCATCAACTTGCGCGTCAGCAACCAGGGGCAGACGATTCCCGCCGAGCATTTGCCGCGCCTGTTCGAGCGTTTTTACCGGGTGGATGAGTCACGGGAACGCTCGGCCCAGTCCAATGGGCTGGGGCTGTCGATTGTGGCGACCATCATGCAGCTGCATAACGGCCGCTACCGGGTCACCAGTGAGGCCGGAGTGACCTGTTTTGAGTTGTTTTTCCCCAGGCGCGAAGCCTGAACACCGCGAGCCGGGTCAACTGACCTCGCCACCGGCCTGCACCACATCAACCGGTGTGTTCCATGCCACCTGCACCGCCAGGCGCAAGCCTTCTAAGGTTGTCACCAATGGCATCGATGCCAGCCCAGTCCCCACCACCTGCTCCGGCAAGTTCGGCACATGGATGAACCCACTGCGAACGTCCGTGCCGGCCAGCGCGTGCTGCAACAGATAAAACACCTGATTACACACAAACGTACCCGCCGTCTGCGAAACCGCCGCAGGCACCCCGGCCTCGCGCAATGCCTTGACCATGGCCTTGATCGGCAATGTGCTGAAGTACGCCACCGGCCCGTCGATCACCACGGGCGTATCGACAGGTTGCTCACCCAGGTTGTCCGGGATGCGCGCATCGTTAACGTTGATCGCCACCCGCTCCATGGAAATGCTGCTGCGTCCAGGGCCGAGGCCCGTAGCGATCACCATCGCCGGGCGCAATTGCGTGAGCCACTCAGCCAGGCACTCCCCCACCAAGGCAAATGCACAGGGCAGTCGGCGCGCAACAATCTGCACATCCTCGCCCAATAGCATCCCATCCAACTGGCGTACAGCCTCCCAGGACGGGTTGACCGGGTCTTGATCAAAGGGCTCGAAGCCCATCAACAGTAACGTTTGCATCCTGGCCTCACATCAACAGGTAAAGCAGCACAATATTGACCACCAGCATCATCAATGCCGTGGGCAATTGCGCCTTGATGACCGCGTTCTTGTCCGGCAACTCCAGCAAGGCTGCCGGAACTATATTGAAGTTGGCCGCCATCGGCGTCATCAACGTGCCGCAATAGCCGGAGAACATGCCAATCGCCGCCATTACCGCCGGGTTGCCGCCGTAGATGCCCACCAGCACCGGCACGCCGACACCGCCGGTCATCACCGGGAACGCCGCAAAACCATTGCCCATGATCACGGTAAACAGCGCCATGCCCAATACATACACCATCACCGCCACCAGCTTGAAATCCAGGTTGATATAGGTGGTGGTGACATGGGCAACCGCGGTGCCGACCCCAGCTTCATTGAACAGCAAGCCGAGCATGGCGAGCATTTGCGGCAGCACCATGGCCCAGCCCAAGGCTTCGGTCAGGCGCCGGGATTCACGCAGGGCTTGCACCGGTGTGTCGCGGGTCAACCAACAGGCCAGGCCGAGGGCGATCAGGCAACCGATGCCCAGGGAGACGAAGGTAGTGTTTTTCGGGTCCAGCAATGGCACGCCACCGATTTCGGTGTGCTTGAGCAATACCGAGCCAATCACGGTGGTCAGCGGAATGGCCAACGCCGGGATAAACAGCTTGTGGCCAAGCCGACCGGCACTGGCGCGGGCAGACTTGTCATGCAACTGGGCATGCACACCGCGCCCCACGCCACCCAAACCTGCGATCAACGCCATCACCACCACGCCAACGCCGATAACCACCGGCGGCAAACGCTCCCCGACCAGGAACGGAATGGCAAACAGCAACCAGAATACCGCGCTGGACCAGCGCTTGGGATGGGTACGATCCAGCAGGATCATGCCTGCGGTAATCAACAGCAGAATGCCGGCAAGCCAGTACAGGTACTCAATCGAGATAATCATTGCGCAGCCTCCACCGGCGTGGCGACGGGCGTCATCTCGCGAGTAAGCCTTCGGTCGAACCGGTGCAGGCGAATCGCGTGGATGATAAACGCACAAATCGCCGTCGGAATGCCCCACACCGCAATGTGCAACGGCTCCACATCAATCCCCGAACCGAGCAGGAAGGTGTGCATCAGCGCAATCGCACCAAAGGCAACAAAGATGTCTTCACCGAAAAACAGCCCGACGTTATCGGTCGCCGCACACATCGCCAACACCTTGTGGCGCAGTTTGTCCGGCAGCTTGCCGTAGCGTTTTTCCGCTGCGCCTTCGGCCATCGGTGCCAACAGCGGGCGCACCATCTGCGGATGCCCGCCCAGGCTGGTGAGGCCCATGGCTGCGGTGGACTCGCGCACGAACAGGTAGATGATCAACAAGCGCCCCACCGTGGCGCGCTCGAAGCGGGCGATCCAGTTCTGCGCATGCAGGCGCAGGCCATGGCGCTCCAGCAGGCCAATAACGGCCAGGGGCAGCAACAGGATCAATTGCAGGGCGCGGGTCTGAAGGAAGCCTTCGCCCATGCTGGCGAGGATTTTTTCCAGCGGGAAGTGGGCTGCGAGCCCGGTGGCGATGGCTGCGGCGGTCACCACCAGCAACGGATTGAAGCGCAGGACAAAGCCAACCACGATGACAAGTACGCCGATCAACGGCCATAGGTTCACAACAGTTTGCATGACGATTAAGTCCTAGAATGCGCGCTGCGGCGCCATGACGGCAGGATGTGAACAAAGGGTTCACAGCATGAAAGTGGCGTGCAGCCCGACGTGGTTTTTTATTGTTGACCTGGGAGGTCGAGCGTCAGTGGCGGCAACTGTGCTGCTTGGGGGCGGGAGGTGTCCAACAAGAAAAATTGTTGCTGCAAACCAATAAATTTTGTCGGTGATGGGCGCCGGGTGGCCCGGCGCTTTGAGGGAGTTCAGCTCAAGCGCTTGTGGAAAAAATGGCGTTTATGGCCCGGCGGGAAATCAGCAATGTGGCCAAATTCAGTGAAGCCCTGCTTGCGATAAAACCCGGGCGCCTGGAAGCTGAAAGTGTCCAGCCAGATGCCCTCGCAACCGCGTTCACGGGCCAGGTCTTCAGCCGCACGCATCAATCGCGTGCCCGTGCCTTGGGTGCGCATCTGGTCGGGAATGCTCAACAGTTCAATGAACAACCACCCGAAGGAAATCTCCCCGTAAAGACCGCCCACTACTTCTTGAGAAGCGGGATCACGCAGCAAAATACCGACCGTTTCGGACGGCATCTGGCCGGTGTGGCTGCGGTTGAAAGCCCGCAGCGGCTTGAGAATGGCCTCGCGCTCCTGCGCCGTCACGTCGAACGATACTTCCATTGCCAATTCCATTACGGACTCCATGGGTTGAATTCAATCGTTCCTCAGTATGCCTTGGGCGCACCAAACCTGAGTGGATCTGCGCCAGTTTCATTAACCCAGCGGCGCTCAATCACCTTAAGTCGTCTCGACAGCATGGATCTCGTTACAGACCTATACTCAATACAGTGTTGCGCGGTCCTGCGCAGCGCTCAGCGCAGTATTGCCGATGGAGGCAGCCGCTATGTACGCCGGACAAACGAGTATGGCGACAACAAATGGTGAGATACGGTGCCAGATGTTTGCACAGATTATCTGCCTGTTATCGGTGGCTACGCTGTTCTGCTAGCAGTTCTCAGCGCAGTAACCCGCAAAGCGGTATGGGCAGGTATTGGCAAAATTCCAGCCAAAAAAAGAGCCCACCTTTCGGTGAGCCCTTCAACACTCAAGGTTTTGCACGTGTCAGAAGTGTGAGACTCAGGCCAGCTCGGCCAAATCTTTTACGTCAAAAGGCTTCAAGTCGGCCGAATTGCCCGTTCGAATTTTCCTCACCCACTGCGCGTCACTCAGCAGTGCTCGCCCAACAGCGATCAAGTCGAACTCCTCTTTCTCCAATCGCTGCACCAAATTGTCGATGGCTGCCGGTTGGGAGCTTTCGCCGCTGAAGGCGCCGAGGAAGTCGCCGGACAACCCCACAGAGCCGACACTGATAGTCGCAGCGCCTGTCAGCTTTTTGGCCCAGCCGGCAAAGTTCAGACCCTGCTCGCCGTCCAGTTCCGGGAACTCGGCTTCCCAGAAGCGCCGTTGAGAGCAATGCAAAACGTCCACGCCGGCCTCCACCAGTGGCACCAGCCAATCGGACATGCTTTCAGGCGTCGTAGCCAATCGGGCGCTGTAATCCTGCTGCTTCCACTGACTCAGACGCAGAATGACCGGGAAATCCGGCCCTACGGCTGCGCGTATGGCCTTGACCACTTCCGCCGCGAACCGTGAACGCTCCTTGATCGTTGCACCGTTGAAGTGGTCGGAGCGTTCATTCGTACCTGTCCAGAAAAACTGGTCCAGCAGGTATCCGTGGGCACCGTGTATTTCGACGGTATCAAACCCCAGCCGCTTAGCGTCAGCAGCGGCCTTGGCGAACGCCGCAATGGTGTCGGCAATCGCCTCATCATTCATGGCCTGCCCCAGTGGTTTTTGAGGACCGGCAAGCCCCGACGGGCTCTCAAACCCACCGGCGGGCGCCCAGTCTTCCTGGAAACTGGGCGCGGCCCCGACGTGCCAGATCTGCGGCCCCATTTTGCCACCGGCGCGATGAACACCATCGATTACTGCTTTCCAGCCTGCGAGTGATTCATCGCCATGGAAAAACGGAATCCGCGACATATTACGAGCGCCCGGACGATCCACCACAGTCCCCTCAGACAGAATCAACCCGACCTGGTTTTCCGCACGCTTGCGGTAATAAGCGGCGATTTGTTCGTCAGGCACACCGCCCTTGGCGAAAGCGCGCGTCATAGGCGCCATTACAATTCGATTCTTCAGGGTCAAGGACTTGATCGTGAACGGCTGAAATAGAGAGTCGAGATTCGTAGAACTCATTGAGAGATGCTCCGAGCAAAAGGAAACTCCATGGTATAAGGTGTATACCTAATATCAATAAGGCACTTAAAAGTGCTCAGGTATACCCGAGGAAACTACATGCAGGAAAAAGCTATTCAGGCGTTGGGGCAAAACGAGAACCCTCCAGTCGTCTACGCCGCTGATTGCACCAGCCGGATACTGCTCGATCAGATCGCGGACAAATGGTCCGTATTGATACTGGCAACGCTCTGTAAAAGCCCGCTGCGCTTCAATGAAATCAAACGTCGACTCGACGGCATTACGCAAAAAGCGCTCACGCAAAGCCTGCGTCGCCTGGAGCGCAATGGCATTTTGTCGCGCCGCGTCATTCCCTCTTCTCAAGTCGCCGTCGAGTACAGCGTTACGGACCTGGGGCATACGCTGGAAGAGCCATTTCGTGCGTTATATAGGTGGACGCTCCAACATTCTGAAGCTGTGATGAACGCCCAGGCGGCATTCGATAAGCTTGCAGAAGAGCAGCAGCACGACGGGTAAAAGCATAACGATGGCGGCGGGAGTGTTGATAAGGAAGTTTTACAAATCGCAGGCAACAAAAAAGGGCCCACCTTTCGGTGAGCCCTTCCAGACCGCCCAGCAGAGCGGATTTTGTTTGGTAGGCGCGATTGGACTCGAACCAACGACCCCCACCATGTCAAGGTGGTGCTCTAACCAACTGAGCTACGTGCCTGCTGTGAGGCGGCATTCTACGGAATTCCGAAGGGGTGTCAACATCTTTTTTGCAGCTAACCCTATGAATATGCGAATTTTTTATTTGTGAAAGGCATGCCCGGGGTTTTCGGGTGGCTGGCAGGCAATTTTCAACTCAGGTAGGATCGGCGCACTCGTAAAAAATATAAAACAGAGGTTCCAGGATGGCGAACACCCCCTACCCCCAGTCGTATTACGCCGCGTCCGCGAATGCGGTTCCGCCACGCCCGGTGCTGCAAGGTGAAGTCGAAACCGATGTCTGCGTGATTGGCGCCGGTTATACCGGCCTGTCCAGCGCGCTGTTTCTGCTGGAGAACGGTTTTCGCGTGACGGTACTGGAAGCCGCCAAGGTCGGCTTTGGCGCCTCGGGCCGCAATGGTGGGCAGATCGTCAACAGCTATAGCCGCGACATCGACGTGATCGAACGCAGCGTTGGCCCCAAGCAGGCGCAGTTGCTGGGGCAGATGGCGTTTGAGGGCGGCAGGATCATTCGTGAGCGCGTGGCCAAGTATCATATCCAGTGCGACTTGAAGGACGGCGGTGTGTTCGCTGCACTCAACAGCAAGCACATGGGCCACCTGGAGTCGCAGCAGCGCCTGTGGGAGCGCTACGGCCATACGCAGCTTGAGTTGCTGGATGAGCGCCGTATCCGCGAAGTGGTGGCCTGTGACAACTATGTCGGCGGCCTGCTGGACATGAGCGGCGGCCATATTCACCCGCTCAACCTGGCACTGGGCGAAGCAGCGGCGGTAGAGTCCCTGGGCGGCACGATTTACGAGCAGTCTGCGGCGGTGCGCATCGAGCGCGGCGCCAACCCTGTGGTACACACCGCCGAGGGCAAGGTCAGGGCCAAGTTCATCATCGTCGCGGGCAATGCCTACCTGGGCAACCTGGTGCCGGAGCTGGCGGCCAAGTCGATGCCGTGCGGCACCCAGGTCATCACCACCGCGCCGCTGGGCGATGAACTGGCCAAGACCTTGCTGCCGCAGGACTACTGCGTCGAGGACTGCAACTACTTGCTGGACTACTACCGCCTCACCAGTGACAAACGCCTGATCTTCGGCGGTGGCGTGGTGTATGGCGCGCGCGACCCGGCCAACATCGAAGCGATCATCCGCCCGAAGATGCTCAAGGCCTTCCCGCAGCTCAAGGATGTGAAGATCGATTACGCCTGGACCGGCAATTTCCTGCTGACCCTGTCGCGCCTGCCACAGGTGGGTCGCCTGGGCGACAACATCTATTACTCCCAGGGCTGCAGTGGCCACGGCGTGACGTACACGCACCTGGCAGGCAAGGTGCTGGCAGAAGCGTTGAGAGGCCAGGCAGAGCGTTTTGATGCGTTTGCCGACCTGCCGCACTACCCGTTCCCGGGCGGGCAACTGTTGCGCACACCGTTTGCGGCGATGGGCGCCTGGTATTACGGGCTGCGGGATAAGCTGGGGTTCTGATTGCGATAGCTGGCTGCCGACGATGGCCATACCTTGGACCGAGGTGTAGCTATCGCAGGCAAACCAGCCCCCACATTGACCAGTGGCAACTTCAGAAGAAGCTCAACCCAAAATATCAAATCGCAGACACAAAAAACCCCGGTCTTTCGACCAGGGTCTTTGCTATCGGATCAAAGCAGCTTAACACTTGCTTTGTGCTCCAAGGCGTTCAGTGGGCCTTGGGGCAGATATGGCGCAGCGGACGGGACTCGAACCCGCGACCCCCGGCGTGACAGGCCGGTATTCTAACCGACTGAACTACCGCTGCGTATCGCTTGACCAGTTGAACCTAAACCCTCAACTGTCTTTAAACGTCTGACTGATCAGCCAAAGCCTTTCAATCTCAAACCCGATAAATCGGACCTGGAAAATATGGCGCAGCGGACGGGACTCGAACCCGCGACCCCCGGCGTGACAGGCCGGTATTCTAACCGACTGAACTACCGCTGCGCGTCGGTGCAACCTTTAACGTTGCGTCTTGCCCGAAGGCAAAACTCTCAAGAAGTGGTGGGTGATGACGGGATCGAACCGCCGACCCTCTGCTTGTAAGGCAGATGCTCTCCCAGCTGAGCTAATCACCCTTTGCTTCGTTGAGGCCGCGAAATTTACGCAGGTAGCAGACCTAAGTCAATAGCCTGCTTGAAGTTTTTCTGAAAAAGACAAAATTGCTTCAAGGCGGCTACCCGCCCTACTCGCTGTAAATCATCTTCTTGCTCATGCCGCCGTCGACCACAAACTCTTGGCCAGTGACAAACCCTGCCTGACGCGACAGCAGCCACGCCACCATCGCCGCCACGTCCTCAACCGTGCCCACCCTGCCCGCCGGATGCTGGGCATGATCGGCATCGGTCAAAGGCTCGGCACGCCGCGCCGCTGGATCACGCGCATCGATCCAGCCAGGGCTGACGGCATTGACCCGCACCTCTGGCCCAAGACTTATGGCCAGCGCGTGAGTCAGGGCCAGCAGCCCGCCCTTGCTCGCCGCGTAGGCCTCGGTGTCGGGCTCCGATTGACGCGCGCGGGTCGAGGCCAGGTTGACGATCGCGCCGCCATGGGCACGCAGGTACGGTGCACAGTGCTTGGCCAGCAGCATCGGCCCGCTGAGGTTTACCGCCAGCACGCGGTTCCAGTACGCCAGGTCGAGGCTTTCGAGGGTGATATTGCGCGGGTCGGCCACGGCGGCGTTGCACACCAACGCGTCCAGGCGACCGAACTGGCCGAGCACTTCGGCAACGCCCTGGGCGACCTGCTTCTCGTCGGCCACGTCCATGCTGATAAACCAGGCGTTGTCACCCAGCACTTTGGACACCTTGGAGCCGCGCTCGCGGTCCAGGTCGGTCAACACCACCTGCCAGCCTTCGCTGATCAGCCATGCCGCGATGCCGAGGCCAATGCCTCGGGCGGCGCCCGTCACCAGCGCAACACGGCCGTTACCGGCCGCTGCTGTTTCCATGGACCACTCGATCACAAGGCAGCCAGCCCGCGAGCCAGGTCAGCTTGCAGGTCGGCTACGTCTTCCAGGCCCACTGCAATGCGGATCAGGCTGTCACGGATGCCGGCCGCTTCACGCTCCTGTGGCGCCAGGCGCCCGTGGGAGGTGGTGCTGGGGTGGGTGATGGTGGTCTTGCTGTCACCCAGGTTGGCCGTGATGGAGATCAGGCGCGTTGCGTCGATAAAGCGCCAGGCGCCGTCTTTGCCGCCTTTTACTTCAAAGCTCACCACCGCGCCGAAACCACGCTGCTGACGCTGGGCCAGCGCGTGTTGCGGGTGGCTCTTGAGACCGGCGTAATGGACTTTCTCAATCCCGTCCTGTTGCTCCAGCCACTCGGCCAGGGCCTGGGCATTGGCGCAATGGGCCTTCATCCGCAGGCTGAGGGTCTCCAGGCCTTTGAGGAAGATCCACGCATTGAACGGGCTCAGAGTCGGCCCGGCGGTGCGCAAGAAACCCACCACTTCCTTCATCTGCTCGCTGCGGCCGGCGACTACGCCGCCCATGCAACGGCCCTGGCCGTCGATGAACTTGGTGGCAGAGTGCACAACAATGTCCGCGCCCAGCTTCAACGGCTGTTGCAGCGCCGGCGTGCAGAAGCAGTTGTCGACCACCAGCATCGCGCCCTTGGCGTGGGCCACTTCGGACAACGCGGCGATATCCACCAACTCGGCCAGCGGGTTGGACGGCGACTCGACGAACAGCAGCTTGGTGTTGGCCTTGATCGCCGCATCCCAGCCGGACAGATCCGCCAGGGGCACGTAGTCCACTTCGATGCCGAAGCGCTTGAAGTACTTCTCGAACAGGCTGATGGTGGAGCCGAACACACTGCGCGACACCAGCACATGGTCGCCAGCACTGCACAGGCTCATCACCACTGCCAGAATCGCAGCCATACCGGTCGCCGTGGCCACCGCCTGCTCAGCGCCTTCCAGGGCCGCGATACGCTCTTCGAACGCACGCACGGTCGGGTTGGTGTAACGCGAGTAAACGTTGCCCGGCACTTCACCGGCAAAGCGCGCAGCCGCGTCGGCTGCGGTGCGGAACACATAGCTGGAGGTGAAGAACATCGGGTCACCGTGCTCACCTTCCGGGGTGCGGTGCTGACCGGCGCGCACAGCCAGGGTATCGAAAGCTACGCCATCGAGGTCGCTGTCCAACCGACCGGCATCCCATTCCTGACTCATGCTGCGACTCCTTACTCAATACTCTATTTAAGATACAAAACCGGCCCCTCAGGGCCGGTGTTTACTCAGTTGTTGTACAGATCGATGATCGCACTGACCGCCTGGGTCTTGATCTTCGACGAGTCGTTACGCGCCTGCTCGATCTTGTTCAGGTAAGCCTCGTCGACATCACCGGTCACGTACTTGCCGTCGAACACGGCGCAGTCAAACTCGGCGATCTTGATCTTGCCACCACCGACCGCCTCGATCAGGTCCGGCAGGTCCTGATAGATCAACCAGTCGGCACCGATCAGGTCGGCCACATCCTGGGTCGAACGGTTGTGGGCGATCAGCTCGTGGGCGCTCGGCATGTCGATACCGTACACGTTCGGGTAACGCACGGCAGGTGCGGCGGAACAGAAGTACACGTTCTTCGCACCGGCTTCGCGGGCCATCTGGATGATCTGCTTGCAGGTGGTGCCGCGCACGATGGAGTCGTCGACCAGCATCACGTTCTTGCCGCGGAATTCCAGCTCAATGGCGTTGAGCTTCTGGCGCACCGACTTCTTGCGCGCCGCCTGGCCAGGCATGATGAAGGTACGGCCGATGTAACGGTTCTTGACGAAACCTTCGCGGAACTTGACGCCCAAGTGGTTGGCCAGCTCCAGCGCAGCGGTACGGCTGGTGTCCGGGATCGGGATCACCACGTCGATATCGTGCTCAGGACGCTCGCGCAGGATTTTCTCGGCCAGCTTCTCGCCCATGCGCAGGCGCGCCTTGTACACCGAAACACCGTCGATGATCGAGTCCGGACGCGCCAGGTAGACGTGTTCGAAGATGCACGGAGTGAGTTTCGGCGCAATCGCGCACTGACGGGTGTGCAGCTTGCCGTCTTCGGTGATGTATACGGCTTCGCCCGGCGCGAGGTCGCGGATCAGGGTGAAGCCGAGCACGTCCAGGGACACGCTTTCGGACGCGATCATGTACTCGACGCCTTCGTCGGTGTGACGCTGGCCGAACACGATCGGGCGAATGCCGTGCGGGTCACGGAAACCGACGATGCCATAACCGGTGATCATTGCGACGACGGCATAACCACCAACACAACGGTTGTGCACGTCGGTCACGGCAGCGAATACATCTTCTTCGGTCGGCTGCAACTTGCCGCGCTGGGCCAGCTCATGTGCGAACACGTTGAGCAGCACTTCCGAGTCGGAGTTGGTGTTGACGTGGCGCAGGTCAGATTCGTAAATCTCCTTGGCCAGCTGTTCAACGTTGGTCAGGTTACCGTTGTGCGCCAGGGTGATGCCGTAAGGCGAGTTGACGTAAAACGGTTGAGCTTCGGCCGAGGTCGAGCTACCGGCAGTCGGGTAACGCACATGGCCAATGCCCATGTGCCCGACGAGGCGCTGCATGTGACGCTGATGGAACACGTCACGCACCAGGCCATTGTCCTTGCGCAGGAATAACCGGCCGTCGTGGCTGGTCACAATACCGGCAGCGTCCTGGCCGCGGTGCTGGAGGACGGTTAGCGCGTCATACAGCGCCTGATTGACGTTCGACTTACCGACGATACCGACGATGCCACACATGCGACGCAACCCCTACTTAATGAATCTTGACTGAACACTACTTACTGAGGCGTTTTGGCCGGCAAGAGGTGTTCCTTGAACGGAAGATCAGCGGGTACGCTGATTCCGCTGGCCAGCCACTGACTGCTCCACCCCAATATGAGGTTCTTGGACCAATCTGCAACCAATAGAAATTTTGGCACGAGTACCGACTCCTGCCACCACGAATCCTGCTGTACCGGCCCCAGGCTCAACAGCCCGACCGCCACAACCACCAGCAAGCCGCCACGCGCGGCGCCGAAGGCCATGCCGAGAAATCGATCGGTCCCGGAGAGGCCGGTGACACGTATCAACTCGCCAATAAGATAATTGACCATTGCCCCCACCAACAGCGTGGCGATGAACATGATGGCGCAGCCCGCAATCACGCGAGCCGAAGGTGTTTCGATATACCCGGCCAGGTAAACCGACAGTGAACCACCGAACATCCAGGCTACAACTCCTGCGATGATCCAGGTCAGCAACGACAGTGCTTCTTTTACGAAGCCGCGGCTTAGACTGATCAAAGCGGAGATGGCGACGATTGCTACGATCGCCCAATCAACCCAGGTAAATGGCACAGTGCAGCCTACGTACGGATAAGGCGGCGCATTTTAGCAGAGCGCTGGGCTATCGGTAAGCTGTGATTGTGGGTGCTTTGCAAATCAATGGGTTGAGCAATCTCAAGACCACCCAAAAACAATGTGGGAGCTGGCTCCCACAAAAGCCAGCTCCCACATTTGCCCTGCATTCCAACCCTTTACTCAGCCGCGCTCAGGCTGGAACCGCACCACAAACCCATTCAGGTTCTGCTGTCGCCCCAGCAGGTCACGCAGGCGATCCGCTTCGGCGCGCTCGATCAGCGGCCCGATAAATACGCGATTTTTGCCGTCGGCACTGCGGATATAGGCGTTATACCCCTGGGCACGCAACTTTTTCTGCAAGGCATCGGCGCTTTCACGGTTGGCCAGGCTGGCGAGCTGGATCGACCAACTGATCGGCAGACCATTCGGGTCGATACGGCTTTGACCGACATCCGGCTTGCCCGGCGCGGCTGGTTGTGGCGCTACAGGCTTGGGCGCAGGGGCTGGCGCAGCAGGTTTGGCAGCCACCACCGGGGCCGCTGGAGCGGGCGCCGGTTTGACCACCGGCACACTCTGTTGCACCGGCACTGCTGGCGCCGCTGGAGTCGTTTGCGCAGCCACCTCATCATCGCTCGGCACCGGTTCTTCAGGCAGCGTCTGCGGCTCAGGCACCACCACCGGCTCCACCTGAACTTGCGGCATCGCTGGCGCCTGTGGCGCTGCCGGTGCCTCGACCACGACCTGGCGCTGTTCGTCCTGGCGCGAAAACAGCATCGGCAGGAAAATCACCGCCAACGCCACCAATACCAGGGCTCCGACCATTCGCTGCTTGTATGCGCTATCCAGTAATGCCATGTGCAGCTTCCTCCGTGGAGCGCCGGGCCAACCACTCAAGCGCCTCGGCAACACAATAAAATGATCCGAACAACAGAATCTCGTCCTCGGCCGTCGCCACTGCACATTGCGCCTCAAGCGCTGCAGTGACGCTTGCATACGACGCCGCCGACGCACCAAGGTTCTGCAATGCCACTTGCAGTTCGGCAGCCGGGCGACTGCGCGGCGTGTCCAGCGGCGCTACCGCCCAAGCCTGGACATTGCCGAGTAACGGCGCAACCACACCGTCCAGATCCTTGTCAGCCAACAGCCCGAACACCGCCAGGCGACGACCGGCAGGTGGCGTGCGTGACAGACGTTGCGCCAGGTACTCGGCGGCGTGCGGGTTGTGCCCCACATCCAGCAGCAGGTTCAAACGCTTGCCTTCCCACTCGAATGTGCGGCGATCCAGGCGCCCCACCACACGAGTAGCCAGCAACGTGGCAGCAATCTGCTCGGGATTCCACGGCAGATCCATCAACAGGTACGCTTGCAGCGCCAGCGCGGCGTTTTCCATCGGCAGGTTCAGCAGCGGCAAATCCCGCAGCTCTACCACCTGGGCACGCGCATCACACCCGCGCCACTGCCAATGCTGGTCGCCAACTTCGAGATTGAATTCGCGGCCGCGCAGGTAAAATGGGCAATCCAGCTCGCGCACCTTGTCCAGCAAAGGCTGCGGCGGGTTCAGGTCACCACACAGCGCCGGCTTGCCTTGGCGGAAGATCCCGGCCTTTTCATAAGACACCGACTCGCGAGTGTTGCCCAGATAGTCCGCATGGTCGACACCAATGCTGGTTACCAGCGCGATATCGGCGTCCACCACGTTAACGGTATCCAGACGCCCGCCAAGCCCGACTTCCAGCACGACCACATCCAACTGCGCACGCTCGAACAGCCAGAAAGCCGCCAAGGTGCCCATTTCAAAGTAAGTCAGGGAAATTTCGCCACGGCCGGCATCCAGTGCGGCGAAGGCTTCGCAAAGCTGCGCGTCAGTGGCTTCGATGCCATTGAGCTGCACCCGCTCGTTATAACGCAGCAGGTGCGGAGAATTGTAGACGCCTACTTTAAGCCCTTGGGCTTGCAGCAGCGCCGCGACAAAGGCACAGGTAGAGCCTTTGCCGTTGGTGCCGGTCACCGTGATTACACGCGGCGCCGGGCGGCCCAACCCGAGGCGGGCCGCTACCTGTTGCGAGCGCTCCAGGCCCATGTCGATGGCTGACGGATGCAACTGCTCAAGGTAAGCGAGCCATTCGCCCAGGGTACGTTGGGTCATAGGTTTGCTGGCACCGGCGGAACAACGATAGGTTCGATTTTAGGTGCGACGTACACAGGCGTCGGCAAGCCCATCATTTGCGCCAGCAGGTTACCCAGGCGTGGGCGCAGTTCACCGCGCGGGATGATCAGGTCGATCGCACCATGCTCCAGCAGGAACTCGCTGCGCTGGAAGCCTTCCGGCAGCTTTTCACGTACGGTCTGCTCGATCACGCGCGGGCCGGCAAAGCCGATCAGTGCTTTGGGCTCACCGACGATCACGTCACCCAGCATCGCCAGGCTGGCGGAAACACCACCGTAAACCGGGTCAGTCAGTACCGAGATGAACGGGATGCCTTCTTCACGCAGACGTGCCAGTACTGCAGAGGTCTTGGCCATTTGCATCAAGGAGATCAGCGCTTCCTGCATGCGCGCACCACCAGAGGCAGCGAAGCAGATCATCGGGCAACGATTTTCCAGCGCGTAGTTGGCGGCACGTACAAAACGCTCGCCGACGATGGCACCCATGGAACCGCCCATGAAGGAAAATTCGAACGCGGACACTACCACCGGCATACCCAGCAGCTTGCCGCTGACCGAAATCAGCGCGTCTTTTTCGCCGGTCTGCTTCTGCGCTGCGGTCAAGCGGTCCTTGTACTTCTTGCCGTCGCGGAACTTGAGACGGTCAACCGGCTCCAGGTCTGCGCCCAGCTCGTTACGGCCGTCGGCATCAAGGAAGATGTCGATGCGCGCGCGGGCGCCGATACGCATGTGGTGGTTGCACTTGGGGCAAACGTCCAGGGTCTTTTCCAGCTCCGGGCGGTACAGCACCGCGTCGCAGGATGGGCACTTGTGCCACAGACCTTCAGGAACCGAGCTTTTCTTCACCTCGGACCGCATGATCGAAGGGATCAGTTTGTCTACTAACCAGTTGCTCATGCTTTCTTTCTCCAGTACCGGTGGCTTGAACACAGCCCCGCGTATGCCCTTGAGCTAAATTCATATGTGGCGATGACACAGGCTGGACGGGGTCAGACGTTCGACCGGCCATTTCCCGCCTGTATCCTCAGCCTTCCAGACAACCTGCCAACGCAGGGTTGCCACTTCATTTCCGGGCCTCCCGCAGGCGGCACCGGTGCTGTTCTACACAGTGGTAGTTATGGACGGCGGCAGACTGCCAGCCGTCACATCGCGCCACTGCTGTTGCGCACGGCCTGCATGAATGCGCGAATCTTGTGGTGATCCTTGATGCCCTTGCCCTGCTCCACTCCGCCGCTGACGTCCACCGCATAAGGCCGGACCTGCTCGATGGCCGCCGCGACATTCGCGGGATTGAGCCCACCTGCGAGGATGATCGGCTTGCTCAAGCCTTCGGGAATCAGCGTCCAGTCGAACGCCTCACCCGTGCCGCCGGGCACGCCTTCGACATAGGTATCCAGCAAAATGCCGCGAGCGCCAGTATAGGCGGCGCACGCAGCAGCAATGTCATCCCCGGCCTTGACGCGTAGCGCCTTGATGTACGGGCGCTGGTAGCTTTCGCATTCATCGGGGCTTTCGTCACCGTGAAATTGCAGCATATCCAACGGCACGGCATCCAGGGTTTCGTTGAGTTCGCAACGGCTGGCGTTGACGAACAGCCCCACGGTGGTCACGAATGGCGGCAGCGCAGCGATAATCGCCCGCGCCTGCAACACATTTACCGCGCGCGGGCTCTTGGCATAAAACACGAAACCGATGGCATCCGCCCCCGCTTCGACTGCCGCCAGCGCATCTTCTATGCGGGTAATCCCGCAAATCTTGCTGCGAACGGCTGGCATGTCGTGGAAACCTCAGGGGTTGGGCCGAGAAAGTCCCGGATGGTAACAAAAGCGCTTGCAGGCGTCAGCCGTCAAGTTCGCTGAAACCTGTGAGGAAATGTGGACCGATAAAGCGCTGCGGCAATTCAAACTCCTCGCGGTACTCCACATCCACCAGGTACAAGCCGAACGGGTGCGCCGTGACACCGCCGGTGCGGCGAACGCGGCTCTCCAGCACTTCCCGCGCCCACTCCACCGGGCGCTCGCCAGTGCCGATGGTCATCAGCACACCGGCAATATTGCGCACCATGTGGTGCAGGAAAGCACCGGCGCGGATATCCAGCACGATCATCTTGCCGTGACGGGTCACGCGCAGGTGATGGACTTCCTTGATCGGCGATTTAGCCTGGCATTGCCCCGCACGGAAGGCGCTGAAATCATGCACGCCGACCAGATGCTGGGCGGCCTCGGCCATACGTTCGGCATCCAGCGGGCGGTGGTTCCAGGTGATTTCCTGATTCAGGTGCGCCGGGCGGATCTGATCGTTGTAGATCACATAGCGGTAGCGCCGGGCAATGGCCTTGAAGCGCGCATGAAAATGCGCAGGCATGACCTTGGCCCAGGTCACGCTGACGTCATGGGGCAAATTGATATTAGCGCCCATCACCCAGGCTTTCAGCGTGCGCTCGGCCTGGGTGTCAAAGTGCACCACCTGGCCACAGGCATGCACACCGGCATCGGTACGCCCGGCACACATCAGCGAGACCGGCGAATCCGCCACCTTCGACAACGCGTTTTCGAGGGTTTCCTGCACAGTCAGCACACCTGAAGCCTGGCGCTGCCAGCCGCGATAGCGCGAACCTTTGTATTCCACGCCCAAGGCGATGCGGTTAAAGCCTGCGGCCGCCATTTCGGCAGCCGCGTTATCTATATTTGCCAAGAACTGAGAGCCCGATGAGTTGCGCGAAGGCGGGCATTATAAAGGCGCTGGAGCTATGCGGGGCGCTTTTGTTGTGTGGGAGCTGGCTTGCCTGCGATACAGGCACCTCGGTCTACAGTTGAGACCCGGTTGACGCCATCGCAGGCAAGCCAGCTCCCACACAAACCAGCTCCCACAGGGGGTTTGTATCAACTGTTAGATTTTGCCGAGCATTTCCTTGGCTTCACCGCGCTGCTCTTCACTGCCCTCGGTCAGCACTTCATTGAGGATGTCCTTTGCGCCATCCGCATCGCCCATGTCGATGTAAGCCTGGGCCAAGTCCAGCTTGGTGGCGACCTCGTCGGTGCCGGAAAGGAAGTCAAACTCCGGCTCATCAGCGCCCAACGCCGCGTCTTCAGCGGTGAAGGAAGGCTCGATCGGCGGATGCTCGAGGCTCGAAGACAGGCGATCGAGTTCTGCGTTGACGTCATCGAGCTCCGAGGCGAATGCATCAGGCTTGGCAACGGCCGGGGCTTGCGGCTCGTCCGCCAGGGACAGATCGAAGTCCTCCGGCAGGTCAAAATCGTCCAGCGCAGCCGGCTTGAGGGTCGGCGGCTCAACAGCCGGCACGTCCTTCATTTGATCTTCCAGGCCCGACAGGAAGTCGTCATCGGCCTGCGAAGACGGAGCCTCAAGCTGCAAGTCCAGGTCGAAGTCCGACAGGTCATCAGGGCTGGCCTTGGCTTCGGTCTGCTGTTGCAGCACCGACTCAAAGCTCGGCGCGTCTTTCGGGCTGACTACGGTGGGTGACGCCGCTTCCAGGTCATCCAGACTCAGGTCGAAATCGGTGTCGAACGCCTCAGGCTCCGGGGCACGCGCGGCGGGCTTGTCTTCGAGCAAGTCCTTGACGTATTGAGCATCCAGGGCCGCCGCTGCCACCGCAGCGCTGACGCCCGCCGCCAACACGGCCATGGCAGGGAAGCGGCTTTTCAGCTGCTCGACCTGGGCATGGTTTTCACCATTGGCCACCAGTTGACGCTCCTGGGTGACGAAACCGTCCTTGTCGCCTTGCAGGCCATAGACTTCCATCAACTTCAGGCGCAGGTCGCTGCGCTTGGGTTCGCGCTTGATCGCCTGCTCCAGCACATCGGCGGCCTGGTTCAGGTGGCCACGGTCGATATGGGATTGCGCTTGCGCCAGTGCATCACTGGAGTTTTCCGGGGCGACGGCGACGGCCAATGGCGCCAGCACGGAGGCGACCGATGGCACCACCACAGGCTCAGCAACCGCCGCCGGCGCTGGAGCAGCAGCCAATTTAACGTTCGGCGCTGCCACCTCAAGGCCTTCGAAGCTGTCCGCAGGCAGATCGTGATCCACATTTGGCGTAAATGCCGGTTCTTCGGCCAGCGCGCGTGCCATGCGCAGGTGCTTTTCCTCTTCGAGGCGCGCATTGCGATGGCGCGCCCACAGCAGCAGAAGCAACAACACCAGCAAGCCAGCCGCGCCACCGATTACACCAAGGACGATCGGATTGGTCAGCAGCTCGTTGAACTTGCCTTCGTTGGTGGCAGGCGTGTCCTGCGCCTTGATTGGCTCAGGCGCGGGTGCTGCGGCAACGGGCGCCGCCTCAGCCGGTGCTGGCGTGGCCGCAGGTTCAGCCGCCAATTGAGCCGGCATCGCCGCTGTCGCCTGTGCCGCCGGCTCAGGGTTACCGGCCTGCAACCTGGCGAGTTGATCGTTTTTCAGTTGAATCAGTTTTTGCAGCTTGTCCAGTTGGCTTTGCAGGTCGGCCGCACGGCTTTTGAGCTCCTCATTGTCGCGACGGGTGGTGTCCAGCTGCTCCTGGGTCATCGCCAGTTTATCGCTCACCGCTCGGCTATCACCGGCCTTGCCCTTTGCGCCTTTTTTGGCCGACTCCGCCGAGACCAGGCTCAAGTTGTCCTTGGCCGTGGTGCTCGACGGCGCATTGCCCGCCTGGGTGCGCTTGGTCGCGTCCAGCTGTTGCTTGCCCGCCACCGGGTTACTGGCTGCGCGACGACCTGCGCGCCAGGCAGCATTTTGCGCAGTCACTTCGGCAATCGCCTCGGGCTGCGGCAAGCTGGTGGCTTGCTGGCGGTCCGGCAGGCGCAGGACCTGGCCGGTTTTCAGGCGATTGATGTTGCCGTCGACAAAGGCATCAGGATTAAGCGCCTGGATGGCCAGCATGGTTTGCTGCACCGACGCACCGTTGCGATTCTTTTCGGCAATTTCCCACAAGGTGTCGTGAGAGGTCGTGGTGTGTTGAGCGGATTTGCTGGCGGTCTTCGCCGGGCTGGCGGCCGCAGTGCTGGCCGGTGCGCTCAAGCGCGGCGCGGGCGCGTTGGCGGTCGGCGCCGGCTGCTCGAACTTGGCAGGGTCGAGCAACACACTGTAGTCGCGCATCAAGCGGCCATTGGGCCACTGCACCTGCAGCAGGAAACGTACGTAGGAATCGGGCAGCGGCTTGCTGGAGGTGACGCGCACCACACTGCGGCCGCTGGGGTTGACCACCGGGGTAAACGTCAGGTCATTGAGAAACGCCTGGCGGTCAACGCCTGCATCGACAAACGCCTGGTCGGAGGCCAGGCTCGGGGTGATCTCGGCAGCCGTGAGGCCGCCTACGTCGAGCAATTCGATTTCCACCGACAACGGCTGGTTCAGCTTCGACTTGAGGGTCATCTCCCCAAGTTGCAGCGCCTGCGCCATACCGGAGGACAGCGCCGAGGCGGCCGCTATTGCTAACACCAGTTTGCGAACTTGAACCATAGCCTCATCCTTTGTCTGAACACTCCCCGGCCTGCGAGAAGGTTGGTAACCGCTGCCATAAGGCATGGCGAGCCGATAGGTTACCGACGCGCTTCTTTACCGCTTGGGGCCAAGCATAGCGCCTGGCTAGAATCAATCTACAAATTGCCGCCAAGTATCTTTTACACAAGGCCTTTTATCAACAACTGCGCCAGCTGTACGGCGTTGAGTGCCGCGCCCTTGCGTACGTTATCTGACGTCAGCCACAGATTTAGTTCCGCCGGGTCATCCACACCTGCACGCACACGGCCGACGTAGACCACATCCTGGCCGACCGCATCGCCCACAGCCGTGGGGTAATCGCCCTCTTCAACCAGTTCGATGCCAGGCGCCGCTTCCAATGCACGGTTCACCGCTGCCAGATCGACCGGCGCGCCCAATTGCAACGACACCGTCAGGCTATCGCCAAAAAACACCGGGGCTTGAACGCAGGTTGCAGAAATCTTCAGCAATGGAGTTTCCAGCACCGCGCGCAGTTCGTGTACGAGACGTTTCTCCAGGGCTGTATGACCTTTCGCATCTGGCGTGCCGACTTGTGCCAAAAGGTTGAAGGCCATTTGCCGATCAAAGAACTTGGGCTCCAGCGGGCGCACGTTCAACAGTTCGGCGGTCTGTCGCGCCAGCTCGCTGACGGCTTCACGGCCCTGGGCGGATACCGCCAGGTTGGCGGTGACGCTGACACGCTGGATCTCCAACAATTCACGCAACGGCGCCAGCACCACGGCCAGGTTGGTCGCCGATGGGCTTGGGCTGCTCAGTTGGAAGGGCTTTTTCAAACTGTCCAGTACATGGGCATTGGCTTCCGGCACCACCTGAGGCGCCTGTTCAGCAGGCAAGGCGCCAGACAAGTCGATCACCGCGCAACCGGCAGCGGTGGCGCGCGGGGCGAAGCTCAAGGTAACGGCCGGGCCGGCCGCAAAGAAGGCAAGCTGCGCTTTTTTGAAATCGAACTCATCGACTTCCTTGACCCGCACGTTCTTGCCGCGAAATGGCACGGAGGCGCCGGCCGAATTGCTGCCGGCCAGCAGATAGAGGGTGCCCACCGGAAAATCCAGTTCTTCGAGAATCTGCACCAGGGTTTCACCGACGGTGCCAGTGGCGCCGATCACGGCGATTTCAAAGGTCTGGGTCATGGAGGCTGCCTCGGGCATTGCGGGGGGAGCGGCACTTTACCGGGTGGCTCGGGGTGAGGCAATTAAGCTGGCCTTTGTAGTGAGGCTGACGGCCTCATCGCAGGCAAGCCAGCTCCCACCCTTGAATGTGTTTACAAAACAAAATGTGGGAGCTGGCTTGCCTGCGATGGCGGCCTCAAGGGCAACAAAAAACCCGCGCCTGTCACCAGTACGCGGGTTTCTCTTACGGCTTCAAGCGATCAACGCTCAAGCAAGATCCGCAGCATGCGACGCAGCGGCTCGGCAGCGCCCCACAGCAGTTGGTCGCCGACCGTGAACGCGCCGAGGAACTGGCTGCCCATGTTCAGCTTGCGCAGACGGCCCACCGGTACATTCAGGGTGCCGGTGACCTTGGTCGGGCTCAGCTCCTGCATGCTGATGTCGCGGTTGTTCGGCACCAGCTTGACCCACGGGTTGTGCTGGCTGATCAACCCTTCGATATCGGCGATCGGCACGTCTTTGTTCAGCTTGATGGTCAGCGCCTGGCTGTGGCAGCGCATGGCGCCGATGCGCACGCAGATGCCGTCGACCGGGATCGGGCTCTTGAAGCGACCCAAAATCTTGTTGGTCTCGGCCTGGGCCTTCCACTCTTCGCGGCTCTGGCCGTTTGGCAGTTCCTTGTCGATCCACGGGATCAGGCTGCCGGCCAATGGCACACCGAAGTTCTCGGTCGGGTAAGCGTCGCTACGCATGGCTTCGGCCACGCGGCGGTCGATGTCGAGGATCGCGCTGGCAGGGTCGGCCAGTTGATCGGCGACAGCGGCGTGGGTCGCGCCCATCTGCTTGATCAGTTCACGCATGTTCTGCGCACCGGCGCCGGACGCCGCCTGATAAGTCATGGCGCTCATCCACTCAACCAGGCCGGCTTCGAACAAGCCGCCCAGGCCCATCAGCATCAGGCTGACGGTGCAATTGCCGCCGACGTAGTTCTTGGTGCCAGCATCCAGTTGCTGGTCGATGACCTTGCGGTTCACCGGGTCGAGGATGATCACCGCGTCGTCCTGCATGCGCAGGCTGGAGGCGGCGTCGATCCAGTAACCCTGCCAGCCGGCTTCGCGCAGCTTGGGGAAGACTTCGCTGGTGTAGTCGCCACCCTGGCAGGTCAGGATCACATCGAGGGTTTTCAGCTCTTCAATGCTGTAGGCGTCCTTGAGCGGGGCGATATCCTTGCCCACGGACGGCCCTTGGCCACCTACGTTCGAAGTGGTGAAAAACACCGGCTCAATAAGATCGAAATCCTGCTCTTCCAGCATCCGCTGCATGAGCACGGAACCGACCATACCGCGCCAACCGATCAGACCTACACGTTTCATCGCAACTACACCTTGTTAAAAAGTGGGCCGCCTTGCAGCAACAACTGCAAGCGGGCCGGAGAGATTACAGATTCCGCAGCGCGGCGACTACTGCGTCGCCCATTTCTTGCGTGCCGACTTTGGTGCAACCCTGTGACCAAATGTCACCGGTGCGCAAACCTTGATCCAGCACCAGGCTTACGGCCTTCTCGATGGCATCCGCCGCTT
This sequence comes from Pseudomonas sp. WS 5146, assembly GCF_012985495.1. Classification (NCBI taxonomy): domain Bacteria; kingdom Pseudomonadati; phylum Pseudomonadota; class Gammaproteobacteria; order Pseudomonadales; family Pseudomonadaceae; genus Pseudomonas; species Pseudomonas sp. WS 5146. The sequence continues at coordinate 70,194 of NZ_JAAQWL010000016.1, forward strand.
CGCTCAGGTTGAAGCTGTAACGCAGCATCATCGAGACCGACAAAATCGTCGCCAGCGGGTTGGCAATGCCCTGGCCCGCGATGTCCGGCGCCGAACCGTGGCAAGGCTCGTACATGCCCTTGTTGTTGGTGTCCAGGGACGCCGACGGCAGCATGCCGATGGAGCCGGTGAGCATCGAGGCCTGGTCCGACAGGATGTCGCCAAACAGGTTATCGGTGACGATCACGTCAAACTGCTTGGGCGCACGCACCAGTTGCATGGCAGCGTTGTCGACGTACATGTGGCTCAGCTCGACGTCCGGGTAGTCCTTGGCGACTTCCTCGACGATTTCGCGCCACAGTTGGCTGGAGGCCAGTACGTTGGCTTTATCGACCGAGCAGACCTTTTTGCCGCGCACACGGGCCATGTCGAAACCGACACGGGCGATACGGCGGATTTCACTCTCGCTGTACGGCAGCGTGTCGTAGGCCTGGCGTTCGCCATTCTCCAACTCGCGCACGCCGCGTGGCGAGCCAAAATAGATACCGCCGGTCAGTTCACGCACGATCAGGATATCCAGGCCCGCGACCACTTCCGGTTTGAGGCTCGACGCGTCGGCCAACTGCGGGTAGAGGATGGCCGGGCGCAGGTTGCCGAACAGGCCCAGTTGCGCGCGGATTTTCAGCAGGCCGCGCTCAGGGCGGATGTCACGCTCGATCTTGTCCCATTTCGGGCCACCCACGGCGCCGAGCAGCACGGCATCGGCCGCACGGGCGCGGTCCAGGGTTTCGTCAGCCAGCGGCACGCCGTGCTTGTCGATGGCCGCGCCACCGATCACGTCGTGGCTCAGCTCAAAGCCCAGGCTGTACTTGCTGTTGGCGAGTTCCAGGACCTTGACCGCTTCGGCCATGATTTCCGGACCAATACCGTCGCCAGGGAGAATCAGAATCTGCTTGCTCATGCGTTCCTCATTTCATCAAGCGACCCGCCCGTGGGCAGGTCGGGAAAAATCAATCAGCGTTCAGCGAAAACCACCAGCACGTCGGTGCTGAAGGTGCCGTCGGCTTGAATCTCGTAGTAATCGCGCACTTCCTGGCCCATTGCCTGTTGCAGCGCAAGGATCGCCGCGCGCAATACCTCTGGCGTGCGCATGCGCTCGACCCACGAGGTGTATTCCAGGCGCAGGCGTTGACGGCTGCTGGTGCGCACATGCAAGCCGGATTCGCTGAGCTGTTGCATCCATTCGGCGGCGCAATAATCGCGCACGTGGCTGGTGTCACGCAGCACTTCGACGGTTTGCAGGTAAGTGTCCAACAGTGGGCTGCCCGGTGACAAGACGTCGACGAAGGCTGCCACGCCACCGGGCTTGAGCACCCGGCGCACTTCGCGCAGCGCCAGGCCCAGGTCGCTCCAGTGGTGGGCCGAGTAGCGGCTGAACACGAAGTCGAACTCGCCGTCGGCGAATGGCAGGCGCTCGGCGGCGCCGTGTACGGTGCGGATGTTGGCCAGGTTGCGGTCTATAGCAGCTGCGGCAACCACGTCGAGCATCTGTTGGGACAGGTCGTAGGCCACCACTTCTTTAACCAGTGGCGCCACCTGAAAACTCACATGCCCGGCGCCGCAGCCCAAATCCAGCAGCCGTGCAGCGCCCTGCCCGGCCAGTTCGGCCTGGAGCAGCGCGAATTCGGTGCCTTGGGCGTGCACGGCACTGCTCAGGTAGGTGGAGGCTTGCTCGCCGAATTGTTTTTGCACGACTTGGGTGTGGGCGGTGGTGGTCATGGTGGCTTTCCTTGGGTGTTGGGGTGGTTGTACGGGCGCTATCGCAGGCAAGCCAGCTCCCACAGTGGAATGCATTCCAGGGTGGGAGTCGGGCTTGCCCGCGATGGGGCCCGCACGGTTACCGCCAATCAGGCATCGCGAAACAACCAGGGCTGGCTCGCCCGGTGTTTGGCTTCAAACGCGGCAATCGCATCGCCGTCCTGCAAGGTCAGGCCGATGTCGTCCAGGCCATTGATCAGGCAATGCTTGCGGAACGCATCCACCTCGAAGTGATACACCTTGCCGTCCGGGCGGGTAACGGTTTGCGCGGCCAGGTCAACGGTCAGTTGGTAGCCCACATCAGCTTCCACCTGCTTGAACAACTCATCCACTTCGGCATCGCTCAAGATGATCGGCAGCAAGCCGTTCTTGAAGCTGTTGTTGAAGAAGATGTCGGCGTAGCTCGGCGCGATGATGCTGCGAAAGCCATATTCTTCCAGCGCCCACGGCGCGTGTTCACGGCTGGAGCCGCAACCGAAGTTTTCCCGCGCCAGTAATACGCTGGCGCCCTGATAGCGTTCGGCGTTGAGCACGAAATCCTTGTTCAACGGGCGCTTGGAGTTGTCCTGGTAGGCGTAGCCCACGTCCAGGTAGCGCCACTCGTCGAACAGGTTAGGGCCGAAACCGGTGCGCTTGATCGACTTCAAGAACTGCTTGGGGATGATCTGGTCGGTGTCGACGTTGGCGCGATCCAAAGGGGCGACAAGGCCGGTGTGTTGGGTAAAAGCTCTCATCGGGTATTCCTCAGATCAATTCGCGAACGTCGATGAAACGACCGTTGACGGCAGCCGCAGCGGCCATGGCCGGGCTGACCAGGTGAGTACGCCCACCGGCGCCCTGACGCCCTTCGAAGTTTCGGTTGGAAGTGGACGCGCAATGCTCGCCCGATTCCAAACGGTCCGGGTTCATCGCCAGGCACATCGAGCAGCCCGGCTCACGCCATTCAAAACCGGCTTCGAGGAAGATCTTGTCCAGGCCTTCGGCTTCAGCTTGGGCTTTGACCAGGCCGGAACCCGGCACCACGATGGCTTGCTTGATGGTCGAAGCCACTTTGCGGCCCTTGGCGATCACCGCCGCAGCGCGCAGGTCTTCGATCCGCGAGTTGGTGCAGGAACCGATAAACACGCGATCCAACTGAATGTCGGTAATCGCCTGGTTGGCTTTCAAACCCATGTATTTCAGGGCGCGCTCGATGGAACCGCGCTTGACCAAGTCGGTTTCTTTAGCCGGGTCCGGCACGTTCTGGTCAACCGCCAGGACCATTTCCGGCGAGGTACCCCAGCTCACTTGCGGCTTGATCTGGGCAGCGTCGAGCTCGACCACGGTGTCGAACACCGCGTCGGTGTCGGAGACCAGGTCTTTCCAGGCTTCAACGGCGGCATCCCAATCGGCGCCCGCCGGTGCGAATGGGCGACCTTTGACGTATTCAACGGTTTTTTCGTCCGCCGCCACCATGCCCACGCGGGCACCGGCTTCGATGGACATGTTGCAGATGGTCATGCGGCCTTCGATGGACAGGTCGCGAATCGCGCTGCCGGCGAACTCGATGGCGTGGCCGTTACCGCCGGCGGTGCCGATCTTGCCGATCACGGCCAGCACGATGTCTTTGGCGGTCACGCCGAAAGGCAAGGTGCCTTCGACTTTGACCAACATATTCTTCATCTTTTTAGCGACCAGGCACTGGGTGGCGAACACATGTTCCACCTCGGAGGTGCCGATGCCGTGCGCCAGGGCGCCGAACGCGCCGTGGGTGGACGTGTGGGAGTCGCCGCAGACCACCGTCATGCCCGGCAAGGTGGCGCCCTGCTCCGGGCCGATCACGTGGACGATGCCTTGACGCACATCATTCATCTTGAATTCGGTGATGCCATATTCGTCGCAGTAGTCGTCGAGGGTCTGCACCTGAAGGCGCGACACGGTGTCGACGATGGCGTCGATCCCGCCCTTGCGTTCCGGAGTGGTCGGCACGTTGTGGTCCGGGGTTGCGATGATCGAGTCGACGCGCCAAGGCTTGCGCCCGGCCAGTCGCAGGCCTTCGAACGCTTGGGGCGAGGTCACTTCATGGATGATGTGACGGTCGATATAGATCAGCGACGAGCCATCGTCGCGCCGTTTCACTTCATGGGAATCCCAAAGCTTGTCGTAAAGCGTTTTGCCGGCCATCAGTCGGTCCTCATCACAGGTGCATCTATACGCCGGGCTTTTCAATAACCCTTTGGCTTGTGAGGCTGATGGTATGGCGCTACATTAAATAACTCAAATTCATATTTTTTATGCTTTGGATTACCAACTGGAATACCACCATGGACCTGGCCAACCTCAACGCCTTTATCGCTATCGCCGAGACCGGCAGCTTTTCCGGCGCCGGTGATCGCCTGCACCTGACCCAGCCTGCGATCAGCAAACGCATCGCCGGGCTGGAACAACAATTAAAGGTGCGCCTGTTCGATCGCCTGGGCCGTGAAGTCGGCCTGACCGAAGCCGGGCGCGCCCTGCTGCCACGCGCTTATCAGATTTTGAATGTGCTGGACGATACACGCCGGGCGCTCACCAACCTGACCGGCGAAGTCAGCGGCCGGCTGACATTGGCCACCAGCCATCACATCGGCCTGCACCGCCTGCCGCCCATTCTGCGCACCTTTACCCGGCAATATCCCAATGTGGCACTGGATATTCAGTTCCTTGATTCGGAAGTGGCCTACGAAGAAATCCTCCATGGCCGTGCCGAAGTGGCGGTCATCACCCTGGCACCTGAACCGCACAACCTGGTGCGCGCCACGCCGGTGTGGGACGACCCGCTGGACTTCGTGGTGGCACCGGAACACAGCTTGACCGGCAATGGTATGGTCAGCCTTGCCGACATTGCCAAACACCCGGCGGTCTTTCCCGGCGGCAACACCTTTACCCACCATATCGTCAGACGGCTGTTCGAGGCCCAGGGCCTCACGCCCAACATCGCCATGAGCACCAACTACCTGGAAACCATCAAGATGATGGTCTCCATCGGCCTGGCCTGGAGCGTTTTGCCGCGCACCATGCTCGATGATCAGGTGGCAAGTATCGCTTTGCCGGGCATACAGCTCAGTCGCCAGCTAGGCTATATCGTGCACACCGAAAGGACGCTGTCGAACGCTGCGCGGGCTTTCATGAGCCTATTGGATGCACAGGTCGATCTGCCAGGGATACCGGCATGAAGCTGTGCGGCCCATAAAGCCTGAATAATCCCGCGCCGAACGCCCATTGAGCCAAGGCCCATTGATAATGCGCAACCCCGTCGATTCCGTACCGCCCCTGCCGCGCATTTACGCCTTGGACCCTCAAGAGGCGGAACAAAGCTGGGAAAGTGCTCCACAATTGCTGGCGGCCCTCAATGCTGCCCGCCTTGGCGCGTGGTGCTGGGAAATCGATACCGGCAGGATCAGTTGGTCACGCGGCACCCAGGCGTTGTTTGGCTACGACCCTCGGCAACCCTTGCCCAAAGACCTCGACTACCTGGACCTGCTGGCGCCGCAGGACCGCGCCCGGGTGGTGCGCGCGTTCCATGCGGTGCTGGCGGGCGAGCCGTTCGAGCAGGCCATGCACCACCACATCCAATGGCCGGATGGCAGCCATCACTGGCTGGAAATCAACGGCAGCCTGGCGCCGGACAAAACCGGCCGGCGCCGCATGATCGGGGTAATTCGCGAAACCACTCGCCAACGCGAGCGCGAACACGCCCTCATGCAATCGGAAAAACGCTTCGCCACGCTGTTTCACCTGTGCCCCAACATGGTGTTGCTCACCCGCCAGTCCGACGGCCGCATCAGCGAAGCCAACCAGTACTTCGAGATTCACTTTGGCTGGCCCGTGGCCGAGGCCATCGGCCGCACCACCCTGGAGCTGGGCCTGTGGCGCCACCCCGAGGAGCGCGCGCTGCTGGTCAAGGCCACCCAGCGCAAGGGCGAGCCGATCACCATGGACGTGCAGTTCTGCGCCAGCAACGGCCAGATTCACGATGGCACCCTCAGCGCGCAAAAGGTCGAGCTTGAGGGCGAGGCTTACCTGATCAGCACCTTTCTTGACACCACCGACCGCAAGAACGCCGAGCAGGCCCTCAAGGACAGCCAGGAGCGCCTCGACCTGGCCCTGGATTCGGCGCAACTGGGCACCTGGGACTGGCATATCCCCACCGGCATGCTCTACGGCTCGGCCCGCGCTGCCCAGTTGCACGGCCTGCCGCCCGAACCGTTCCACGAAGCCTTCGATGCGTTTTTTGAAGGCATGTCCGATGCCGACCGCGAGGGCATGCGCAACGCCTACCGCAGCCTGCGCGAAGGCCCGGACGGCAACTATCAGTTGACCTACCGCGTGGAAATGGAAGATGGCAGCCCGCGCTATCTGGAAAGCCGTGCACGCCTGTATCGCGATGACGCCGGCAAGCCGCTGCGCATGGCCGGCACCTTGCTCGATATCACCGACCAGGTTGAACGCGAACAACGCCTGACCGCCTCCGAGGAAAAATTCGCCAGCCTGTTCCAGGCCAGCCCCGACCCAATCTGCGTAACCTGCCTGGACAGCGGCGTGTTTATCGAGATCAACCCGGCCTTTACCCAGACCTTCGGCTGGACCGCTGCCGACGTCATCGGCAACAGCGCCGAGCAGATCGGCCTGTGGGACGATTCGAGCCAGCGCCTGCAACGCATTGAGCAGGTGATCCGCGAACAATCGTTGAGCAATGTGGCCCTGGTGGTGCATCACCAGAACGGCCACAGCCTGACCTGCGTGATTTCCAGCCGGTTGATCAAGGTCGGTGACCAACCCTGCATTGTCACGACGTTGCGCGATATCACCCAGCAACAGCGCTCGGAAGCCGCGCTCAAGGCCAGTGAAGAGAAGTTCGCCAAGGCCTTTCACTCCAGCCCTGACGCGATTTCCATTACCGAGCGCGACACCGGCCGTTATGTCGAGGTCAACGACGGCTTCTGCCGCCTGACCGGCTACCGCGCCGAAGAAGCCATCGGCCTCACGCTCTACCAGATCGGCATCTGGGCCGATGAAAACCAGCGCGCGGCATTGTTGGCCGAACTGCAGATCAAGGGCCGCATTCATCACCTGGAAATGCTCTGGCACAACAAGCGCGGTGAAGTGTTGGCGGTGGAAGTCTCGGTCGAACCCATCACCCTCAATGAAACCCCGTGCCTGCTGTTGACCGCGCGGGATGTGAGCCTGCTGAAAAACGCCCAGGCGCAGATTCGTCACCTGGCCTACCACGACCCTCTGACCAACCTGCCCAACCGCGCGCTGCTGATGGACCGTCTCAGTCAGCAGATCGCCCTGCTCAAACGCCATAACCTGCGCGGCGCGTTATTGTTCCTCGACCTTGACCACTTCAAGCACATCAATGATTCCCTCGGTCACCCGGTGGGCGACACCGTGCTGAAAATAGTCACTGCACGGCTGGAAGCCAGCGTGCGCCTGGAAGACACCGTGGCGCGCCTGGGCGGTGATGAGTTCGTGGTGTTGCTCAGTGGCCTGGAAGGCACACGTACAGCGGTCAGCGGCCAAGTACAAGTATTGGCCGACACGCTGCGCGAACTGCTGTCGGAGCCGATGTTCCTGGATGGCCACCGCTTGCAGGTCACACCGAGCATCGGCGTGGCGCTTATACCCGATCATGGCTCCACACCGGCCGACCTGCTCAAGCGCGCCGATATTGCGCTGTATCGCGCCAAGGACTCGGGGCGCAACACCACGCAAATGTTCCACAACAGCATGCAGAAAACCGCCAGTGAGCGTCTGCGCATGGAGACCGACCTGCGCCTGGCGCTGTCACGCGGTGAGTTCAGCGTGCATTACCAACCCCAGGTGGATGCACGCGGCAACAAAATTGTCGGCGCCGAGGCGCTGGTGCGCTGGCAGCACCCACAATTGGGCGCGCAGTCACCCACCGAATTTATCAAGGTACTGGAAGACAGCGGCCTGATCCTGGAGGTCGGCACCTGGATTCTCGATGAGGCCTGCGGCGCCTTTGCGCAGCTGATTGCCGAGGGCCTGGTAGACCCGCTTAATTTCAGCCTGTGCGTGAATATCAGCCCCCGGCAGTTTCGCCAGAACGACTTTGTGGAGCGGGTAGAACACAGCCTCAAACAGCATCATCTGCCCTGCAGCCTGTTAAAGCTGGAGATCACCGAAGGCATCGTCATCCAGAACCTGGACGACACCGTGGCCAAGATGCGCCGCCTGAAAAAGCTCGGCGTGAGCTTTGCCATGGATGACTTCGGCACCGGCTATTCGTCGCTGACTTATCTCAAACGCCTGCCGGTGGATGCGCTGAAGATCGACCAGTCCTTCGTGCGCGATGCCACCCATGACCCCAACGACGCGGAAATCATCCGCGCCATCGTGGCCATGGCCCGCAGCCTCAACCTTGATGTAATTGCCGAGGGCGTGGAAACGCCGGAGCAACTGGCGTTCCTGCAAAAGCTGGGGTGCCATTTGTTCCAAGGGTATTTGCACAGCCGGCCGTTGCCGATCAAGGCGTTCAGGCAGTTACTGGTCCAACCGCCCTCACCCGGTCTACACCAGTTTTAACGCGTGAGCGCCTTTCTCCCAGTCCGAACCGGCCAATTTTATTGTTGACCCATAAAAATCGATAATTCCGTCAAAAACGCCTACGGAGTGGCCATGATTGGCAAGAGTGCCCGCAACGCCACTGGCCAATTCCTCGGCAGTGCTGCTACGCGTGAAGGCATACAAGCCAAGGCGCCGAAGTGCTTCGCCAGGGGTTTCTCTATCATTGAGCGTCCCCATGGCGGCCTCAAAACTCGCTTCAGCCCGAAACTCGTGATTTTCCATTTGCGCGCGCTTTGCGCTCACCGCGAACATGAAAATCGCATCGTGCAAAAGACCTTTATCTTCACCGAAGAAGTGCGAACCTTTTTGCGCTTTTTTCAACTCATCGTGGGTCAGGTGTACCGTGCATGAGTCACGCATGGTCACGGTATAACCCTCGGGTGTCTCAATAATGCGTTTATAAATGCCCTGGGGATTTTGACCGTACTTCATCATCGCGGCCTTGATCGCAGAGACGGTGACGCAGTTGAGTTCTGAACCTTGATAGAACCCACTCCAGATATTGTCAGGCTTGACGCCCACCTGACGATTGGAGAGGTTTGAAATGTTCCCGCCCGGTTGCGCCGACGAAGTGCTCGGCGGCTGCATGGCGAGCATATAGCCATAGTCTTTGACAACAGGCTGTTGTTTTCCCGACGAGTATTTGATGCCATCCAGTACAAACTCACCAGCGTAATTATCCAAGACAGCAACGGCGCCTTTTTTCAACATTTTTTCGGGTTCGACAATGCGCAGGAAACCGATCATCCCCATCCCTTTTAATGCCCGGTACACCGTATCATTAAGCATGACCGCGGATAACGCGCGCTCGAAGTTCCTCTGTTTATCAGGGTCCGTACTGGACAGTTGCACACGTTTTACATAGGCCGCCAAGATGAAATTGGCATCCATCACAATACCGCTGTCACCGCCGGTAAACCGCGAGACCCCGGCCGTGCGACTCCATTCTTCTTTGGACAGATGTAAAGAAAAACCGTCCTTCATGGTGATGTCATAGCCCTCTGCGGCCGCCGCGACCTTGTCGAACACATCCTGCGGACTTTGACCAAACCTCATCATCATCATTTTGATCACGGACGCATGCCGACGCGTATCGCCCTCACCGAACCGTCGTTCAGCGACGTCAAAACTTCTTACTCTATCGACAGGTTTCTGCCCCACTGCTCGAGTGGGGATGTCGGAAGACGAATCGCTCATTGGCGGCACGCCGGGGTCGGAGGGGCTCTGAGGCTGAGCGCTGGCACTCAAACCAGAGGCATTACCCTGCACCTCAACGGACGTATTGTGATTAACCAGCACGTAGACATAGGGACGCTCGACAGGTCGCTGGCCCCCATATTCATGGCTCACGCCCCCATAGACCAGGGCACCGCCAAATGTATGGGTTTGCATGACGCCGACCCCGCTGCCTGCCAACTGCGCCGACGGTACTTGGCGTAAAAAACCGGCCATGCCCAGGCCCTTGAGCACATTATAAGTCGTCTCACCACGCAACGAATTTGATAATGCACTCTTAAACCCCTGACTATTACCTGCCTGAACGCCCATTAGTTGTTTACGTTTAACAAACACAGCCAATGCAAAGTTCGCATCACTGATCGCCGCCGGGTCATGTCCAACAATTCTTGAGCCGGCGGCTGTTTGCCGTAACTCGAGATCGGACACTTGAACTTTGTTGCCATCTCTAAGCGTGACCTCATACCCCTGCTCGGCACGTTTGACCTGCGTAAACAAGTCCGAAGGGCGTTGACCAAAAGTAACCATCATCATTTTGATAACCGCTAAGTGAGCACTGGCGTCATAGTCCTCACCAAAGCGTCTTTGAGGGGCATTGAATGCGTTGACAACGTCCAGCAATTTAACGTCTGTGGAGTGTGAGATCGGCCCTGTAAAAGGCAGGGAATGTACGGGTGTTGAACGAGTAGATAGGTTAAGCCTGGCTACGTCCACAAAAATGACTCCTGCAGTCTGTCAATCAATACACGTTGAGAAGAAGAGTTAAATCAATGAGTTGCGATAAGTAGAAAGTTACGGTCAACGCTTATCTTTTATTACTTGATCATTCGCGCCCAGCGAGGCTGGGCCTTGACAGCAAGGAGTGCGCTTGAGTGCCACAGCCTCCCCTCGCCGAGGCTCAGCCCCGGGCCGCCCCCAGATCTCTTCAAGGCCATTGATGACTGCTACCGAGTGCCCCCGCCGATTACTCACGCCCACGTGACCTTCGACAAGCTCACGCACGCTGACGTTTTTCATATAGTGTATTAGCCCTAACCGCAGGAAGCCCTCGCCAGGCTTTTCCTCATCCTCACCATCATTCAAACTCTCCACACCCGCGTCAAAGCTCTCACCCGCCGTTGTGTCGTTGTTCTCCTCGTGTGCACGCTTGGCACTGACGGCAAACAAAAAGTGAGCATCCTTGAGCATGCCTTTATCGGGGCCGATGAACTGCGAAGCGCGCGAGGCGACTGCCAACTCTCGGTCGGTCAATGTGAGCGTGTAATTGTCGCGCATCGTTACCCGATAACCACCGTCCAGCCGCCTGACTTCGCGGTAGATGTCTGTCGGGCTTTGACCGAATGTGTGCATGGCAGCCTTGATCGTCGCTACCGTGGCACAGTTACCGCCTGGCCCCTGACGGAACCCACTCCAAATATTCAAAGGCTTTGCGCCATTACGCTTATCGGACAAACCCGGGATATCGCCTCCATGCGCCTGCGCAGGCGCGCAAGTCAGCACGAGCGCCGAGTCAGCTGGCGCGGCACGCCTCACCGCCTGGGGATTCACTTGGGGTTGTGGGGGCACATCGGGAAAGACCTTAGCCTTTGGCTGCGAGGGACCACTGGCCAATTGCGCTAAAAATGCGGCAACCCTGTCCACCAGGCTTTGAGCCCTTTGTTGCCCAGGCCTATCACTGGGCACCGGCACCGAGCTCCAGCGCGAACCGGCATGTCTTGGCGCGTAAAAGGACGCGCGCTCATTGGGTGCGCCATGCAAATCCATGCTTGGCAGCTGACGCACATCTGGGTAAGCACTGTTATCAATTCGGTAATACACCATGACTTGCTCCACGTTTTCAAACGTTTCCCCGAACCTTGGGCCCGGGGAAACGCGGCGTTATCGGCGAAGTAAAAACACCCTGGCGGGTGTCAGTTCCTCAGCCGGGAGCGGCTGGAGAAGCCCTGGTCCCAACGATCATTCTCATTTTCAGCAGGGCCTGGGCTCGTGACGCCAACCTTGGGCTTAGTGAGTACCTCCAAGTCTTCCTGCGGGGTCTTCCTGGGCGAGCCTGGCACCTCACTATGGATGTGGCGCGGTTTGCTATGGCTGTCGTGGTCGTGGTCGTCAATCGGTGCCGGCGCTACAGGCGTGATAGGCGAAACCGTCTTGAGCGTCTCGCCAACAGTGGGGTGCGGCTCGGCAGGGCTGTCAGGCTTAAGGTTTATCCGCGTCCGAGGGCGGTGATCAACCGGTACACTTACACCGGTTGTTATTCCATCGCGCTCAACCAAAGTCTCGGGACAGTGGCAATGGTTGATATTGACCTCCACCTTGACCTGCGGTTTTGCCTGATTGGTTACGCTCACACCGGATTCGCGCATCGGATGTGAAACACGGCTCCCGAGGACTGGTATCGCTGCTGGATGCGAATCCTCATCCGACGTCTCTTTTAGTTGATCCGCAACGTCCGAAATAACCTTGGACAGCGAGCCTGTTTGCAGCTTGCCTTTCAATTGAGACGCGGCAGCCGCAGCGTCCTTCAGCAGAGGTTGGGTGTGCGCAGCCACGTCGTTCTGAGGGTATATACCTTGCGTGGTATTGGCTGTTGTATCGGTGTGAGGCATTAGGGCAACTGTTTCGGCCTTGCCCGAAAACATCTCACGCAGGGCGCTGACAAGTTGTTCAAACATATCAAACAGTTTCGTGAGCATGTTGGCATTATTCAACCCGTCACGCTGCAGAGCCGTGGAAAACTCAGTTCGGGGGGCGGATGGAGTATGCCCCAAACCAGCCCCGTGCAGGCCAACAGGCTTACCGACACTGGGTTCTTTCGAGACTGTCAGGTCAAGGGGCAACGTATCAGAGTTGATAGAGGGCGAATGGTTGATCGAAAAAGACATTAGCAATTTCCTAATTAAGCGCAGCCTGGGCAATTAAAACCCAGAACAGCGACAGTCATTATAAGTGCTGCAAGCAACAGCGCTGCTTCACAGACCCTACTTTTGTGAAGCGCGAGATTATTGAGTTCCAGAAATCGCGCTTCATATAAGGAAACCAAATCAACCTTTAGGACTTTTCCCCGTTGTTATTCACGAAAAACCGAGACGTCGCTCGCCCCTATCCGCATAACAGCGGACACATGCACTTATAAACTGCCAAGGCTGCAATTAAGCGACATGATTAACTAACCAACAAAACGACAACGTGTGATACTCCGCACTCAATGAAACACCTGTCGCAACATTTATTACTTGATTAGAAAACGACTGACTATTTAGAACAACTCTGTATCAATTTCCAAACCCGGGTTGGCAGCGACTGTTGCTTTCCAGCACTAAAAAAGCTTCCGACAGCGAAAAAACGCTACCTCTCAAGCTTGGCGAGCCTCCCCGGCAATACCTTTAAATGCAAAAATGCTCCGTATCTTTCAATACGGAGCATTTTTGAAACAAAGGCGGCTGTGATCGCTTCACTACGCCGGGTCGGGATGCTTCATACCCAGCAAGCGGCTGACCTGCTCCAACCCGGTTTCGCGGCGCAGCGCGGTAAACAACTCGACTGCCTCGGGGTAGTTGCGCGTGAGCATCGCCAGCCACTGCTTCAAACGGCCCGGCGCCTGCTTTTCGGTCAGTTGCACCACCGATTGGCGCCAGAACTCCTGGAGCATCGGCTGCATGTCTGCCCACGTCATCTCTACCACCTCTTCGCCTGCCTTCGCCGCCACAATCTGCCGCGCCAGGTCCGGGCGGGCCACCAGGCCACGGCCAAGCATGATGTCTTCGGCGCCGCTGACTTCGCGGCAACGCTTCCAGTCTTCGACGCTCCAGATATCGCCATTGGCAAACACCGGCACCTTGACCACGTCTTGCACCCGCGGAATCCACTCCCAATGGGCCGGCGGCTTGTAGCCATCGGTCTTGGTGCGCGCATGCACCACGATGTGCGCCGCGCCGCCTTCAGCAAGGGCCGTGGCGCACACCAACGCACCGTCGGGGCTGTCGAAGCCCAGGCGCATTTTCGCAGTGACCGGGATATGCGCCGGCACGGCGCGGCGCACGTGCTCGACGATCTGGTTGAGCAGCTCGGGCTCCTTGAGCAGTACCGCACCGCCACGGGATTTGTTGACGGTCTTGGCCGGGCAGCCGAAGTTCAGGTCGATCACCTCGGAACCCAATTCGCACGCCAACGCAGCGTTTTCCGCCAGGCACACCGGGTCCGAGCCCAACAACTGCACGCGCAACGGCACGCCCGCTGCGGTGTGGGCACCGTGCAGCAGTTCGGGGGCGAGCTTGTGGAAATAGGCCGGGGTGAGCAGGCGGTCGTTGACGCGAATGAACTCGGTCACGCACCAGTCAATACCGCCCACGCGGGTCAACACGTCCCGCAGGATGTTGTCGACCAACCCCTCCATGGGCGCCAAAGCAATTTGCATGGGAAACACTCAACAAAAATCGTGGCGCAGTTTACTGGGTTTCCCACAGCAACCGTTAACCCCCTGTCAGGGCCGGGCCATAGCCATCGAGAAACTCGGCGGGCATGCGCTTGGGTTTGCCGCTGGACAGCTCGATGCAAACAAAGGTGGTTTGCGCACGCAGCAGGGTCGCACCATCGCTGGGGCGTACCAACTGGAAGCGCCGAGTCATCTTCAGCCGCTGGTCCCAGTCAACGATCCAGGTAGCCAGTTGCAACTCGTCACCTTCGTAGCCGGCCGCCAGATAGTCGATCTCATGGCGCACCACGGCCATGGCGCGGTCCAGCCGGCGATACTCGGCGAGGTCCAGCCCCAGACGCTGGGAGTGACGCCACGCACAACGCTCCAGCCAGGACACGTACACCGCATTATTGGCGTGCCCAAGGCCATCGATGTCTTCAGCGGCGACCTGCAGGTCGATGATAAACGGCGCTGCCAGATCCCAGCCCATGCCTTGCTCCAGTCGATGAATGTCGCCGGGCAGTGTATCAGGCGGTTTGCCGCTCCTGTAAACGACTGCCGGCCAACAGGGCCAACACACCCTCGATCACCCGTGGATCGGCCAGCACCCGCTGATGACCGCCCTGCTCAAGGCGCAGCAGGCGGCTGTCGAACCAAGCCTCATGAATGGCTTGCGAGGCTTTGACCGGGACGAACGTGTCGTCTTCAGCGTGCACGATCAACCCCGGCAGGTTCATCTGGTAGTGGGCCACATCCAGGTGCTTGAGCGGCATTCCGAAAGTCTGTTCGACCTCCTGGATAAACGCCGAGCGCGCACGCGGCGGCAAGCCCACCATGCGGGTAAAGCCACGCAGCACATCCAGGAAGCGCGAGGGCGCGGCAATGCTCACCAGCGCTTCAGTGCGCAACCCCAATTGCACCGCCAGCATCGCACTGGCGCCGCCCATGGAATGCCCGACCACCGCATGCAGCGGCGGCAACTCAGCGGCAGCATCGAGCATGGCGCGGGCAAACAGCAACACATGCGCTTCACGCCCCGGCGAGCGACCATGGGCCGGGCCATCCAGGGCTATTACCGAATAACCATTGTCCACCAACGCGGTGATCAAGCTGGCGAACTGCGTGGGGCGCCCTTCCCAACCGTGCATCAGCAATACTGCTGGGCCTTGGCCCCAGCACAACGCTGACAAGCCGAAACGCAAGGTGATGCGCTCCGATTGCGCCAGCAGCGGCAGCTCCCAATCTCGCGGCGGCAAGTTGCGCGGTGTCATGAAGGTGCGGCGCAATTTGCTGGCCACCGTTCGCGGCGCCAAACGGCCAACGGTGCCATGGAAACCACGAATCCAGGTTAATGCGCCCATCATGCGACTCCTTTTTAACGCACTGCCGACTTGGCGGCGCGCAACACGCGGTCGGACAATTCACCCGGGCCAAGCGCGCGGGCCAGCGCCAGGCCGCCGATCATCAAGGCCATGTCGGCCAAGGCCTTGTCGGTGTCTTCGGGGCTGGCGGCCAGTTGGGCGGCCATCAATTCGGTGTGCTCGTTGAGCGCCAGGCGGAACTCGTCCGGCAGGCGGCTCATCTCGCCCACGGTGGCGGGGATCGGGCAGGCGTGGTCGGTGGAGTCGCGGTGCTTGCGCGACAGGTAGAACGCCGCCACCAGGCTTCTGCGCTCCTCACCGGTCAGTTGCGCGTCCATGTCGTCGATCGACGCACGCCGCCGAGCCAGCAACTGGGTGAAGGCCTCCAGCATCAGCGCGTCCTTGCTTTCAAAGTGCGCGTAGAAACCGCCGACCGTGAGCCCGGCTGCGCCCATGACTTCGCCGACACTCGGCTCAGCCGGGCCGCGCTGGATCAACGCCGCGCTGGCAGCCTGCAAAATGCGTTCGCGGGTTTGCGCTTTTTTATCGCTCATCAGTGCCTCCGTCTCTCATGGGTTGAATATTATTACCATAATAATATTTAGCAAGCGACAGGCATGACCGCTGGTCAGGACAGAATAAGGGGCACTGAGGAGAGAATTGGCCAAACGCCAGACAAACAAAAGGGCCATTCAATAATTGAATGACCCTTAAAAATCCCGCAGAGCGGGTAATCGTGGCGTCCCCTAGGGGACTCGAACCCCTGTTACCGCCGTGAAAGGGCGGTGTCCTAGGCCACTAGACGAAGGGGACACAAACCTTCTATACACTGATCAGCGCTGAGAACTGATCGATTCAAGGACGGTGTGGCCGGAACCTTGAACCTGTAAATTGGTGGAGCTAAACGGGATCGAACCGTTGACCTCTTGCATGCCATGCAAGCGCTCTCCCAGCTGAGCTATAGCCCCGGATTTTTCGTCTCGCGACGCAGCAGACCTTTCGAGCTGCTTGTTTAAACTGGCGTCCCCTAGGGGACTCGAACCCCTGTTACCGCCGTGAAAGGGCGGTGTCCTAGGCCACTAGACGAAGGGGACAAAACCTTCTGTACAACCGATCAGAGCTGAGTTCTGATCAATTCAAGGACGGTGTGGCCAGACCTTGAACCTGTAAATTGGTGGAGCTAAACGGGATCGAACCGTTGACCTCTTGCATGCCATGCAAGCGCTCTCCCAGCTGAGCTATAGCCCCTCATCGGTGAGGACGGGGCGAATCTTAATGGCGGTTTGGAAGTGTGTCAAATTTATTTTCAACAATTTCCAAACTTTTTTGCCGGGATAACAATCACTTACCGGCGAAACCCCGGAAAACCGGGGTTTCGTCGTAACAACAGCCTGCTTAAGCGATAGCGCCCAGCAGCTTTTCCCACTCTTTGTTTTCTTTCTTCGACACACCCCCAAGCAAATCAAGGGCTTGGCGCAGACGGAAACGCGTGAGGTCCGGGCCGAGAATTTCCATCGCATCGAGCACCGACACCGAACTGGCCTGCCCGGTGATCGCGGCAAACATCAGCGGCATGGCATCGCGCAATTTCAATTCCAACGATTCCACCACTGCCTGGATTGTCGCGGTGATCGCCTCTTTCTCCCACTGACGCAGGCTTTCGAGCTTCCACAGGATCAACTGCATCAACTGGCGAACCTGATCACCGGAGAGCTTCTTGGACTCAAACAGCTTGGCGTCCGGGTTCACGCCACCGGCGAAGAAGAAGCTGGCCAGCGGTGCGACCTGACTGAACGTCTCTACCCTGCCCTGCACCAGCGGCGCGATCTTCATCATGTACTCGGGGTTCAGCGCCCACTGCTGCACACGGCTGGCAAACTCTTCCACCGGCAAATCACGCAGCCACTGGCCGTTGAGCCACGACAGCTTCTCGATATCGAAGATCGGCCCGCCGAGGGAAACGCGCGACAGGTCGAAGTGGTCGACCATTTCCTGCAACGAGAACTTCTCGCGCTCATCCGGCATCGACCAGCCCATGCGGCCCAGGTAGTTGAGCATCGCCTCAGGCATAAAGCCCATGCGCTCGTAGAACGTCACCGACGTCGGGTTCTTGCGCTTGGACAACTTGCTCTTGTCCGGGTTACGCAGCAGCGGCATGTAGCACAGCTGCGGTTGCTCCCAGCCGAAATACTCGTACAGCAGAATCAGTTTAGGCGCCGACGGCAGCCATTCTTCGCCGCGCAGCACGTGGGTGATGCCCATCAGGTGGTCGTCGACCACGTTGGCCAGGAAGTACGTCGGCAGGCCGTCGGTCTTCATCAGCACTTGCATGTCCATGCGGTCCCACGGGATCTCGACGTCACCGCGCAGCATGTCCGGCACCACGCACACGCCTTCGCTCGGCACTTTCATGCGGATCACGTGCGGCTCGCCGGCGGCCAGGCGCCGGGCCACTTCTTCCTTGGACAGCAGCAGCGCGCGGCCGTCGTAACGCGGGGTTTCACCACGGGCCTGTTGCTCGGCACGCATCTGGTCGAGTTCTTCGGCGGTGCAGAAGCACGGGAAGGCGTGGCCCATGTCGACCAGTTGCTGGGTGTACTGCTTGTAGATGTCGCTGCGCTCGCTCTGACGATACGGGCCGTGCGGGCCGCCGACGTCCGGGCCTTCAGCCCAGGTAATGCCCAACCAGCGCAAGGCATCGAAAATCTGCTGCTCCGACTCACGGGTGGAGCGCACCTGGTCGGTGTCTTCGATCCGCAGGATGAATTCACCGCCGTGCTGCTTGGCAAAGCAGTAGTTGAACAGGGCGATGTAGGCAGTACCGACGTGGGGATCCCCAGTAGGCGATGGCGCAATGCGCGTGCGGACGGTGGTCATGGCAGGTCTCGAATGGGCGATAAAACTGAAAATTGAAACAAGGGGCGAATGGTAACACCAGCGCGGGGGGTTCTGGCAGACCGAGGTGTCGCTATCGCAGGCAAGCCAGCTCCCACATTTTGACTGTGTTCACACATCAACTGTGGGAGCCGGGCTTGCCCGCGATGAGGCCAGACCGGCCAGCGAAAAATCAAACAGCCAACAGGCGCTCACGCAACTTGCCAATCTCATCGCGCGTCTGCGCCGCCGCCTCAAACTCAAGATCGCGCGCCAACTGGTACATCTTCTCTTCCAACTGCCGAATCCGCTTGGTGATCTCACTCGGCGAGCGCAGTTCGTTCTCGTACTTGGCGCTCTCCTCGGCCGCCTTGGCCATGCCCTTGCGCTTCTTGCTGCGCGAACCCGGCACAGTGGCGCCTTCCATGATGTCGGCGACGTCCTTGAACACCCCTTTGGGGGTGATGCCATGCTCCAGGTTAAACGCAATCTGCTTGTCACGACGGCGCTCGGTCTCGCCAATCGCCCGTTCCATGGAGCCGGTGATGCGGTCGGCATACAGAATCGCCCGGCCATTGAGGTTACGCGCGGCACGGCCAATGGTCTGGATCAACGAGCGCTCGGAACGCAGGAAGCCTTCCTTGTCCGCATCCAGAATCGCCACCAGCGAAACCTCCGGCATGTCCAGGCCTTCGCGCAGCAAGTTGATGCCCACCAGCACATCAAACACACCCAGGCGCAGGTCGCGGATGATCTCTACACGCTCCACGGTGTCGATGTCCGAGTGCAAATAACGCACGCGAACGCCGTGGTCGGCCAGGTAATCGGTCAAGTCTTCGGACATGCGCTTGGTCAGCGTGGTGACCAGCACGCGCTCTTCCAGGGCCACGCGCTTGGTGATTTCCGAGAGCAAATCATCGACCTGGGTCAGCGCCGGGCGGATTTCAATCTGCGGGTCCACCAGCCCGGTCGGCCGCACCAACTGCTCAATCACACGGCCGGCATGTTCGGCTTCATAGTTGCCTGGGGTTGCAGACACGAAGATGGTCTGCGGGCTGATGGCCTCCCACTCGTCAAAACGCATCGGCCGGTTATCCAGTGCCGATGGCAGACGGAAGCCGTATTCCACCAACGTCTCTTTACGCGAACGGTCGCCCTTATACATGGCGCCGACCTGCGGCACGCTGACGTGGGATTCGTCGATCACCAGCAGCGCGTCGTCGGGCAAATAATCATAGAGCGTCGGCGGCGCGGCGCCGGCTTCGCGCCCCGACAGGTAGCGCGAGTAGTTTTCGATGCCGTTGCAGTAGCCCAGCTCCAGGATCATCTCCAAATCGAAGCGGGTGCGCTGCTCCAGGCGCTGGGCTTCCACCAGCTTGTTGTTGGCGCGCAGGTATTCCAGACGCTCTACCAGTTCGGCCTTGATGCCTTCGATCGCCCCCATCAGGGTTTCACGCGGCGTCACGTAGTGGCTTTTCGGATAGAAGGTGAAGCGCGGCAGTTTGCGGATCACCTCGCCGGTCAACGGGTCGAAGGCCGACAGGCTCTCGACTTCATCGTCGAACAGCTCAATGCGGATCGCTTCCAGGTCGGATTCGGCCGGGTAAATGTCGATCACATCGCCACGCACACGGAAGGTGGCACGGGCAAAATCCATGTCGTTGCGGGTGTACTGAAGGCTTGTCAGGCGGCGCAGCAGTTCGCGCTGGTCGAGTTTGTCGCCGCGATCGACGTGCAGCACCATTTTCAAATAGGTTTCCGGGCTGCCCAGGCCGTAGATGCACGACACCGTGGTGACGATGATTGCGTCCTTGCGCTCCAGCAACGCCTTGGTCGCCGACAACCGCATCTGCTCGATATGGTCGTTGATCGACGCATCCTTCTCGATAAAGGTGTCGGACGACGGCACATAGGCTTCGGGCTGGTAGTAGTCGTAGTAGGAGACGAAGTACTCCACCGCGTTGTTCGGAAAGAACGCCTTGAACTCACCGTACAACTGCGCGGCCAGGGTTTTGTTCGGCGCCAGCACCAGAGTCGGGCGGTTGATCTGCGCGATCACGTTGGCGATGCTGAAGGTCTTGCCTGAACCGGTCACCCCGAGCAGCGTCTGGTGCGCAAGGCCGGCTTCGATGCCTTCGACCATCTGGCGAATGGCTTCGGGCTGGTCGCCGGCGGGTTCAAAACGGGTGACGAGCTGGAAATCCGACATAACGTACCTCGTGAAGTCACCCCAGACTCGAAACCGCCAGGGACGAAATAGCTCAGCAACCCGCGAATAGTCTTCGCAGGTTGCAGGAAAAAACCATGATAGCTGTAGAAGTGGTGGCGAATGTGACGGGTTTCAAGGCAATCGTCCTACCTGCCGTCGCTGATCAATATTGCAATAAGACTAACGGTGGGCAAATAAACCGAAAAACTTGGCTTAAAAGCCGTTTCGGTTGTCGCCCTGAGCCTGGATGGCCTCTATACTAGCTCCCCGTTTGTGCACCGCTCTAGTGCATTCGGCTGGAGCGCGACACGTCCCTCCATTCCCCCATAGAGCTGCCGCAAAAATGAGCCTGTTCTCCGCTGTCGAAATGGCACCACGCGATCCAATCCTGGGCCTCAACGAAGCATTTAACGCCGATACACGAACCACCAAGGTCAACCTTGGCGTGGGCGTTTACTGCAACGAGGAGGGGAAGATTCCACTCTTGCGTGCCGTTGCCGAAGCGGAAGCCATTCGCGTGGCGCAACACGCCGCCCGTGGCTACCTGCCGATCGACGGTATCGTGGCGTACGACCAGGCTGTGCAAAAGCTGCTGTTCGGCGCTGAGTCGCCACTGCTGAGCGCCGGCCGCGTGATCACCGCCCAAGCGGTCGGCGGCACCGGCGCGCTTAAAATCGGCGCGGACTTCCTCAAGCAACTGCTGCCCAACGCCGTCGTCGCTATCAGCGACCCGAGCTGGGAAAACCACCAGGCACTGTTCGAAAAAGCCGGCTTCCCGGTGCAGACCTACCGCTACTACGACGCCGCCACCCACGACGTCAACCGTGCCGGCCTGCTCGAAGACCTCAACGCCCTGCCGCCACAGTCCATCGTGGTGCTGCACGCCTGCTGCCACAACCCGACCGGCGTTGACCTGAGCCCGGCCGACTGGCAAAACGTGCTGGAGGTCATCAAGGCCAAGAACCTGGTGCCGTTCCTCGACATGGCCTACCAGGGCTTTGGCGACGGCATCCACGAAGACGCCGCTGCTGTGCGCCTGTTTGCTGAATCGGGCCTGACCTTCTTTGTCTCCAGCTCGTTCTCCAAGTCGTTCTCGCTGTACGGCGAACGCGTGGGCGCGCTGTCGATCGTCAGCGAATCCAAGGAAGAAAGCGCGCGCATCCTGTCCCAGGTCAAACGCGTTATCCGCACCAACTACTCCAACCCGCCGACCCACGGCGCGGCGATCGTGGCGGCCGTGCTGAACAACCCTGAGCTGCGCGCCCAATGGGAAGCGGAACTGGCCGAGATGCGCCTGCGCATCCGCGGCATGCGCGAGCAGATGGTCGCCGAACTGGCCAAGGCTGCACCGGGCCACGACTTCAGCTTCGTCGGCCGCCAGCGTGGGATGTTCTCCTACTCCGGCCTGACCGTTGAGCAAGTCACCCGCCTGCGCACCGAGTTTGGTATCTACGCGCTCGACACCGGCCGCATCTGCGTGGCCGCGCTGAACCAGTCGAACATTGGTGCGGTCACTAAAGCGATTGTTCAGGTTCTATAAACCTGCCAGCGTCATACGAAGGGGGAAGCCAATGGCTTCCCCCTTTTTATTGGCCAAGCCACTAGACTGAAGACCGACTGCCCCTTAGCTGTGAGAGCCTTATGAGAAACGACGACCTGGACCTGCGCGCCGACCGCGACGAACTGCACGACTACACACCCCGTGCCCCACAAGCCAAGCGCCAGAAAAGTCTGGTGCTGCAAGTGGCGCTGGGTGTGTTTCTGGGTGGGTTGGCCTTGTGGCTGGTGCAGTTGGGCGCCACGGCACTGATGGCCAAGCTGGCCATGGGCACCCTGCAATTTGGCGGTTAAAAACACGATCACAATGTGGGAGCTGGCTTGCCTGCTCCCACACTGGTTCTACTTCGCCTGCAGACCGCGTTCCTCCAGCAACTTCACAAAGCTGTTCAAACTCTGCGACACCGTACCCCGGCGCCAGATCAGCCAGGTATTGAGGAGGCGGAACGCGTCGGTCAACGGCCACACACTCACCGCCGTAAACCCCGGCATGCTCTCCAGCATGCTGCGCGGCATCAGCGCCAGGCCGGCACCGGCACTGACGCAGGCGAGCATGCCGTGGTACGACTCCATTTCGAAAATCTTGCCCGGCACCGCGCCATCCTGTGAAAACCAGCGTTCGAAGTGATGGCGATAGGAACAATTGGAGCGAAAGGTGTAGATGTTCTCCCCCGCCACATCCTGGCCCCGCGTGATCGGCGCATGGTGCAGCGGCGCAATCACCACCATCTCCTCTTCAAACACCGCCACGCCTTCCAGCGTGGCATGCAGCACCGGCCCATCGACAAACGCCGCCGCCAGGCGCCCCGACAGCACGCCCTCGATCATCGTGCCCGACGGCCCGGTGCTCAGGTCCAGCTCAACCTTGGTGTGTTTCTGGTTATACGCCGCCAATAGCGCCGGAATGCGTACAGCCGCCGTACTCTCCAGCGAGCCAAGCGCAAACGCGCCCTGAGGCTCCTCCCCGGCCACGGTTGCGCGGGCCTCCTGCACCAAATCAAGAATGCGCCGCGCATAACCGAGGAAATTCCAGCCGGCTGGTGACAGGCGCAGGCGGCTTTTCTCACGGATAAACAACTCCACGCCCAAATCCTGCTCCAGTTGCTTGATGCGTGTGGTCAGGTTCGACGGCACGCGATGAATCAAGTGCGCGGCGGCGCTGATGCTGCCTTGCTCGGCAACGGCCTTGAAGATTTCCAGCTGCACCAGATCCAAGTCATTCTCCAATCGTGAACGTATGTGATCGTTCCCACGCTCTGCGCGGGAATGCCGCCAAGGACGCTCCGCGTCCAAAATCCAACATCCATTCTCAATTCGAGAACGTATCACTTAATATTATTCAGTTTCCAGAAAACATGCATCCCCGTAGGCTGACCCCATTCCACTCATTCAGCCGGACGGTGCCATGAACGCTATTACTCACCAGACCCACGCCTTGTCGATCAACCCCGCCAATGGCGAAACGGTCGCCAGCTACCCCTACGAAACCGCGGCGCAACTGGACGCCGCCCTAGACCGCGCCACTGACGCTTTCCGCAGCTGGCGCCGCCAGCCGGTGAGCCAACGCGCTGAACTGCTGCTGGCCCTGGCCGGTGCATTGCGCGAGCAAGCCGAAGACATGGCCCAGATGATCACCCTGGAAATGGGCAAACCCATCGCCCAGGCCCGCGCCGAAATCGAAAAATGTGCACAGCTCAGCGAGTGGTACGCCGCCCAAGGCCCAGCCATGCTCGCACCGGAACCGACCCTGGTGGACAACGGCAGCGCGCAGATCGAATATCGTCCGCTGGGCCTGATCTTCGCCGTCATGCCGTGGAACTTCCCGGTGTGGCAAGTACTGCGCGGCGCCGTGCCGACCTTGCTGGCCGGTAACACCTACGTGCTCAAACACGCGCCAAATGTGATGGGCAGCGCCTACCTGATCCAGCAAGCGTTCCAGAAAGCCGGTTTCGCCCAAGGCATTTTTGAAGTGGTCAACGTCACCAACGAGGGCGTATCCAAGGCCATCGCCGACCCACGCATCGCCGCCGTCACCCTCACTGGCAGCGTGCGCGCCGGTATCGCCATCGGCTCCCAGGCCGGTGCAGCGCTGAAAAAATGCGTGCTGGAATTGGGCGGCTCCGACCCGTTTATCGTGCTTAACGACGCCGACCTTGATGCCGCCGTGCAGGCCGCCGTGATCGGGCGCTTCCAGAACAGCGGCCAGGTCTGCGCCGCCGCCAAGCGCCTGATCATCGAAGCAGGTGTGGTGGAAGCTTTCACAGCCAAATTCCTTGAGGCCAGCCGCGCGCTGGTAATGGGCGACCCGACCTCGACCCACACTTACGTCGGCCCGATGGCCCGTTTCGACCTGCGCGACGAGCTGCATGGCCAAGTCCAAGCCACCCTGGAAGAAGGCGCGACCCTGCTGCTGGGCGGCAATAAAGTGCCCGGCGCCGGCAACTACTATGAGCCGACCGTGCTGGCCAACGTCACCGACCAGATGACCTCGTTCAAACAGGAACTGTTCGGCCCCGTGGCCTCGATCATCACAGCCCGCGATGCTGACCACGCCGTGGCCCTGGCCAACGACAGCGAGTTCGGCTTGACCGCCAGTGTCTTCACCACCGACTCGGCGAAGGCACGGGATATCACCAACCAACTGGAAACCGGCGCAGTATTCGTCAACTCGTTCAGCGTGTCAGACCCACGCGTGGCGTTTGGCGGCGTGAAAAAGAGTGGGTTTGGCCGCGAACTGTCGCACTTTGGTGTGCGTGAATTCTGCAACGCACAGACCGTGTGGCTGGATCGCAAATAAAACCGGCAACACCCTTCAACTGTGGGAGCTGGCTTGCCTGCGATAGCTATAGGAATCTACACAACCGGTTAGTGGCCAGTGGGCTGTTGTGGCGAGCAGGCTTGTCCTGCGTTGGGCCGCGAAGCGGCCCCAAACCCAGACACCACAGGAGAAATAGGCTGCTTTAAAAAGTTGTGTAGATACCTATGCTGCGATAGCGGTGCATCAGTGACAACTCCTTGGCTGACCCACTGCCATCGCAGGCAAGCCAGCTCCCACCTTTGATCTGCAGTGCTTATCGATTAGTCGACCGTCACGTTCCCCACTGTTTTTGCAGCCTGCCTTTACTCGCTTCCAGCACTTGCTCGCGCGTTACTCGGTTGGTAGGCATGGTCACCTTCTCCAGGCCTTCAAAAGCGCAGGCGTCCCCAACTGAACCGGCGAGCAGTAGGCAGGCTCAAGGCATAGCTCTTATTCTTCGCAGGAATGGCGCCAATTCCCCCCGCACCCCGCAATCGACTACCATACTGCGCCGGTTCCCAAACGGGACTAATAGGGAATTCGAAGCGCGGCCCATCGCGCCAATCGAAACTGCCCCCGCAACTGTAGGTGCCGAGCCTGCTCCCCATTGCCACTGGACCACGTCCGGGAAGGCCGGAGCGAGGCGACGACGCATCAGTCAGGAGACCTGCCGGCCCAGCGTTATCACTCACCGGCGGGGTGTCCGGGAAGGACATCCGCGCCCTGCAAACCTGCAGCGTTCAAAGGTGTGTTTCCGAGCCGTACCTGCCCTGTTTCCCGTACGGTTCACTCGGAGATTGCCCCATGCTGCTACGCGTTTGCGCCCTGATCACCGGCCTGGGCTTTTGTGCCCTGGCCCACGCCACGCCGACTCACTACCCGCTCACGGTGGAAAACTGCGGCAGCAGCGTCACCTTCCAACAAGCCCCGGCACGCAGCGTGACCATCGGCCAGGCCGCCACCGAGATGCTTTACGCTCTGGGCGTAGCGGACAAAGTGGTCGGCACTTCGCTGTGGTTCAACAGCGTATTACCGCAGTTCAAAGCGCAAAACGACAAGATCGAGCGCCTGGCCGACAACGAGCCGAGCTTCGAAGCTGTGATCGCCAAACGCCCACAACTGGTGGCCGCCGAGCTGGAATGGGTGGTCGGCCCGCAAGGCGTGGTCGGTACCCGCGAGCAATTCCACGAACTGAAGATTCCCACCTACGTGCTGCCCTCCGACTGCGAAGGCAAGGACAACCTGGTGGGCGCCGATGGCACGCGGCTGGAGCCGTTTCGCATCGACACGATCTATAAAAGCATCAGCCAGTTGGCTGAGATTTTCGACGTGCAAGCGCGTGGCCAACAGTTGAATGACGAACTCAAGGCACGCCTGGCAAAGTCCGTCGCCACCGCGCAAGGCAAAGGCCTCAAGCACGCCAGCGCACTGGTGTGGTTTTCCAGCAGCGAGATGGCGGCCGACCCGTATGTGGCCGGCCACAAGGGCATTCCCGAATTGATGCTGCAAACCCTCGGCCTGCACAACGTGGTGCAGTCCGACGAAGAATGGCCCGCCGTCGGTTGGGAGACCATCGCCAAGGCCAACCCGACCTTCCTGGTGATCGCGCGCATGGACCGCCGTCGCTACCCGGCCGACGACCATGAAAAGAAACTTGCCTTCCTGCGCAGCGACCCGGTGACCCGCAACATGGACGCGGTGAAAAACAACCGCATCCTCATTATTGATGCCCTGGCGTTGCAGGCCAGCCTGCGCATGTTCGATGGCCTGGAACAACTGGCCGGTGCCATCGACGGCTACGACCTGTCGAAATGATGCGCACCCTACTCGCCCTCGCCGTGTTGCTGATGGCCGTGCTCGCCGGCACCGCCATCGGCGAAACCGCCATCGAACCGCAAGTGGTCTTGCAGGTGCTGGCCAACAAACTCTGGGCGGCCGGTTACGTGCTCGACCCGATCGATGAAGGCGTGGTGTGGAACTACCGCCTGACACGGGCGCTGGTTGCCGCCGCGTGTGGCGCCGGGCTGGCCACCTGCGGGGTGATCCTGCAGTCGCTGTTGCGCAACCCGTTGGCCGATCCGTACCTGCTGGGCATCAGCGCGGGCGCCTCGACCGGCGCAGTGTTGGTGGCATTGATAGGCGTGGGCGGCGGGCTGATTTCGCTGTCGGTGGGCGCGTTTGTCGGTGCCATGGCGGCGTTTGCGTTGGTGATTCTATTGGCACGGGCCAGCGGCTCAACCAGCGGCACCGGCCAGATCATCCTGGCCGGCATCGCCGGTTCGCAGCTGTTCAATGCCCTCACCGCGTTCCTGATCACCAAGTCCGCCAGTTCCGAACAGGCGCGCGGCATCATGTTCTGGCTGCTGGGCAACCTCAGCGGCGTGCGCTGGCCGTCGGTGTGGCTGGCGGTGCCGGTGGCGGTCGCAGGCCTGGCGGTGTGCTTGTGGCATCGGCGTGCGCTGGATGCGTTTACCTTTGGCACCGACTCGGCGGCTTCGTTGGGTATTCCAGTGCGCCGTGTGCAATTTGTGCTTGTCGGTTGCGCGGCGCTGGTGACGGCGGTGATGGTGTCGATTGTCGGCTCCATCGGTTTTGTCGGGCTGGTGATTCCCCACGCCGTGCGCCTGCTGCTGGGCACCGGGCATTCGCGGTTGCTGCCCGCCAGTGCGCTGGGTGGCGCGTTGTTTCTGATCGCTGCTGATGTGCTGTCGCGCACCTTGATCAAAGGCCAGGTGATTCCCGTCGGTGTGGTCACTGCCTTGGTCGGCGCGCCAGTCTTTGCATTGATCCTGATTGGCCGGAGGAATGCGCGATGACGGTACTCAGTTGCACCGGCCTGGGCTTCAAGGTGCGTGAAGCGCATTTGCTGCGCGACATTGATCTTGAAGTTCAGCCAGGTGAAACCTTGGGCATTGTCGGGCCGAACGGCTCGGGCAAATCCACCCTGCTTAAATTGCTCGCCGGTTTGCGTGTGCCTGCGTCCGGCGAGGTGTTACTGGGCGGCCAGCGCCTGACCAAACTGCCCCGTCGCCTTGTTGCGCAACACCTGGCGGTGGTGGAGCAGCAGGCTGATACCGACGATGCCATCCGCGTGTTCGATGCCGTGGCGCTGGGCCGCACGCCCTGGCTGTCGGCGCTGAGCCCGTGGTCTGCCGAAGACGATGCCATCGTGCGCCAGGCGCTGCACGACGTCGATGCCACCCACCTGAGCCAACGCGCCTGGCGCAGCCTCTCTGGCGGCGAGCGCCAACGCGTGCACATCGCCCGCGCATTGGCGCAACGACCGCAGATCTTGTTGCTGGATGAGCCGACCAATCACCTGGATATCCAACATCAACTGGCGATTTTGAAAGGTGTGCAGGCGCTGCCGGTGACCACGCTGATTGCGCTGCATGACCTGAACCAGGCGCTGACCTGTGATCGCTTGGCGGTACTGGATCGCGGCTGCCTGGTGGCATTGGGCACGCCGCTGGAGGTGCTGACGCCGCAGCGGCTACAGGAAACATTCGGGGTGCAGGCGCATTACCTCACGGACCCGTTCGACGGCGCGCAAATCCTGCGGTTACGCCCCATTTAATGGACTGCACACCGCGCAAAGGTGGGAGCTGGCTTGCCTGCGATGCCGGCGGATCAGTGCCATAGCTGGGGCTGACACACCGCTATCGCAGCATAGGTATCTACACAACTTTTAGAGGCATCCCATTTCTCCTGTGGCGAGCAGGCTTGTCCTGCGTTGGGCTGCGAAGCAGCCCCAGTAAAGGCACTGCAATTTTCCTGAAAGTACTCAGCGTCTGGGTTTGGGGCCGCTTCGCAGCCCAACGCAGGGCAAGCCTGCTCGCCACAACAGCCCACTTGCGACAGACTTCTAACCGTTGTGTAGACACCTATGGCTATCGCAGGCAAGCCAGCTCCCACCTTGATCTATAGAGCCCGCTGCATATGTGTCGTCTGCCACGCATGACCTGAACCAGGCGCTGACCTGTGATCGTTTGGCGATACTGGATCGCGGCTGCCTGGAGGCATTGGGCAAACCGCTGGAGGTGCTGACGCCGCAGCGGCTACAGGAAACATTCGGGGTGCAGGCGCATTACCTGACGGACCCGTTCGACGGCGCGCAAATCCTGCGGTTACGCCCCATTTAATGGACTGCACACCGCGCAAAGGTGGGAGCTGGCTTGCCTGCGATGGCGGCGGATCAGTGCCATAGCTGGGGCTGATACACCGCTATCGCAGCATAGGTACCTACACAACTTTTAAAGGCATCCCATTTCTCCTGTGGCGAGCAGGCTTGTCCTGCGTTGGGCTGCGAAGCAGCCCCAGTAAAGGCACTGCAATTTTCCTGAAAGTACTCAGCGTCTGGGTTTGGGGCCGCTTCGCAGCCCAACGCAGGGCAAGCCTGCTCGCCACAACAGTCCACTTGCGACAGACTTCTAACCGTTCTATGGCTATCGCAGGCAAGCCAGCTCCCACCTTGATCTATAAATACCGCTGCATATGCGTGGTCTGCCACACCGGGTCGGCTTCGACGTCGATCACCTCAAACCCCTGCCGCCGCCAAAAATCAATCGCACCCGGCAAAAACGGATGGGTGTGCAGGTAAACCACCTCTACCCCATCCGCCTGTGCCTTCATCTCCAATGCGCGATACAACTCCCCTGCCAAACCAAAACGGCGAAACGCCGGCAGCACAAACAGGCGCACCACCTCGACGACTTTGCGGCCCTGGTAATTCAACTGCGGGAAGCGCCCGTCATACGGCAGATAGCCGACGGCAGCCACGATTTGATCTTCAACACAGGCCAGCAGAAACTGGCCGTCACCCTTTAGGTAAACGGCCTCAAATCGCGCCAAGTCATCCGGCAGGCCCGTGGCGCTGAGTTTGGGGAAAAGCTCGGCGCGGGCCTGCAGAACAAAGGCCAGCACCTGCGGAAGGTCGGCGGCCGTCACCGTCCGAATGGTCGGGCTTTGTGCCATACAATCTCGATCGCTCAGTGTCACTTGGTATGCACGTAGCACAAAGCAGAGCCCTTCACGCCCGACGCATGGACGCTGACATGCCGCGTGGAAAAACCTGGCTTCTCGACGAACTGCTTCTCTTGCCAACTCGCGTAGATGCCGTACTGATAACCGATGGCGCCATTGGCATACCACGACACGGCCATCTTATACACGCCCTTCTCATCCGGGGCCTCCCACAGCGTCTTGTCGAGGACCGGCTTCGCCTGGTTGAACGTGCGCAGGTGGAACGTGCGCGGCCCGCCGTTGGGCTCGGTCGAACTGGACAGAAACAGCGTGTCGTCTTCGGCATCGTCTTCGGCAGCCGCCAGAATCACTGCCGGCACCCACTTCTCGCCCCGGTACTCTTTTTCGATGAACACCGTGCAGCTCAACGTGCCGTCACCTGGGGTCTTCATTTTGAATTGCCGCTCGTACTGCCCGTAGGGCACATCAAACGAGAAGTTGTATTCGGCGGCTTGAACACCTGCCACCAGCAAAAATGCCGATAGCCCTGCAACTGCATGGGAAATGGTCACGTGTGCGTCCTTGCGAGAATCTGGAAATCAGGGTGTCAGAGGTTACGCGGGGTGCAGGTGAATGGCTAACCACTACAAGCGAGTACCGACTGGATTCTCGCCGATATCCACCGCCGGCTGTAAGCAAGTACGCCATCTGCCATCGCCACCGGAAAATGAATAAACCCATGGGCAGATTCCGGCAACAGGTGCGCCTCAACCTGCGCGGCCATGCCCCAGCGCTCGGCCATCTGCAGCGTGTCGTCCAGCAACGGGTCCAGTTCGCCGACAAACATCAACGCCGGCGGCAAGCCGGTCAGGTCGCCATACAACGGTGACAACGGCGGCTGCCGACGTTGCTCATCACTCAAGCCCGGCGTGAGCAGGCGCAGCGCATCGACCATGCCCGGGCCGTCCAACAACAACGTCTCGGGCCCCGCCGTGCGCACGCTCGGTGTGCCGGTCAAGTCGTATACGCCGTAGTACAGCACCGCACCGCTCACCCGCTTGAGCAATTCAGGCCATTGCTTAAGCGCCAACAAGGTTGCCGCCGCCAGATGCCCACCGGCCGACTCACCCACGACGAACACTGGCAAGCCTGCAAACTCATCACTGCTGAGCAGCCAGCGCGCTGCATTCAGGCAGTCCTCCATCAATCCCTCAACCGGCGTGTCCACCGCCAGCCGATAATCCACCGACACCACTGCCACACCACACGCCTGCACCATGCCCAGGTTGAGGTCGTCATCCATCTGCGCATTGCCGATCACCCAGCCGCCGCCGTGGATATCCAGCACCACGCCGTTGGTTTTCC
The DNA here is from genome assembly GCF_012985495.1 of Pseudomonas sp. WS 5146. Classification (NCBI taxonomy): domain Bacteria; kingdom Pseudomonadati; phylum Pseudomonadota; class Gammaproteobacteria; order Pseudomonadales; family Pseudomonadaceae; genus Pseudomonas; species Pseudomonas sp. WS 5146. Next base: position 101,378 of record NZ_JAAQWL010000016.1, read on the forward strand.
CCTCGGGCCGCAGGATACGCACGGGCACACCGACCACTCGGCGGGTTTCAGCCGCAGGCGCTTTCTTGACCTTTTGACTGACTCGCAGCAACGCCTGGATCAAACGCGGCGTGACGCGATTGCGGATTTTAAAACGCGGCAGCCAGGCCAGCTTTTTATTGAACTGGCGCATCTGGACTAATTCAGCCTCGCTCGCGGGCCAGCGTTTATGAGCCATCAGCGGTTATTACGCAAAATTGAGAAATTCAACGCCGCCGCTACGCTCAGCCACGCCAGGTACGGGAACAGGATCAAGCCGGTGATCAAATCCAACCGCAACGCCATCACCACCAACGCCGCCACCACCAGCCACAGCAGCACAATCACCACCATCCCGGCCACGATGTTATGCGCGCCGAAAAACACCGGCGTCCACAGCGTGTTCAGCGCAATCTGCGCCGCCCACAGGCCCAGGGCCAATTGGCTGCCGGGAATCATCGTCAGGCGATAACCCGCCCAGGCGAGCAGCAGGTAGATGACGGTCCAGGCCACCGGAAACAGCCAATTGGGTGGGGTGAAGCCGGGTTTGACCAGGGTTTCGTACCACTGGCCGGGCTTGAAAATGATGCCGGTACTGGCGGCGGCGCCGCAGGCGATGAGGAAAATAAGGAAGATCATGGGCTGTCCTGGGCTGAAATCAGCGGTGATGGGTGGGAGGCCTTGTTCCCTGCCATTTCAATGACTCAAACACACGGGCATAAATTCCATCCAGCGCGGCAATTTGCACAACTCAGCGCCTCTTCTTCGCGTCATCAAAATCGACTAGGGTGCCTCTACGCCTTAATCCGTTTGCCGTCATTGGGATGCTGCGCCTTGAACCTCTCCACTGTTGACCACCGCGCCAGCCCCTGGTCGGTATTCCTGATTTTCCTGCGCCTTGGGCTCACGTCATTCGGGGGTCCGGTGGCGCATCTGGGTTACTTTCGCGACGAGTTCGTCACCCGGCGGCGCTGGCTGAGTGAGCGCACTTATGCGGACCTTGTAGCACTGTGCCAATTCCTCCCCGGCCCGGCCAGCAGCCAGGTGGGCATTGCGCTGGGTCTGTCACGGGCAGGCTACGGCGGCGCGCTGGCGGCGTGGCTAGGGTTTACCCTGCCGTCGGCCGTGGTGCTGATCCTGTTTGCAATGGGTATTGCCCAACACAGCGCGGCCATCCCGTCCGGCGTGCTGCACGGCCTTAAAGTCGTGGCGGTCGCCGTCGTCGCGCAAGCCGTGTGGGGCATGGCGCGCAACCTGTGCACCGACGCAACGCGCATCACTGTGATGCTGATCGCGGCCTGCATAGCCCTGCTGCAAACCTCGGCCTGGGGCCAGGTGGGTGTTATAGCCGCAGCGGCACTGGCCGGCCTGCTCTGGCTCAATACCCCGCCGCCGACCACCCACGACGCGCTGCCCATCACCCTCAGCCGTCGAACCGGGGCAATGTGGCTGGCGTTGTTCCTGGTATTACTGGCGGGCCTGCCGCTGCTGGCGCAGTTCACAACCCGCCAAGACGTGGCCGTGATCGACGCGTTCTACCGCACCGGTGCACTCGTGTTCGGTGGCGGCCACGTGGTGCTGCCGCTATTGCAAGCGGAGGTCGTGCCGACACTCTGGGTGAGCAACGACGTATTCCTGGCCGGCTACGCTGCGGCGCAAGCCATGCCCGGTCCCCTGTTCACCTTCGCCGCATTCCTTGGCGCGTCGATGCAACAGCCCCCCACCGGTTGGCCTGGCGGTTTGCTCTGCCTGCTGGCAATCTTTGCGCCCTCGTTTTTGCTGGTGATGGGCGCAATGCCCTTCTGGGAAAGCCTGCGCCGCAGCCCGCGCACCCAAGCGGCTCTCGCGGGCGTGAATGCTGCAGTGGTTGGCCTGTTGCTGGCAGCGCTGTACCAACCGGTGTGGACCAGCGCTATCTTCAGCGCCCGGGACTTCGGTCTGGCCCTGATTGCCCTGGTGGCGTTGATGGTGTGGAAATTACCCCCGTGGCTGGTGGTGCTGGGCAGCGCCGGGCTCGGATGGCTGCTCAGCCTCGGCCCGGCATAACCTCAGGCGCCACGATCGTGAGCCAAGGCCAGCGCGCCTGATAACTGCGGGCCTTGGCGGCGAACAACTCAGGCTCGCGGTGCAGCGGGTTAATCCGCAACACGCCCTGCTCCACATCCGCTAACCCATAGGGCGCATACACCTCGCCCGTGTCGATCTCCAGCCCGATGCAGGTGCCGGCCACCAGGTAACGGTCCACGCCCTGTTTAGCCGAGTGCAGCTGTGGATAAGGCCGACCAAAGCGCTCGCTGTACCAAAGGTGCACCCGCGCCTGGTTCTTGACCTCGACGTTAACGCCCAAATCCTCAAACAACCGCGCGGCGGCGCGGATCACTTTGTCCTCCGCTTCGTAGGACAAGTCCGTGTCGAAGTAAAAGACGTCGTAGTCCTTTACGTTATGAGCCGCAGGCAAGTTTGACTGATGGTTCCAGACGGCCTGGAACAGGCAGCCCGCCGTGAGCATGCACTGCTCTACGCCGAGGTCGGGCAGGCGTGCGGTGATTTCGGCGTTGATGGGGTTGGCCATGGCCAGCTCGAGCAGGGTGTTGACGGTCAATGTCATGTTTAATCCTTGTGTGTTCAGGGTGGCTCAAGTCACCGAACCTACACGACGGCGGGGAGGGTTTCGTGACAGCAATGTTTCTATACACTTTGCCCGCCCGCCACCAATCGTCAAGGATAAAACGATGCGAATCAGAGAAATGGCCCTCATCACCGCCGCCGCTTTGCTGCTCACCGCCTGCAGCGACAGCCCGTCGGACACCGACATTCAAGCCGCGCTGCAACCCAGGCTCGAAGGCGCGTCCTGCGTGAAGGCGGCGATGTTCAACCGCTTCCCGGTGACCTTGGGTGACGGCGTCATGAGCGGCACCTCCAGCGCCAACCAGCCGGCCTTCGACGCCCTGACCGACGCCGGCCTACTGGCCAAAAGCGCCAACACCTACAGCCTCACCGACAACGGCCGCGCCGCCTATGTGCAGCAAGAGTCCGGGTTCTGCTACGCCCAGGGCTATGAAATCGCCAAGATCCAGAACATCGCCGCCAACCCCAACCCGATGGGCGCCGCCGTGGATAAATCCTGGGTGGTGACCGTGGACATTCGCCAGAAAACCATCGCCGACTGGGCCAACACCCCGGCGATTGAAAAACTGGCCCGTAACCCGGAAAACCTCTCCGAAGTGCCCAAGACCTACACCGTGGTGGTGGGCCGCTTGAAGGGTGAGCAAACGCTGAAGCTGATCGACCCAAGGTTTTCGATCATGCGTGGGGTTGGGGTGAACCAGGCGTTCTAAGTGGTGAGCAGTACTGTTGTGGAAAGCGGGTTCGTTGTGGCGAGCAGGCTTGTTGTGGCGAGCAGGCTTGCCCTGCGCTGGAGTGCGCAGCGCTCCCAACCCAGCCACCGCGGTCCAAGAGGGAAACCCGGCCGCCGCTTTTGGGGCCGCTTCGCAGCCCAACGCAGGGCAAGCCTGCTCGCCACAAGGGAGTGTGCAAACCACAGGGAATGGTGAACAAGCCCGCACCACCTTGCTCCATTGCCTACGCGTGCGTCAGAATCCGCCGGCTTGTGTGCTGAGGTGGCCGTCTCTAAGGTGGCTCGGTCGCTGAATGTTCAGTGATCGGGTTTAGTAGCCTGAGTTGGGTATTGAAAAGTGCATGAGCTTCATCAATCAGACATTGCGTCTGTGCTTGATGGTGGCTGTGCGTAGGGCGTCCTCGGGCGCGCCGGCTTTGATATCCACCGGTCTACTAACCTGCGCACAGCTGCCACCTTTTCGTTTAGTAGCGAAAAGATGGCGGCCAAAACCAGGATATCGTTATGACTCAAGCAAAAATTGACTCAACCACCCTCTTCACCGTCGTCCCCCACGCCAGCACCGAAACCCTCATCACCAACAGCTACGAAACCTTCACCAGCGTAAGCACACTGCTGCTCGACCTGTCCGAAGACCTGTGCGGCAAACACCGCGACATCGCCCTGGCCATCCACCAACTAAGCGAACTGGGCGTGCTGCTCACGGCCAAATTGCTCGACCGTGAAGCACCTTGCCCTGGCTGATAAACAGCCCAAGGCAGCGCCGCTGATGGCGCTGCCTTCAATTAACCCCAGGGAACGAATCAACGTACTGAATAGTGAAGTCTGGAAAGGAGTCAACAATCTGGATCTTGTAGTCGGGGAAGCTCTCGACTGTTTTCCACTTGCCGGCCGAGTCGGGAAAACTGCTCACCTGTTTTACCTTAAGGTCAGGGAAACTGTTTACCACCTTGACCTTATAGTCCGGGAAGCTACTGACGAACTTGATGTTGCCGTAAATCTTCGACACATCAACAGTCGTATCAGCTTGAGCGCCGAAGGCACACGCCAGCAGCAGTGACGCGAGAGCAACCTTGAACATGACAGCCTCATCCTGAGCAATAAAAGGCGCCCAGTCTAACGCCCTGCGCGCGCAGCGTCCTGTAGTGCCGGGTTCTTAACCCTTCAACTCACCCGCACGGTTGCTCGCCGCATCGTCGTAAGCCACATACAAGGATTCGGCGATCTGGCTTTTGATGGCTTTGGCGGATTCCAGCCCCAAGACAAAACCTTCGGCTTTGCCGCCAGCGCGGTTGAGTTCTTCGTGGGTCGCGGCGCCAGTGATGGCGTCGAGAAGCTTAGCGGCGTGAGGGCCGACACCTTTGGGGAGGGAGATTTGGTCGATGGACATGGCGATACCTTGAGAAAAAATGATCGGGAGCGCATGGACCACTGCCGGGGGGTGCCATGGTAGACCGGTTGGCGTGGAAAGGGGGGCTTTCGGCCAAAAGCAGTCGTTGACGATGGACAGCTCCTGATCAGAAGCGGTCATTCTGAACTCATGTATGCTCGTCTGCTCAACCACACCTGAGAAAGCCCATTGTCCTCCCCTTCAGAATCTCCCAATCATTACTCTGCTTCTTTTGAAGAGGCCGTTGAACAGTTAGCCGAAGATCTGCGAAGAGTAGTCGGCAATCTTGTCCGGGAAGTGCGCAGTGGGTCGGACACACCGTCCTCGGCACAATCTGAAACGCTAGG
>NZ_JAAQWL010000017.1:0-99544 GCF_012985495.1 Pseudomonas sp. WS 5146
CTGGGAGTCAACAACAAATGAACATGATTTGTCATCAAGCACAATGCGTGAACTTTACAGCCATACAATTCAGCAAGCACGGCTAATGTATCAATGTAAAAAATATAGTCTTCATCTGAATAAAAACACGCAGACCGATTGTTTCCCCGCTGAATAATGTGCAACGGGATATCCGGCAGTAAAACCCTAGGACGGCGAGCCATATAAACCCCTAACTGGATAAGAGCTTACAGCTTAACCGCCATTCAACAGGCCAACAGATTGGAATAATTACAAAAAATAAATCACATTTTTAAAGAGCAACTCTGCTTAACTCTAAAAAACAAAACCGTGGTCTGACCCCTATTTCCTTGAATTCAGACATTACTACCTCTACCGAGCTCTAGGATAAAATAGAGAAAATAGGGGTCAGGATCCCTCAGGGTCTGACCCCTATTTCTTCCGGGTCGGCATCCTTACTCATGCCGCCCGGCGCGATGGCCACCCTGGCGCCTCGCGCATAGCTGTAGACCGCCTGGCCAAACCACAACTGCACCAGCACCATGAGGAAAAAGCGCTTCCAGCTACCGTCAAATCGTAGAAAGCCATTGAGTAGCGCAGCCAGGAGTAAGACCACATACAAACGTGATCTGACCTCGATTACCCGCTCTACCACCCACCACGCCCGGACATAAAGGATTTCACATAATCCCACCGTGTAACTATCCAGTACACAGCAAATATTCCTGACAAGGGAAATCCAATCCAGATGAACACCCAGTTCGAATCTGTGCGAAGCAGTATACCAACCACTATGGCGACCATCATGCCGAAAAACGTACTCACCCCACACACCACCGCCAACAATGAAACTATCAGCAGCAGGGTATTTATAAGTTTACTTGCTCGCATCGACCGCCTCATTGTAAAGGCTATTGCCTTTCGCGCCCACGGACAGAAAATATAGCAACATTGCACCGCCATACGGCGCCTTTTTACCAAGAATAAATTGGTTATTATCAAACTTTCTGACCGTCACATCAAATATTGATTTTTTCTTGTTCAAACCATCAGCCAACCCCATCTTCAGAGGCACCTTTACAAACCCCGAACCAATTGATAACGCGAAATCTGCGGCACTATATATCACCGGCCCATATCCGCCAGGAATCTGATCAAAAGTTTGTTTAACATGATTATAACTGCCCTCTTCATTATTAACATGGTTATAAAGGGCTGAGGTGCCCTCCTCAATATTCCCTAATCCGAATACAATCATAGGCCCACCGAAAAAGCACCCGGCCACTGTGCCGCATAGAGTGCCCCCCGAGTAAACACTTGCCCCTCCCGTGACAGTCTTGGCGGTGTTAGCTACCACAGGAATGACATCACGCGTTCCCGCATCAAAAACCGAGTCAGTGAGCGAATAGTTAAACAGGCCTTTATCCCTTTGCGCATCTGCCCATTCAAGCTCATTACTCAGCCCGACCATATCGGCTTCACTCAAGTATGCATCGTGATACTCCTTGGTCCCTCGCTCCAGATGAGCCCAGCACTTGATGATGTAACACATGGCCTTTTCCAGGTTCGCTTCCGTGAAGTCACCTTTCTGAGCCTCAGCCTTGATCGCCGCCACCTCCGCCTCATGAGCTGCTCGATTATAGACTTCCACCGACATCGCGTTTCCTCCCGCGACAGCAGCACCTGAGGTACCTCGCCCAGAGCCAACCACGGCCCCGGCGCCTGCCGCGATTAAGAAATAGGGGGCAGACCACTATTCTTTTAACTCATACTTTTTTGGGCGTCCTGACACGCCCTGCGAAACTCTTTTACCTAATGCCTGCGCGATCTCGGACGCAAACTTCTGATCGCCCAAAACGTAATTACCGTTTATAGAAGATCGAATTTGTTCTATCAGCCCAAGTGAAAGTCGATCATTGAATATAGACCGGTAAGCTTCGGCTCGTTGCGCGGTGCCGCTACAGAATTCGTTATAAACAGCATGCGGACTTATAAAGCCTGATAGCTCGCCCTATGCGTTTGCCCTATAGCTGGTCCAGCGATAGTCGCCCGGATGAGCAACCATACCGGCTCTGACCGGGTTCATTTCGATATATCGATAGCAAGCTAAAACATAGTTGTCTTGTTGAACCAAACAGGAGCGGAAACGGCCTTCCCACAACGTGCCCGTTCGTTGATATGTTCGATTGACATATTGAACGTAGCGCTGCCCCAGTCCCTTCATAAGCAAGCCAGCCCCTGCGCAGCAGCTGGGAGTCAACAACAAATGAACATGATTTGTCATCAAGCACAATGCGTGAACTTTACAGCCATACAATTCAGCAAGCACGGCTAATGTATCAATGTAAAAAATATAGTCTTCATCTGAATAAAAACACGCAGACCGATTGTTTCCCCGCTGAATAATATGCAACGGGATATCCGGCAGTAAAACCCTAGGACGGCGAGCCATATAAACCCCTAACTGGATAAGAGCTTACAGCTTAGCCGCCCTTCAACAGGCCAACAGATTGGAATAATTACAAAAAATAAATCACATTTTTAAAGAGCAACTCTGCTTAACTCTAAAAAACAAAACCGTGGTCTGACCCCTATTTCCCTATTTCTCTACAAGTCCTTTCTCAACCATTTCTAAACGCATAATCATTGTTTAACCTTTGGCAGTAGTTTTAATTAAGAAAATAGGGGTCAGACCACTATTCTTTTAATGAGGTGTGCCATCAAGCGCAGAGCTTAGGGTAAATTTTTGGGGATCCCTCAGGGTCTGCCCCCTATTTCCCTTCAAACTTGCCGCTTAATTATCAAGGATAAACAAAGTCTATACTAATTTTAACTTCAACTAAATCCAAGGTCACCTCACAGCCACTCCACGCTGGCAGCCCTCCTGTAAGTTTATTCTCAACATACCAACTACGCAGCTCTGTTAAAAGAGCTAAAATATCTGTATTGGCTCGCCCGCCTGCCGTGAACCAGGCAACGTTACCTTGTTTATCAATGTAGTCATACTCATACTCACAGCTATCTAGCTCTTGGGATAGCTGTGCACGCATTATAATTTTACATGCTCCATCGGGAGCAATCTGAAATAAAATGCTCCCAATGTCATTGTAGATATCATCATCACTACGCATCAATTTCCACCCGGTGAGTTTTTAAATACAATCTCTTTTGGACGAGCACCGCCTATTGAATACTTCACATTAAAGCTATCTGGCCGAACACTTTTACCAGAATACACAGGCTCAATCTTCACGCTAACCTGTTTGCCCTCCTTAAGTGCGGACGCCCATGTATTCTCCATAGTTTTCCAAGTACCTTTATTCAAGTTTCCATTCATGGGAAGGAGGTTCAATCTCTCCCCAGGTCCGTTGAATATACTAGCAATCAAGTGCCCACCCTCCTCCCCAGTGACACCGCACTTTCCTGCCACACATTGCTGATATGTATTCCGATCATTTTTAGTCAATGAAAGATTTGACTCGACTTTCTCAACGAGAAAAAAAGGGGACAGATTTATTTAAGTAAAAAAGAACTCAAAAATTTAAATAAATCCGGCCCCTTTTTCCAGGCTTAACAGCGTCAACTGACCGCGACAGGGCGGCTGACGAGTTGCCCTGTTAACGGTGAGGCAGTGAGTAGGTGCGGGCCACGCTTGGGCAGTAAAAGTGGCCTGTCGCCTATGCAGCCTTGGCGCTGCGCGAAAAGCATCGTGAAAAGGGACATATTTATTTAAGTAACAAAGCACTCGGTGAGTTAAATAAATCCGTCCGCTTTTTCCTACTGCAAACCTGCGGCCTCCACTCTATGTCCTTTGACTTATCAGCGCCATCCAATAATCGTACGTTTCTCGAAGTCGAGCGCTCGTTCTTGAGCCGTCAGCAAGGCCACATGCGAATGCGTTAACCACGCGCACCGGATTGGTGGGGAGTCTCCCGGAGGCGGAGATAACAGGCTGGCCATAATCCGCTTGCTTTTTATTCCCTTTCAACTGAGCCCACGTAAGTAATGGATTATTTCTGACGGCGACCTCACCATAATACATACCCACTAAAACAGCCAAAGACCTTTCTTCATCGGACATATCAGATACCTCAACGCACGTCGCACTGGCCACTGAGTCCTCAGCGAGTGTGCCGCCATTTGACGACCGGTTGACTTTTGTCACTTGAGAAGTCAACCACTCTGCTAATAGATCCAGAGACTCCGGGGAGAAATCTGCACGCCAATCCTCATACCCAGGCGTCTGCCGCACTGCTTGAATTAATTCATCTAAGCAGTAGGGTTTGTTAAGCATGAACCCCTCATAAAAACCATTGAGTTCCTTCGTGCTCATAGACGCAAAGGCTGTTGTAACTGGCGTATAGGCTGTTGTGAATTTCACTATTAATGCACCTTTATCTTAATGCCCGCCTTGATCAGGTGAAGAGGGGACAGATTTATTTAATTAACAACAAACTCGGAAAATTAAATAAATCTGCCCCCTTATTCCCCATATATGGAGGAAATCTTGAACGATCCTCTCTTTCAAAAAGACCCCCCATCCAGACCTCTGGGTTACGCTGCCTATACTTCCGCCACTCAAGTGCATCCAAGTCATGAAGAATATTTAGCAGCTCGCCTTCCGAGTCTAAAATCCTAGTCACACCCATTACTTTAACCCCTTCAACTTATCAAAGATTGACACTCCGCTTGGGTTGATATTTTTAATATGCTGCTCCCAATCCACTTTAGGGATAGGGTTGGACGATATCCGGGGTCAAAGGGGACGGATTTATTTAATCGACCCATCTGGGGTTTTTTTAAATTTAATATTTAAATAAATCTGTACCTTTTAAGTCACTTTACGTCAATACATACGAGAGAAATGCTCATCAATAGAACTTCCAGACCAAAAACTCACATCTGAAAATTCCAGACTATCAGAAACAACAACTATCCCCCTAAGCTCAAAAGGAATATCTTCTATACCAGCCTTAACGCTAGGGACTAAGTAGCGAAAATAGTCTCCCATTTTAGACTCTCCATCATAACCGGAAGGGAAGTCCTCCCCAGGCACACTACCTTCTATAGCATGGTATATATAGACACCTTTAATTGCTGGAAGGTTATATTCTGTCAGCCTGGCTTGAAGTGAAGATCGATCCGCTATCCATCGTTCCACTTCAGCCCTAGAGTCTAGGTGACGATATGCACAGGCAGAGTACAAATCAAGAATTGTTTTACCGTTTTTAGCTTTCGAATATTCTTCGTAATCACCAGACTCTTCCCACAAGTACTCACTTAAGCTATCAAGCTTCTGCTCCACAGCTGTAACTTCCAACAAAACCTTTGGTAACGATCCAAAACAGTTATTCACCATGACGGCAATAGCACCGGCTTTGTCCATCGCAAACCAAGTAACAATTTCTCCAAATCCTGGAACCCATTGTTCATCAATAACCATCATTTATTCCCCGGCCAAGTCACCTTACAATTCGGGCATGTTTCTATAATTGCTTTAGGGGTGGGAAATAGGGGTCAGACCACTATTCTTAAACTTTTAACACACACTTTTTCGGGCGTCCCGACACGCTCGGTGAAACTCTTTCACCTACTATCTGCGCAATCTCTGACGCAAACTTCTGATCGCCCAAAACATAATTGCCGTTTGTAGAAGATCGGATTTTTTCTATCAACTCAGGTGAGAGCCGATCCAGGAATGTTGACCGGTAAGCTTCGGCTCGTTGCGCGGCGCCGCTACCTAAGTCGCTATAAACTGCATGCGGGCTTATAAAGCCTGATAGCTCGCCCTGTGCGTTTGTTCTATAACTGGTCCAACGGTAGTCGCCCGGATGAGCAACCATACCCGCTCTGACCGGGTTCATTTCGATATATCGATAGCAAGCTAAAACATAGTTGTCTTGTTGAACCAAACAGGAGCGGAAACGGCCTTCCCACAACGTGCCCGTACGTTGACATGTTCGATTGACATATTGAACGTAGCGCTGCCCCAGCCCCTTCATAAGCAGGCCGGCCCCTGCGCAGCAGGTGGGAGTCAACAACAAATGAACATGATTTGTCATCAAGCACAATGCGTGAACTTTACAGCCATACAATTCAGCAAGCACGGCTAATGTATCAATGTAAAAAATATAGTCTTCATCTGAGTAAAAACACGCAGACCGATTGTTTCCCCGCTGAATAACATGCAACGGGATATCCGGCAGTAAAACCCTAGGACGGCGAGCCATATAAACCCCTAACTGGATAAGAGCTTACAGCTTAGCCGCCCTTCAACAGGCCAACAGATTGGAATAATTACAAAAAATAAATCACATTTTTAAAGAGCAACTCTGCTTAACTCTAAAAAACAAAACCGTGGTCTGACCCCTATTTCCAACTATTTCCCCCACAATCAAACAGAAAATGGCCTGCCACTATTTCACGCTCGATCTTGTATACCTGTCACAGATTTCAGAGTACTTAATGGTCACAGAATTAACATCATCAACAACACAATTCCATTTTTTACCAAACTCGTACGCCAACCATAAATACATTTCCATCGACCCTTTTGAGTGTCCCAACTGCATTTCAATCATTGTCCTCGGTGTGGCACCCAACAAAGTTTCCCAATCGAGAATATCTTGCGCATCATAAAAACCTATGAACTTTTCGGAGGTGAGTAATGACACATACAAAGTGGCCTCACCCCAGCTCAATACTCCACGACTACGTTTACCCGCGCTGACGACTCCACCTATAGCGTGGAGAAAATCAGCGAACGCGTCTTCATCAATTGCCACGTCCGATATAATTGATGCTGAGTTGCTCACAGCTATAACCCCCCTTTTTTGGCTCCATACTCGAATAACTCGTCGACGCTATTAATTACTTTAACCCCTACCTTTTCATAAGCTTTGATCTGCTGCGGCTTAACCACGTTCGGAGCAAAAAGTATGACTTCTTTACGATCAGGGTTAAGCATAGTGTTATTTTGTAACTTCTGTAACTGTTCGATTTTTCCAGGCTTCGGACTGCTGGCAACCTCAATGATAAAACGAGGTGTTTCAGCGTCAATCTCGCCAATCCCCACAGGCTTCCCATCAACAAAACCAGATCTGAATTTGCTTTGATAATCCAAAAGCATCCCTTTTTCGCTCAATGCCCTTCCAACTTGCCCCTCTAAAACCTCTCCCGTGACATCTGATTTAAGTGCCAAGTCAATTTCATTATCAAATCTTCCTGGAACAACCGTAATAGGTCTCCCGGCTAACCCAGCTTCGTTATCAGCTGCGCCAGCCCAATTTTTGCCCGCAATTAGCTCACCGGACTTAGCCGCACCGTTTAACTCGGCACCTGATGCAAGCCTCTTAATCGCAATGCTCTCTAAAATAAGTTCGAAAACAGTCTTGGCACCCCGTGCCGCCGGCACCACAGCCGCCAGAATGTCGAGTTCAGGCGTGACGTCTTTAGTCCCCTTGATCGCAATATCCGCCAACCGCTGCGATGCATCCGCAACACTCGACTCATACGTCGACAACCCCGATAGTTCGTTTTGGTGCTGAGCCGTCTGCTCTTGACCGTACTGCCGCCATTGATCGTAGACCGCCCCGGGGCCGTAAACATTTGCCGCATTAAAAAGGGTCGGGTCGTTTTTCTGACTCTCTGTAGCACCGAAGGCATAGACCTTCTCGCCCTTGACCATGATGGGCGTGCCATCTTTCCAGGTCAGCGGAATTTCCTGTGCGGCTAACTGGGCAACAATTCCCTTGGCAGTGTTCAAATCCTCCATGAATCGCTCGGACTCGGTGTCCTTGCCCTTGGATTGCTGCACCAGTGCATTCAAGCGTGCTTCGTCAGCTTTATCGACCGCACCGCCTGCGGCAATCATCAGCAAATCAATCCAACGTGTACTGGACTCAGCCTTGCCCCGCGTTTCCAGCTCTTCGGCCTTCTTCTCCAGAATTGGCACTTCCTGGGTCTTGTGCAGGCGGCGGTTGAATACTTCAACACTATTAGCCGTTCCACCAGCCACTATCGAACCGTTTACGCCATTGCCAGCACCTACAACAGTGCCCACACCCGCCGCAATCAAAGACGCCAGCGCATCTTGATCCGTGCCCTTGATTTGGTTTTTTTCCAAAGCATCTGTGATCGCCGGTATCAACGCGGCTGATGCACCTGCACCTAGTGCACCGCTTTGAGGGCTACCGCTGGACAGCCCAATTGCCGCGCCAGCCAACGCATGCAACATCACGCGCGCCGCACCACCCTCGGCCCACGCGGCACGCGTGGCCGCATCAGATTTCGGATCTATGGATCTGGCCTGAGCGTAGTCGCCTATCTTTTTAAAGATGTCACTGGAGGACGTATTGGCAACAATCCCTACGGCTGTAGTTCCCGTCGCTCCGCCTAACCCTGCTGCGATCAAACCGGTGGCGATATCGGCCATCACACGTTTGTCACCACCCACCTGCCAGCCCTTGGCATCCAGATATGCCGCGTTTGCCGCCAGTGCGGTTTGCTCAGCATCGGGTGAGCCCGCCTTGGCCTGATCATCTGCCTGCTTGCTCAATGCTGCGGCTTTGTTCGCCTTGGCTTCGGCAACTTTGTTGATCACGGTGCTCGACAGTTGCGCCGAGCTTTGGATCAAGTCGATCCGCTCTTGCATGGCCTTTTCGTCGGGCCGGTCGAGCGCCTTGTTGGCGTTGGCGGTGTCACGGTTCAAGCCGACCAGGTCATTGGCCCCCGCCGCGTTCCTTACCTCGATTGTTCCCGGGCTGACGGCGCTGCGGGTTTTGTTGCTGTCGGATTCCTTGAGCAGCAACGGAATCGTGCCGCCCACGCCCGAGCGCGCATCGGTGAACCCTGCTGTCGCGCCGGAATAGCTCAAGCTCGCGGCTTGGCTTTTGATGTCACTGTTGTTTTTGATATCGCTGACCAGCAGGCGATCAGTACTCAGGTAGTTCTTGTCGTTGCTGGCTTCGCTGGCGATTACCGCGCCCTGAAGCGTGGTGTTTTTACCCACATTGATGTCATAGCCACCCTTGCCGGCATAAAGGCCGGTTTGCTGGGTCACCGCGTTGTAATCGCTGTTCATTTTGTTGCCGGCGATATTCGCGGAGCCTGAAACCATGGAGCCCAGGCAGAAAGGTGGCACGCAAATGCTCACGCCAACACCGCCACTGGTTTGCTTGTTCTTCTGGCTCGCTTCGTCCTGGCGAGAGGCGATGTTCAAGTTGCCGCCAACCTGCGCCTTAATAGCATCGGCATGCACCTGCGCGCCTGCCAGTGTTGTGTCCTGGCCACTCTTGAGGACGAGAAGACCCGTCTCCACCGTACTATTGACTTGGGTGACTTCATGGCCGGTTCCCATACCCTTGGCCATCTGCGCACCCAGGTCCAGCACGAAGCCGCTCTGTTCACCGAAACTGAGGCTCACACCGATGCTGGTCTTGTTGTTTTTATTCTGGTTGTCCCAGTTCTTACGGTCCTGAGCGCTTTCCAGGATGACGTCGTTCTTAGCCTGCAACAGCGTGTCTTTGGCTTTGATGCTGCTGCCGATCACATGCAGGTCACCTGCGGTGCCCGGTGCATCGCCGGTTGCCACGATCGCCAGGCCACCACCACTGTTGAGAGTCGATTGCTTCACCGTCTCGGCGTTGTACTCGCTGGTGCTTTTCTTGCGGGTATTCGCGAGTTCAGTACCAATCTTGAACACCGACCCTTTGCTGTTGGCGGGCTTGCCGTCTGAATCGTTGGCCGCTTCATTGCCGCCACCCAAAGCATCGTAGACCGAGAGCGCCGCTTGAGCCCCTTTGACGGCCTTCAGACGGCTGTCGTCGGCCTTTTGAACGGCCTGCACATCGTTACGAATACTCTTGTAGGTGTCGACCACCACACCACCGATCACCCTCCCTACCGCCAAGTTCTTGGAGCTGTCCTGACTCGTTTGGTTAGCCGTTTCTGTTCCGGCCGCAATGGTGACATTAGAGCCATTGAGCGACATATCTTTGGTGCTCACCAGATCACTGGCAATCACCTTCAGTTCACGCCCGGCGACCAGACTTACATTGCCGGCGCTGGACCCGACGGTGCTGCCCGTCAACGTCGTTTCGTTGGCTGTGCCGTTGTGTTTCTGGCTATTGATGAACAAATGTTGATTGCCGGTGGCGTCATCCAGACCCAGCTTGTTGCCAGTCAACACACCCGTGAGGTCGCGATTTTTTTCTTTGTGCATGTCGGTGCGCGAGAACGTGTTCTGCGCGGCATCAATAGTCAAATCACGCCCGGCCTGCACAGCCAGATCACCCGTGCTCACCAAGGATGAACCAGTGACTTTGACGTCCCGTCCGCTGGCAACGCTTACCGTATCGCCGGACACCATACTGCCGACGGCGGTAGTGCGTTTCTCGTCGACTTTGTCTTCAACCTTGCTCGACTTGAACCCGCCCCAACTGCTTTTGCTTTCTTTGCGTTCGTGACGGGCGTTGTCGGAGTTAGTGACCGCAAGAATGCTGACGTCCTGGCCTGCGACCAGTTGCGCAGCGCCTTTGTCGGCAGTGACGGCGCTGCCGGCCAGCAACAGGTTTGCACCCGCCACGACGGTGCTGTTGGTGCCCGCGCTGACCAGGCTGCCGACATTGTTGATGGCGGATGTCTCATCCAGACGGAATTTCTTCCCGGACGAGGTCTTCTTGGTTTTGCTGTAGAAGCTGTAGTCCTGATTTTCAGCCGCCTTGAGGGCAAGGTCGTTACCCGCAACCAGGTACGCTTCTTTGCCCGCGTCCACTTGGCTGGCCACCAGTTGCAGGTTCTGCCCGGCGCTCAGGGTGGCGTCACCGCCAGCCTTGAGCACGGTCGATACCTGCTGAACATGGTCTTCAACACTGGTGACCTTCTTGGAATTAAACGCCGAATGCTGTTCATTCGCCGCCGACGCCAGGTTCACATTGCCCTTGGCTACCAGCGCCAGATCACGCGTGGCATTCAACTGGCTGCCGATGGCGCTGATGTCCCGCGCAGCCACCACCTGGAAGTCGCGACCGGCCTCGATCACGGTGCCGTACTGGTTTGCGCTGCTGCTGCGCATGTAGGTGCTGACGGCATTGGCGTTGCGTTGTTCGGCGGTGGCCAGGTTTACATCGCGCCCGGCTTGAACGCCCAGGTCGGCGCCGCTTTTGAAGGCGCCGCCGGTGCTGTTGACGTCGCGGCCGGCTTGCAGGGTCAGGCTGTTGGCGGCCTCGATGCGCGCAGCGTTGTCAACGAAGTCGGTGCGCTCGGTGCGGTAGCCGCTGCTGCTCTGGTGGCTGGTGACGGTGCGTTCGTTGAGCACATCGCCATTTACCGCGCGCACGCTGACGTCGCGCCCGGCGATGATGCCGCCGGCGCGGTTGGTGAGGGTGTTGCCGGCGAGCAGGTCGAGGCGGTTGCCCGCTTGCACGAGGCCGCCGTTGACCATGTTGCGCCCGGCGCTGGCCGCCAGGTTGTTGGTGGCGCGCAGGGTGCCGACGTTGTTGAGGTCGGTGCCGCTGACCAGGTTCAGGTCGCTGCCGGTGATGAGTGCGCCGTTGGGCGCCAGGCGGTTGTTGGCCTGGGCCAGGTAGAGCACGGGCACCAGCACTTGCTGGCCGGCGACGGTGGCGTTTTCCATCCACACGATGTCGTGGGTCAGGGCCGCCACTTGCTCGGCGGTGAGGCTCACGCCTACGGCCAGGTTTAGCGCCTGTTTGGTGCCGATGGCGTTGTCCATCAGGTACTTGAACATCGCTGTGTCGCTGGTCTGGCCATCGATGAAGCGCTGGCCGGTACGGGCGATCACGGCTTGCTGGATCAGGCGCTGTTCATACAGGCCGTCACCCAGGCGCTTTTGTGCCTGGTCCGGGTCGTAGCCCAGTTTGGACAGCATGTAATCGGAGCTTAAGAACTGGCTGAGGTTGGTCAGCAGCGGGTTGGTTTCGATCAGGTATTTCTGTGGGTTGGAGACGAACTGGCTGTCTGGCAGGCCTTGCACGCGGTTAATCACCACGCCGTCGGCCGAGGTGCCGCTGCCGGGCACGACCGGGCCGGTAACCGGCGTGCGGTCGACGCTGCCGCCGCCCAAGGTCCAGCCTTGCGGGCCGGTGCTGGCAGGCGCGCTGGCGCTCTGGCCACTGAGGCGGAACAGCCCGCCCTGGCCGGTGGGCAAGGTGAAGCCGGGCAGGCTCAGCGGGTTGATCTGCTGTTGGGCCAGGTCCGGCGGCAGTTGCTGGTTGAGGGTCACGCGGGTGGAGTAACCGGCTGCGCCACTGGCACCGGTGGCGTCGGTGGTGGTTTTGGCACCTGCGCCGATGTAGCTATAGCCCAGGCGTACCACGCTGTTGTCGATGCCGGCTTGCGCTTTGACGTCTACCGCGCCGCCTGCCTGAATCACGGCGGCGTAACGTTGGTCATCGCTGGCGATTTTGGTGACTTTGCCGAACTGGGTGCGCTCGATCTCCATCATGCCGATGAAGTTGGCCACGGTAGCTTCAAGGCCGCCGAGGTCATTGGGATTGTAACCGGCGCTTTTGTACCAGTATTTGTTGGTGAGTGCGGCGGCGGCACTGAACCAGCCTTCAGGGTGCTTGGTGCGCTTTGACGTGAAAAGACGATAGGTCTCGGTCTCGCCGGTTTCGATGCCGGTGTTGACCAGGTTGTTCAGGCGCGCGGTGAAGTTACCGCCGGCCGCGATCGAGCTGCTGCTGTTGAGCAGGTCGCCGCCCGCCAGGGTCATGTTACCGCCCGAGGTGATGCTCGAACCGGCACTGGCGGCGGTCACTTCCAGTTTGTCGCGTGTCACCAGTTCCCACACGTAGTTGCGCGGTGTGCCACCGGCGTGGCAGTCACCGGCGTTGACGTACTCGATGCACGTGCCTTGGGTGGCCGAGGCTGTGTAGACACCCGCATCGTTGACGTCGAGTACCGCCCGTTCGTTTTTGATCGAGTTGGCGGACAAGCTGAGGTTGCCGTCACTCTGGATCGTGGATGAGCTGTTGAGGATGCTGCTTGCCAGGCCGCCCTTGCCGTCGCGGTCGACGCTGAGGTTGCCCAGGCTGTAGACGTCGGCGTAGCTGTTGTTCAACGCGTCCACACGCAGGCTCATGTCGCCGCCGCTGAAGATCAGGCCGTGGTCATTGAGCAAGGCGCCGGTGGTGGCGACCAGTCGCTGGCCGCTGCCCAGGGTCGCGTAGTTGTTGAGTGTGCCGGCGTTGACCACCAGGTCGGTAGCGGCGGTGAGGCGCCCGCGGTTGTTGAGCGTGCCGGCGATGTTGGCGGTGGTGACGCCGCCGCCGGCAATGCTGGCCGTGTCGCTCAGGCTGGCTTGTGCGGCATTGAGGTTGAGGTTGCCCAGGCTGCTGATGCGCCCGCTGCTGTTGAGGGCGCCGCTCAAGGTCAGGTCGAGCGCGCCGTCGCTGGCGATCAGGCCGTGGGTGGTCCAGTTGGCGCCATTGCCGATAAAGCGTCGCGCGCCGAGCAGTTGGCCGGTGGCGGTCTGGTCGAGGCTGTCGACGTTAACGGTGAGTTGCCCGGCCTGGATCACGCTGCTGTTGGTCCAGTTGCCCTGGGTGATGGTCAGGTCGCCACGGGTGACCAGGCTGCCGCCCACGTCGTTGAGGTTGGCCGGGGCAATGCCGAAGTTGCCGGTGCCCACGTGCAGTACGTTGCCGCCCAGGTTCTGGAAGCTACCGGCGTTGAGGGTCAGGTCGTTGTTGGCGGTTTCCAGCACGCCGTTGCGGTTGTCGAACAGGCCACCGATGGCGAATTCGGTGGTGCCCGCCGTGCCCAGCGCACGCAGGCGCCCGGTCTGGTTATCGAGGCTCGCGGCACGCACCTTGAGGGTGCTTTCGCTTTCGATGATGCCCAGGCGGTTGTTGAGCGCGCCGCTGAGGTCCAGGTCGATCTGTTGGCCAGCAATCTGGCCGTCGTTGTCGCCGCTGTTATCGAAGTCATGCCCGACCACGCGCATCAGGCCTTTGGCATACAGCCCGCCGTTGCGGTTGTCGAAATTGCGGGTGGTGACCAGTGCGTTGCCGCCCTGCGCCGCGATGCGCCCGCCATAGTTGTCTACGCTGCCGGCTTGCAGGTTGAGGCTTTGCCCCTGCATCACGCCGCCCTGGCGGTTGTTGTTGAGGTCGTAACCGTTGCGCAGCACGCCGACCACTTGGGTTTGCAGCGCGGCCTTGAGGCTGGCGAGGGTGCCGCCACGGTTGTCGAGGCTGGCCGCGTTGATATTCAGGTCACCGGCCTGGGCGATCAGTTTGCCGCTCTGGTTATCCAGCGTGTCGGCCACGTTGGCGGTCATGCCGCCCTGGCTTTGCACGGTGCCTTTGCCATTGTCCAAACGGTTGGCCGTGAGGCTGAGGTCGGCGTTCTGGCTGTAGATCAAGCCGTCGTTGCCGTTCTGCACCAGGCCGCTGGCGGTGAGGCTCAAGCGGTCGTTGGCGGCCAGGGTGCCACGGTTGCGGTTATCCAGGCCGCCGGCCAGCAGGGTCAACAGGCCCTGGCTGGCAATCTGGCCGCCCTGGTTGTTGATCTGCGCCGCGCGGCTGATCAGCAGCGGGCCGCCGCTGGCCAGTTTGCCGTTGGTGTTGGTCAGGGTCGCGAGCAGGTCGAGGGTGGTGGCGGTGCCGCCACTGATGCTGCCGGCGCTGTTGTCCAGGTTTTGCGTAGTCAGGCTCAGGGCCGCGCCGCTGTCGATCACGCCGCCCTGGGCGTTGTTCAGCAAGCCGCCGACGGTAAGCGTCTGCCCGGCCGCGCTGGAGAGTACGCCTTTGTTGCTGTTATCCAGTTCGCCGGCATTAACGGTCAGCGCTTTCTGGCTCACCAGTGCCCCGCCTGCGCTGTTGAGCAGGCTGGCGGTCAGCGTGGCATTAAGGTCGCCGTAACGGCTGGACAAGGTGCCGCCGTTGCGGTTGTCCAGGTTCGCGCCGCTGACCGTCAAACCCTGCCAGCCGGACATCAGGCCATTCTGGTTGATCAGGTTTTCGGCATTGAGCACCAGCAGGTTATTGCTGATCAGTTTGCCGTTGCTGTTGTTCAACGTGCGGCCGCTGAGGTTCAGAGTTTGCGCGCTGGAGAGTTCGCCTCCCTGGTTGCTGAGGTCACGCAGGTGGTTGATGGAGAGGTTGCCAGCGGTGGTGATCAGGCCACCCGCGTTGTTCAGGTCGCCGGTGGCGGTGCCGAAGTCCAGGGCAATCGCGCTGCCCAGCAGCGAGCCGTTCTGGTTGTCCAGCGCGGCGCTGTTGAGCGTCAGCGTATTGCTCGCGTTGAGCAGGCCCTGGTCGCGGTTGGTGAGGCGGCCAGCCACGTTGAGCAGCGTGTCGCCACGGCTGGTGAGGGTGCCGCCGCTGTTGTCGAGGTCGGTGGCGTGGGCGTCAACCGAGGCGGCGGCAATCATGCCTTTGACGTTGGCCAGGGCCTGGCCGATGCGCAGGGTCAGCGCGGCGTTGCTCAGCAGTTTGCCGCTGCTGTTGTCGAGGTTGTCGGCGGTGAGTGTGAACGCCTGGCTGCCGGAGATTTCGCCGCCCTGGTTATGCACGTTCTTGAGGTTGTTGAGCATCAACAGCGGCGCGTTGATCAGCCCGCCCTGGTTATTGAACTCGCCACGGTGCAGGTCCAGCGTCAGCGCCTCGGCGCTGGTGATCTGGCCGCCTTGCTGGTTGTTGAGGTCGGCAGTGCCAAGGGACAGGGCCTGGCGCGCACTCAGGGTGCCGTTCTGGCTGTTGTCGACGCTTGCGGCGTTGAGTATCAGGCTGCCATCGGTGACCAGCCGCCCGCCTCGGTTGTCCACCGCGCCGAGTGCGCTGAGGGTCAGCGGCCCGGCGCTGGAGAGCGTGCCGCCGCCGTTGGCCAGCGTGCGCGCGGTGATGCTCAGCAGCCCTTCGCTGCTGATCAAACCCTGGTTGCGGTTAAGCAGTTGGTCGACATTCAAACCTGCACCGGCGCCAGCAATCAGCAGCCCGCCGTCGCTGTTATCCAGTTGCGTAGCGGTCACCACAACGCCCGCACGGCTGGACAGCTCGCCGTTGCGGTTGTCGATGTTGGCGACATTGACCTGCACACCACCCACGCCTGCGACCAAGCCTTTTTGGCGGTTGTCGAGGCTATTACCGGCCACGCTCACCGTGCCTTGGCTGGTGACCAACCCGGCTTGGTTGTTGAGGCTGCCGACGTTGAGGCTGAGCGCATTGCCCGCCGTGATCAGGCCTGCGACGTTATCGAGGGTCGCGACCGTCAGCGCTGCAGTGTCGAGGCTTGAGAGCTCACCGCCCTGGTTATGCAGCTCACCGACGACGACGGTCAGCGGCCCGTTGCTGGTGACCAACCCACCTTGGGTGTTCTGCAGGCGATCAGCGGTGATGGCCAGGCCGCCGTTGCTGAGAATGCGGCCTTTGTTCTGGTTATCGACTGTGGCAGCGGTAATTTGGGTGTGTTGTTTGGCACCCAGTGTGCCGCCCTGGTTGTTCAACGCTTGGGCATCCACGCTCAACGCGCGGCTGGCAATCACACTGGCGCCGGTGTTGGTGACGGCCTTGCCGCGCAGGCTCACATCGCCTGTGGCGTTGCGAGTGTTGTCGGCGTTGACGCCGGCTTCGATGATGTCGCCATTGGTCAGCGTGCCGCCGCTGGACAGCGCAATGCGGTCACGGGCGGCCAGGCTCTGGCGGTTAGTGAGGTCGCCCTGGGTGTTCACGTTAAGGGCTGTACCGGCATACACCGGCCCTTTGGCGTCCAGGCTTGCGGCGTTGATGTTGACCGCGCCGCTGGCGGCGGTTTGCGCCATGCTCAAATGCCCATTGGCATCGAGCTGGATATCACCACCACTGGCCGCCAGCGTGCCGTCGAGCTTCACGCCCACACCGGCTTCGGTGCCCACCAGTTTGATCGCACCGGCGTACATGCCGCCCAAGGCGCTGGAGTCGATGGCC
Organism: Pseudomonas sp. WS 5146; assembly: GCF_012985495.1. Taxonomy (NCBI): domain Bacteria; kingdom Pseudomonadati; phylum Pseudomonadota; class Gammaproteobacteria; order Pseudomonadales; family Pseudomonadaceae; genus Pseudomonas; species Pseudomonas sp. WS 5146. The sequence continues at coordinate 16,932 of NZ_JAAQWL010000017.1, forward strand.
AGCTCGGGCTTGGCGCTGCCGTCGTCGGCACGGGCGGTGGCTTTCAGGCTTTTGGCGTCGACGTCGTTGCGCCCGGCGACCACGGCCAGTTCACGGGCGTTGATTTGCGCGTTGATCTTGGCCGAGCGGGTAATGATTTCGAAGCGGTCGACGTTGCTGGCGTTCAGGCCTTCGCCGTCGATGGTCACGGCGCCGCCGTCCACTTGGTAGTGGTCCAGGCGACCGACGTTGTCCATCATCGGCTTGCCGGTGGTCAGGGTCACGTTGGGCGTGTTGATAAACCCGCAGCCGCTGCACGTGATGCCGTAAGGGTTGGCGACGATGACTTTGGCCGACTGCCCCGCTACTTCGGTGTAACCGCGCAGCTGGCTCGGGCTGCCGCCGTTGACTTCGTTGAGGATAACGTTGGCCGCGCCGCCCTTGAGGTTGGGGTTGCCGACGATGTAACCGCCCAGCTGGGTGTTCTGCAGCGCGCCAGTGGCGTTGTTGAGGATCACGCCGTTGGGGCCGACGTTGTAGTCCTTGAACTGGTTGTGGGACAAGCCACTGCCATTGGGGGTGGCGATGTTCACCACCGGCACGCCATTGCCGGCCTGGCCGACGCTGGTGGCCGGGTTGCTCACCACAATGCCTTCGGCCTGGGCCAGCAACGGCTGCCAGAACAGCGCGTTGACCAGGATCAGCACCAGGCCGCGCTTGGGCAGGCCGAAGAACGCGTCGCGGCGCTTCAAGGCAGCAGAAGGTTGGCGGGCCAGAAAGGCAAAGTGGCGAACATCCATGGTCAAATTCTCGTTGCAGCGGGGCGTTGAATTACAGGAAGAAATCCATGCGGAAGTAGATCGGCGCTTCACGCTCCGTCACCACTCCAGGTCTTTCTAACGAGTGGGCAAACGTCACGCTGGTGCTGACGTATTTGCCCCGGGCGAACAGTTCCACGGAGTTGCTTGAAACGCGGCCGTGGTTGTCGCCGTTGTAACGGTCGTTGCGGATCACGCCCTGGTCGTAACCGAGGCTGGTGCCGTATTCGGCGAAGGCCGGGCGCAGCCATTCGAGGGTGACCGGGCGCGCCCAGCGCACTTCGTTGCGCCAGTAGCCGCCGCTGTCGCCGGACAGTTGCTGATCCTTGAAACCGCGCACCGACGACGAGCCGCCGAGGCTGATGCGCTGCGGCGAGAACAGCACGTCTTCACTGCGTTGCCCGGTGGCCAGGCTGGTGAAGCTGAACGACTCACCCCACAGGCGAAACGGCTGCAAATAGCTGACCGTGGCAGTGTATTTGCGGTAATCCGGGGTGGGCGTGAGGTTGCCGAACTGGTCGCGGTGCTGGTCGTCGCGCTGGGCGTCAAAGGCGCCGATGCCGTTCTGTACGCCGAGGTCGATGTTGACGAAGGCATTGCCGATGCGTCGGCCGTGGTTGATACCAAACTGCAACTCACTGAGGCGGTTGCTGCTGATTTCGAGCTGGGCGTCGTTGACGTAGTTGTTGGTGCGCAGGTGAGCCACACCCACGTTGACCGAGGTTTTGCTTACGTCATCGCGGTGAATCACGCGCTCTGCGCGCAGTTGGTGGTTCTGGCTGTCGCCCGACTGCTTGAACTTGAAGGTGTCGGTGTAACCCAGCGCGCGGTAATCGCTCTCGCTGTAGGTGTAGGTGAAGTTCCACCAGCCCCACGGCACGTTGTAATAGAGCAGGGTGTTTTTCGAGGTTTTCTGGTGGTCGCTGATGGCGTCGTGGCCGCCACGCAATACCAACTGGTCAGCCAGGCCCAGCGGGCTGTCCCACTCCAGGCCCGCGCCCCATTGCTGCTCGCCGGTGCTGCGTTGCCCGTCGTTGTTGCGCGACAGGCTGGCGCGCCAGGGCTTTTGCGGGGTGTTCTTGACCACCACGTCGCTGCCGCCCACTTGCTTGCCGGGCGTCAGCTCCATTTGCGCCTGTTTGGACGGCAACCGGTTGAGCTGGTCCACCAGTTGCTCGACCTCGCGCAGGTTCAGCGCCTCACCGACCTTGCCGGGAAACGCCATGGCCAGTTCACGCTCGGTGACGTTGCTGCCTTCGGCGCTGCGCACCGCTTCGAGTTTGCCTTCGACCACCAACACCTGCAGATGGCCACTGGAGAGGTCTTGTTGCGGCAAGTAGGCGCGGCTAGTGACGCGGCCTTTGGCGATGTAATAGTCGGTGATGACCTTGAGCAACTCATTGAGCTGCGAGACGCCCAGGCATTGGCCTACATAGGGTTTGAGCAGCAGCGTGCGGTCGCCGGCAGGCAGGCTGTCGGCGCCTTTGAGTTCGATGTCTTTGATCGGGAAGCAGCGGGTGTCGGCAGGCGTAGCCGGTGCCTGTGGCTTGGCTTCTTTGCCGGGCAGGTCCTGAAGCTCTTGCAGGCGCCGGCTTTGCTCTTCCAGCAGGCGGTTCTGCCGATCGCGGATCAGGTCTTGATCCCCTGGCGTAGGGGCGGCGATGGCCGTATTCAGGCTCAGGCAGGTGAGCATGAAAGTGCACAGCAAGTACCGAGTCCGTGGCGATAAAAAAGACATGTTCGATCCATCGAAAATCAAGGGGCGGCAAACTACCATCGAACTAGCGCTGGCCCAAGAAACCGGGACAGTTGCACATTCGTGCTTATTACATCCGCAACACATTGATTGTTAACAATAAAGAGTTATCACAAAGAGATAATGGCGGCCGTTAGAAGTTTTATTCCGACCAGCGGCAACTCTTTTGATATTAATTCGGCAAACAATTTAGCAAATGCCATTATTTAGCCATCAACTACTTGCCGAGTTAGGTTAGTGCAGGGAAATAGCGAAAAGTTCGCGGTGTTTTTGTGAATTGGATCCCATTTATCGGAATTCCAAGCGACGCAGATGGAATGTGGGAGCTGGCTTGCCTGCGATGGCGGCGTGTCAGGTATTGATTGGTTGCTGGCCCACCGCTATCGCAGGCAAGCCAGCTCCCACAGGGGTCTTTGGTGTCTTTCGGAATTTCTAGCCGGCGTCTTTGCCTTTTTCCGCGCCGGGCACCAGGGTCAGGCCGGGGCGCTCCACGTCGCGGGAGACGTGGGACTTCACATCCTCGACACCGCCGTCTTCGTCGTTGTGGATCACCAGCACGCCCGGCTTGCGAAACTGCTCCAGGTGGCCGTCGCCCAAATTGAAACTCTCACTCAGGTTTTTGTCGCTCAGCGCATTGGCTTCGGCGCGGCGCTGGGCGAACTTGCGCCCACGGCGTTGCTGATAGCGCGCCCAACTGATCAGGATCACCGCGTTGAACAAGGCGATCCACAGGTAGATCTGCAAGGTGTTGAGCGCGGCGAAAATCGGCGCCTCAATACGTGGGCCGCCGTGGGTTTCCAGCATGGCGCCGATACCACGTGCGAGCAGCCAGATCAGGCCGCCCCACGCCAGCAGCGTCAGCAGCACGTCGATGATCCACATCACGGTGTTTTGGCGAGTTCTGACCAGCTTCATGGTCACGCCTCCTCTTCACTGGGTTTGATGCCGCGGTCCGGGCTGACCCAGCGCGCGCGTTTCTGGTGCTGGTTGAACAGCACCTTGGGAAAGCTGACCAGGGTGGTGAGCAGGCTGACCAGCCAGAACACCATCGGGTACCACACGGTCCAGAACAGGGTTTTCCACAGGTCCTTTTCATAGCGCCGGTCGATCAGGATACTCACCGCGAACTGCAGCAGGCACACCATCGCCAGCACCAGCCCGGTAAAGGCCGGTGGCACCAGGGAATCCACGGCAATCGCCTGCGGCAGTACCACGAACTTGCCCACGCCCCAGAAGATCACCGAGAGCAGGAAGGTGAAGGCCCAGCCGGTGGACAGGCAGTACTCGAACAGCAGTGGCCACAGGTAGCGATGGCGCCATTGCCAGATGCCTCGGATGTTCTTGAACAGCACCTCGGCGCCGCCCTGGGCCCAACGCAGGCGCTGTTTCCACAGGCCGCCTACGGTTTCGGGCATGAGGATCCAGCACAGGGCACGGGGCTCGTAGAAGATCGCCCAGTGGTCCAGTTGCAGCTTCCAACTCACGTCGATGTCTTCGGTGATCATGTCGGTGGACCAGTAGTCGATGCGGTCCAGCGCCTTCTTGCGAAACGCCACCACCACACCCGACACCGTGAAGATCCGCCCGAACACGCGCTGGGTGCGCTTGATCAAGCCGATAATCGAGGAGAACTCGCCCACCTGCACCCGGCCGATCAAGGTTGAACGCGTGCGGATGCGTGGGTTGCCGGTCACGGCGCCCAGGCGCGGGTTGTCGAGCATCGGCGCGACCATGTAGGCCGCTGCGTTTTTGTCGAGCAAGGCATCGCCGTCGATGCACACCAGGTACTCACTGCGCGCCGCCACGGCGCCCATGCGCAAGGCCACGGCCTTGCCCTGGTTTTGCGCCAGGTGCAGCACACGCAGGCGTGGGTGTTGCAAGGCCAGGGCGTCGAGCACGGCAGCGGTGTTGTCTTTGGAACCGTCGTTGACGGCGATGACTTCGATATTCGGGTACAGCTGGTTCAGGGCCGCATGAATGGTGTCGGCGGCGTTATCGCCCTCGTTGTAGCAAGGGATGATGATCGAGATCAGCTGGTTGCCGGCCAGGGTCGGCGCCGGCGTGTCTTCCTTCCACGGCCAATGCCGCTCCCAGTGCAGCCAGAAGTACAGCCCGCCGGCGATCCAGAGCGCCGACATGAACAGCGGGTAGAAAAACACGAAGTCCATCAGGAACTGCCCGGTGACCAGGAAGATCAGGCCCAGGGGCACACCCAACACCAACGCCAACACGAATAAAGCCAGGATTCTGTCGAACATGATCAAGGGTTCCACTGGTTGGAAAGGGCCGGACGAACTGTCTTCAGGTCCGGCGAATTTTCCAGGAAGTTATCCGGGTAGTAGCCAAAGCTCTTGACCCCCTGGCGTTTGAGCACGCCCATCCATTCGGCCATCTGCGCGCCCTTGATATCCGGCGCTTCTTTGGTCCGCCAGTCTTTGGCTTGCAGCTCGAACACGGTTTTTTCCAGCGCGCCGGGGCGCGCCTTGACCGTGGCGACGAGTTTTTCCAGCCAGGCGTTGGAGGTTTTCAGCTCCTGGCCTTCCATCAATGGCATGGCCATGGGCGCAGTCCAGTCGTAGGCCTGGAGGAAGTCGTCGAGGTTCTGCGCGAACCAGGCTTCGCTGGCCGGGTTGAGCATCGGCTCGGCAAAGATATTGCGTGCGGTCGCCACTTGTGGACCACCGATGGCGCGAACCTTGGCGGTCAGCTCGTTGGTGAAGTCGATCAGGTAGCGGCTCTTGAAGCGCGTCCAGCGTTGCATCACTGCAGGGTCTGCACGCAGCGCGGCAATGCTGCCCGGCAGGCCGTTGGCAGCATAAGCCTTGAGCGCAGCGGGGCTGGCGTCTTCGAAGTCGGAAAGCACGGCGTCGTCGTGGTACAGCACACCGTCGATGGCATTGTTGCGCGCCAGGTCTTCATAGATCTCGCCGATGATCTTGCGCACCTGCGGGTCGAACGGCGACAAGCGTTTGTATTGGTCCGGGTCGGTGCCGACCTGGCCGGTTTGCGGGTCCCAGCGGGTCACACGCGGCAGCTTGGGGTCGAGGGCGAAACTCAGCACCGGCATCCAGGCATACACAGCCGCGTGGGCACGGGTGTGCAACTGCCAGGAGACGCGGTTGAACAGGTCGGCGCGCACCGGCAAGTGGCGGTTAGGGAAGTACAGCGAATGCACCAGGCCGTCGCCTTTGGGGTCGGCGAAGGCTTGCAGGAATACAGTGCCCGCGCCCATGTCCACCACACGTTGTACAAGCTGGTCGAGGTTGCGCGCTTGTTGGGCCGGGTCGGGGTCGTAGACGTTGTCGAGGTCCACGTGCAGCACCCGCAGCGGTGCCTGGGTTTGCACGGCCACCATGCTATTGGCGAAATGCTCGCCGTCCGGGTCCGAAGCCACCAGGAAGCGCGGGCTGTTCATCAGGTTGCCGAGGCTGTCGAGGCCGTCTTCCAGGGTCAGCGCCATCTGGTAGCCCTGCTCGCCGACAATCGCCAGCGAGGTGCCTTTGGCGGCGCCGTAAGGCCACACCCACACCCGAGGCGCCTTGCCGGTCACGCTGCGGATCTTGTTAGTGATCGCCGCGACATCAGCCCGCATGCGCGCATCGAATTTGGCTTGGTCTTCATAACGCCCGGTGGCCGGGTCAAAGCGCAGGCTGGTCGCCGCCGGCTCCAGGTTGCCCTGGGGGTTGGCCAAAATCCCTTTGTGGTTGTTGTCGGTGTGTGCGGCGATTTCCACCAGGCCCGACTGCGACACTTCACGAATCTGCTGCCAGGTGAGGAATTCCCCACGCGGGCGCGGCGAGCCGGCGAAGTCCACCGGTTGATTGAGCGGCGTATCGATCCAATACCCCACCGGCGCCAGCAAGGCTGGCCAGTGATAGGCACGCAGAATCGGCATCACGCGGGTGTAGAAGCTGGAATAGCCGTCATCGAAACTGAGCATGATGGCTTTGGGCGGCAACTCGGGGCCGCCGTTGCGTGCCGCCAGGATCTGGTCGACGCTGACCGCCTGGTAGCCGTTCTCGCGCAACCACGCCAGTTGTTCAATCAAACGCTCGGTGCGCACCGCCACCACCGCCTGGTCGGGGTCGCGATCCTCGACATCGTGGTAGGCAATGCCCAGGAAATGGTTTTTCGGCCACGGCGCTTCGTTGGCCAGTATCGGCCGCTCGGCGGGTGGAGTGAAAGGCGCGGGTTGCTGGGCACAGGCACTGGCCAGCATTACACCCAGGACCAACAAGCAACGGCAAAGGACGGTCATGGTCAGGCTCTTTTAGAAACGGTAAGTGAGGTCGACGAGCAAGCGCAGATCGCGTTCGCGATCACCGTCATAAGGTCGGCTGATCAGGCTCAGGTTGGCGCCCACGTCCAGTACATCGTTCCAGCGAAAACGTTGGCCATAGCCGATCAAACCGACGCCACCGGTGGAATAATCCCGTTGGCTGTACGTACCTGCACCGAGCTGGAACTGCTGACTCCACTGAGTCTCGTAGCGGTGATAGAGCACATGATTGACCGTGACCGTGGGCAACACGGTGAAGTCGGATTTGGGGTTGAAGTACACCGTGTCTTCTTTGGTGTTGTGGCTGGTGCCGACTTCCAGGCCCAGGTCTACCTGCACGCCGGGCGCGCTGTAGACGCCCTCGCGGCCAGTCAGTACGGCTTCGAAGCGGTTGTTGCCATCGCTGAAGTGGGACGGGCTCAGGGCCAGTTTCCACTCGCGGCTTTCATTCGCGCGCCAGCGAATAAAGCCACTGCCGCCGTTGGCGGTGACATCGGCATTCAACGCTCGCAGCGGCGTGGTAGTCAGCAGGTAGCCGAGGCTGCCGCCGTACTGCCAGTTGTCGTTGATGTCGCGGGCAATCGACACGGCCGCACCCTGCTTGGAGCCATAGCCGTAGGAGTGGTTGGACACTTCGGCTTCCAGGGTCATGTCGCGGGTGCGACGCTCCACACCGACGCGCTGCCAACGGTGTTGGCCGGTGCCTTCACTGAAATCGGCGGTGGCGTAGCCGGCACCGGCGAACAGGCGCCAGTCTTCATCGATAGGCGGCGTGTAGAGCACGCTTTCGATGCCCCAGTCACGGCTGCCGGCCACTGCGCCGGCGTTGTTGTTATTGCCGCCGCCGTAGCTTTTTCCGGTGTAGGCCTCCACGCGCAGCTCGGCCATGTCGTGTACATCCCGCAGACGGCTCAGGCGCTGCACTTGGCGGCTGTCCGGGTTGCGGGCCAGCACGTCATCGGTGAGCACGTCCATTTGCCGCCATTCCTGCAGGTCCATGGCAGTGTAGGCCTGGCTGACTTCCAGGCCGATATCCCGCGGGGTCTGGGCTTCGGTTTCCTTGAGGATGCCCTCGGCGCGGCGTGGCAGGTCGCGGGCGCGGTACATGTCGGCCTGGGCCAGGCGCAAGCCGACATTGCCGGGAGCTTTGGCCACCAACGCGTCCAGGCCGGCTTCGCTGCCCGGCAGGTCACCGCCGTAGACGCCGGCCTGGGCCGACAGCTGTTGCGCGTCCATCCAGGCGTCGTTGGGGTTACCAATGGGCAAGCCCTTGAGTTCGACTCGAGGTTTCTGGCTGGTGGCGAGGCTGTTGGCGACTTCGCGCGCGTCGGCGCCTTTGTCGCTTTCCTGCAAGGTGTAGAACAAGGCCGTGGTGTCTTCGACCCGATCATCGGGTTCGGCATCGGCAGCGCTGATCACCTCGCGGTACAACGGCTCGGCTTTTTCCGGCAAGCGCTGGTCGAGGTAAGACGCGGCGACCCAACGCAGGGCATAGGTCGGCAATTGCACGCCTTCGCCCTTGAGGGTTTCGTAGTCGCGGATCACATCGGCGGTGCGTGCCCGCGCCTTGAGGGCACCCAGGCGGTCGATGCGCCAGCGCACCACATCATCATGGGCACTTGGGTCCGGGGTCCAGCGCGCGAGCAGTTTGTCGTAGTCATTGAGGGCGCGGTCGGCAACCACGTAGCGTTCTTTTTCGGTGCGGGTGGCGAACTCGGCCATCCGCACGCGCTCGGCGGCGAGGTCACCTTCGAGGCGGCGCTGGGTCACCGCGTCGAGCAGGCCCGGATGTTTGGCCGACAGGCGCAGCGCCGGCTCCGGCAGGCGGGCCTTTTGCAGGGCGACGATGTATTCGCGGACCACTTCAGGCTTGTCACCGGCGCGAGTAAAGGCTTGGTCGAACTCGAACAAGGCGTCGTAGTTCAAGCCTGCGCGGGTCAGCGCATAACCCAGGGCCATGCGGCGGTTGGGGTCATTGGGTTGCGCCGCCACCAGTGCGCGCAAGCGCTGCACGGCCGTCGTGGCCTGGCCGCCGTCGGCCTGGGTCAGCGCCTGGCCCAGCTGCAGGTCGACATTGCCCGGTTCACGCACCAGCGCTTGCTGGTAAACCGCCAGAGCCTGCGGCCACTGCTTTTGGTTGCGATAAGTGCGCGCCACCGTGGCCAGCGCCTGGGTGGTGAGGTTGCGATTTTTGCCTTGGGCCTCGTAGACCTTCAACACTTCGGCGTCTTGCCCTGCCCAACCGGCAATCACCAGATGATCGCTGATCTGGCCAGGTGTCTGGCGTTCAGGCGGCAGTTGGCGCAATTGGGTCAGCGCGGGAGTGAAGTTGCCGTTACGCGCCTGGATAATCAGCGCGTCATAGGCTGGGTCGGCGAAGGCAAGGCTGGGCGTCAGCAATTGGCTGCATAAGGCGGCCCCAACGAGCAGGCGCAACCGGCCTGAAGCACTGGTGGGTAGTGTTCGCAGCATATCGTGAGCTTCCTTACACACGGAAAGCTATAACGATAGGTGGTCCTGAGCAAAACGCATCAGGGTGCCGGCGTCTCGTGACCCGGCCTAGCTTTCCTGTAGGAACTATCTCTTAGGAAAGTAGGGAAATGCCCAAATCAGAACAATTGTTCAGAATTATCCAACCGCAGAAAAACCAATGGAGGCCAAGGCTTGCCTGAGCTAAGCAGCCACAGCCGGCCTGTATGCCGGTTGTTTGACTGCCGCTTCAGGTAAACCCACGCCTCCAATATTTATTTCTTACCGATGTAAGAAATCTTACTGCGCGCCGCTGACCGCACCCGCTTTGGCCATCACAAAGCCAATGAATTGCTCCACGGTCATCTTCTGGCCATTAAACGTCACTTCGTTGTTGGCGTAGTGCAGCTTGGAAACCACGTCAGTACCCACCAGGGTTGCCAACTGAGTACCAACGGCCATGCCACTGACCATCTCGGCCGCCATCTGTGATTGCTGTTCGATGGCTTTAGGGTCGGTCACACCGCCCACTTCCGCTTGCAGGGCAGCGACGTCGCCGATCATCGGCTTGGACAGGGTCAGGTTGGCATCCAGCAGCGCGATAACCTGCTTGCCCAGCTCAACCGGTGGCAATTCCATCGAGGTGGGTTTGGTCAGGTCTACCACCAGGTTGAATTTGCTTTCACCGTGGGTGGTTTTCAGCGACAGGTTTTCCACTGCCACTTGCGGCTTGGCGGCCAGCACCTGGTTGACGTTGGCCTCGGCCAGGGTCTGCTCGGCTTCGGTCAGTTGCAGCTCAGGCACCGGTTGGCCGGCAGCCGCGGCGGCTTGCACCGGCTGCATCTTGTCCTGGTAGAGCTTGGTCAGCACCAGCATCGCCGGGATGTCGATGTTCTTCATGCTCAGGGCCATGGCGGCCGAACCTACAGGTTTACCCTGGTAGCCGATTTCGTCGATCTTGTAGTCAACGCGGCCTGCCAGGTTGTTGTCCTTGGTTTCGCTGGTGTCTTTTTGCTCGAAGCCCTTGAGGGTCAGCACGGCTTTCTGCGGGCCGAAGGTGACTTTTGTGTCGGTCAGCTCAACGGTGTTTTGCCCGGTGTAGAAACCGAAGGTGGATTTTTCCAGGTTGCTGGCCACGGTCAGGCCGGACAGTTCGGCTTCAAGCGGCTGGCCATTGGCGTCGATCACTGCAACCTTGAGGCTGTTCATGTAGCCGCTGGCCTTGACCTTCTGGCCTTCGGCGCTGCTGTCGAAGTCCAGGTTGGCGCCCGAGAAGCTCACCGAAGACTTGTCGTCCTTGATGTCCAGCGGCAGCAATTCGACGTTGCCGTCGACCGAGCGGTTGTAGCCGATATTGGCCACGCCCTTGAGCGGCGACACGTCTTTGCTGGCGGCGAACCATTTTTCGGTGGTGGCGTTCTTTTCCAGCGCATAGTGACTGGTGGCCATGACCGGCAGCCACTTCAGCGTCACCAGGCGCGAGAACGGCAGCGGGCCGTGTTCGATATGGTCGACGAACAGCAGTTCAGGGTTCGGGTTTTCTTCACCGAACACGCTGCCTTGGCCTTTGAGGCGGTAGTGCGCGGTGCTGCTGAACAGGCCACGATCCAGGGACACCAGCTCCAGGTTCACCGTGCCATCGACGCCGGCCATAGAGGTCTGCAGTTCTTTGTTGGCGTTCTGGATGGCGGTTTGCAGCACCGGCTCCAGTTGCTTACCGGTGTACCAGGCGCCGCCTGCACTAATGGCGCCGACGGCGACAACGAAACCCAAGAAAACAACTGCTGGCTTATTCATGAAGTGACCTGATCAAATCCTGTGAGAAGTGGGCTGTCTTCCTTGAACCCCGAAGGGGTTGGCTCAAGCCCGCCGAAAACGGGGGAAGATTAGCACTGGCGGCCGATAACGGCCCAGCTTTTCAGAGAGGTCAGGTCAGCGGTTGGTTCACGAGTATTCCAATTCAACCTCATCGAGTTGGTGATCGAAACTCTTCAAGCGTGCGGTCCAGGTGTACACCAACACCTCAAACTCGCGGTGTATCACTGTGTTGCTGGGGGTATCGGCCTTGGGGTCGCAGAAGTCCAGCTGGTAGCGTTCCCGCGCCATTTGCGTGGCCACGTCGGACAATTCCCGGGCGTTATTGAGCCAATGCCTACCGTCGGCGACCTGCTGGTCGAGCAGCACACATTGTTTTTTCAGGGCCTCGAGGCTTTTTTCCAGCGGCGTGCCGGTGAGCTCGCCCATGACTTCCTGGAAAGTACGCCCGGGCTGCCAGTAGCTGCCCCAGAAATAGCGGTCGAACACAGTTTCGACGCGGCGCAGAGCAACCTTGGTGTCCCAGATCGCCACGCGGGTCTTGCCTTGTTGAAGCAGCTTTTTCTTCACCCGTTGATTTTGATAGGACGCCCAGGCCACCACGCCGATGGACAACGTGCCGATCACCAGACAGGCGCTATCGAGAAACACCATGGCCTTGTCGAGTTGGTGGGCAAGCATGACGCCGTAGAAATAGGCAGCCGATAGCAACACCAGTGCGAAAAGCACGCACCAGAAAGCGGGAGCATAAGGGTTTTTCATTATTGGAATCCCCATGAGCAAACGCGAACTTTGTCAGACGGGCCTCACGGTGGCCCGCCTGTCAAAGCATAGCTTTTCGCTCAGGGTTTGCCGGGTTGTGACGCCTGCGTTCGTCCGCTTTCCCAACCGCCGCCCAAGGCCAGGAACAGATCGATCTGGCTCATGGCAACTTGCGTGTTGGCCGCTGCCAGCTGTGCACGTACATCGGTGTAGGTGCGAGTGGCCTGCAGGTCGGCCAGGAACGAGGCACGGCCGGCCTGGAAGAAGCGGTGCGTCTGCTCCGAGGCTTCCTTGGCGGACGCACCGGCGTCGGCCAGGGCGTCGCGGCGTTGCAGTTGCGCGGTGTATTGCGCAAGGCCGGTCTGGGTTTCGCGGATAGCATTGAGCACCACACCATCAAAGTGCGCCAGGGCGCCCTGGGTCGCGGCTTCGGCTTCGTGGATACGTGCGCGGGCACCGTTGGTCGGCACTGTCCAACTGATCAGCGGGCCAAAGCCCCAGCGATTGGTCGCTGGCGTGCCGAGGTCGTCAAGAATGCCGACCGTGCCCACCGTGGCGCCGATGCTGATGTCCGGGTACAACGCACCGGTGGCCACGCCGATACGGGCGGTGGCAGCCGCCAGTTGGCGTTCGGCCTGGCGCACGTCGGGGCGGCGCTTGAGCAGTGCTGCGCCGTCGCCCACGGGCAGCAATTGGGCGATATGCGGCAGCTCGGCGCAGGTGCCGGTGCCTGCGGGCAGTTGGTCCACCGGTTTGGCCAGCAGCATCGACAAGCGGAACAAACCCGCCTGACGCGATGCTTGATAGCGCGGGATCTCGGCGCGCAAGGATTTGTATTGGGTCTGCGAGCGGGTCACCTGGGTTTCGTCACCGCGCCCGGCGTCGCGCAGGCGCTGGGTGAGCTTGGTGCTCTGGCCTTGCAGGTCGAGCGACTCATTGGCAATCGCCAGCTCTTCATTGGCCGCGCACACCTGGGTGTAGGAGCGCACCACATCTGCCACCAGGGTGATGCGCGCAATATCGGCGGCGGCCTGGGCCGCGTCGGTGCTGGCCTGGGCACTCTCGATGCCACGCTGCAAGGTGCCGAACAGGTCAAACTGGTAGGACGTGCTGATGCTGGCGCTGCCGATGTTGGCCACCGGGACTTTTTCCGTCAGCAAAAACGCTTCGCCCGATTCCTGCAGGCGCTGGGCTTCCGCCTTGGCGCCAGCACTCCAACCGCCTGCGGATTCAGCCTCTTGGGTCTGGAAACGCGCGCGTTGCAGGTTGGCGGCAGCCACGCGCAAATCGGTGTTGGAGGCCATGGCCTGGCGCACCAGCTCATCCAGGCGCGGGTCGTTGTACAGCTTCCACCAATCGGCCGGCACCGGCGCCGACACCACGTTGTTGCCCTCGCCCGCGAGCTGCCCTTGCAGGTCGCCACGGTTGATGGCGGACGTGTCCGGCAGCTTGTAATCCGGGCCTACCACTTGGCAGGCCGACAGCAGCAAACCCAGCGCAGCGGTTGCCAGCAGCTGCTTCATGGTTTTTCTCCGTCTTTGACCTTATCGCCGATGATCGACACCGTGGCCGTGCGTCCGGCGATCATACGAAAGTCCGCCGGCACATCATCAAAGGCAATACGCACCGGAATCCGCTGGGCCAGGCGCACCCAGCTGAACGCCGGGTTGACGTTAGGCAGCAGGTTGGAGCCGCTGGTGCGGTCGCGGTCTTCGATACCGGCGACGATGCTCTGCACATGGCCACGCAGACGGGCGTTGTCGCCGATCACGCGGATATCCACGGCCATGCCGACGTGGATACCGTCGAGCTTGGTCTCTTCGAAATAACCGTCGATGTGGAAGGAGTTGCTGTCCACCACCGACAGCACCGGGCGCCCGGCGGTGACGAATTCCTGGTTGCGCGGTGCACGGTCGTTGACGTAACCGTCCACGGGGCTGCGGATCACCGAGCGGTCAAGGTTGAGCTGGGCGGCGTCCACGGCCACTTGCGCCTCGGCCAGGGCCGATTGGGCACGGGCCACGCGCGACTGGCTTTCTTCCAGTTGTTCGCTCGGCACCAGGTTGCCCAAACCACGGTTGCGCTTGTACTCGCGGTTGGCCTGGGCCAGGGTTTCCTGGCGGTCGGCCACGGCGGCCTGGGCTTGACGCAGCGCCAGCTTAAAGCGGTCCTGGTCGACGGCGAACAGCACCTGGCCCTTGGTCACCAACTGGTTGTCGCGCACGTCGACTTGCTGGATCAGCCCGGACACGTCCGGGGCGATCTGCACGATGTCGGCACGGATATGCCCGTCACGGGTCCAGGGCGCAAACATGTAGTACATGACCATGCGCCACACAACGACGACAGCGAAGGTCACTATCAATAACGTCAGGACGACACGGCCGATGGTCAAAAAAGGTTTTTTCATGTCATGAGGTATCGACTGAGTGAGTCCACGGCGCCCAGTAACAGCGCGTAGAGCCCCACATTGAACAATGCCCGGTGCCAGACCAGGCGATAGAAGTGAATGCGCGTCAACAACCCGTGCACCACCAGAAACAACACATACGTAATGCCCATCAGCACCAGCAGCGTGGGCAGGAACACCCCGCTGATATCCAGATCACCGATCATAAAGGCGCTCCATCAGGCAGCGGCGCTTGCATTTCGGTGCCGCCAATAAATTCCACGCCGGGCAGCAACGACAGGCGCAGGCCGGCCAGTGCGTGCAGCAGATGCAGGCGGGTGTCATCTTCGTCTTGCAGGCCTTGCCCGTTGAGGGCGCGGCGCGTGCGGTCGAGGGTCATCAGCAGACCGCTGGGCGCGGGCAAGCGTTCACCGGCTTTAAGGCAGGCCTTGAAGTAACCGCCCACGCCTTCCACCACTTGGTTGAGCAGCACCCGTGGCACGCCGTAGATGCGTGGCGCGTAGGCCAACAGGTCAAGCAGGTTCAGCGCCACGCGCAAATCGCGCAGGGCGCTGCCGGTGTCCTGGCCGATCAGGCCCAGGCGCGGCAGGTGCTGCATCAGGCGGTCGAGCATTTGAACAGCCATGTGGCGGTGTTCGGCCAGGGTTGCAGGCTCGGTGAGCGTTACGATGTCGCGCCAGCTGAAACGCGTCAGGCGCTTGGCCGCCAGTTCGGCGCCGAACGGCCGTGCGACCAGCGTCCACACAAAGGCGAACAGCAAGCCCACCGGCCCGGCCAGGTTGACGTTGGCGAAGTTGAGGAAGTCCGCGTCGTAGGCGCCCTGGATGCTGATAAACGAGGAGGTGTTCACCAGCGTCAGCAGCATGCCCAGGTAAAAACGCGGCTGCACCGTGAGCGTGCCGATGCAGATAAACGGCACCGCAAACGCCAACACCAGCATGGGGAAATCATGCAGGTTGGGCAGCACCAGAAACAGGTAAAGGCTGGCGAACAATACCGACATGGCGGTCCAGAAAAAGAACCGGTAGATCTGCGGCGCCGGGTCGTCCATCGAGGCAAAAAAGCTGCAGGCCACGGCAGCCAGAATCACTGCGCTGCCGCCGTCGGTCCAGCCCAGGAGAATCCACAGCACCGAGGCGACAATGATCGCGGTAACGGTGGAAAACGCCGAGTAGAACATCAGGCCACGGTCGAGGAACGGCGTGAGCCGGCCCAGGCGCCAATGGCGGTAGACGGCGCGCCAGGTGTCCTGGCTTTCGCACTGGATGGCGGCCTGCAGGCTGCGGCAGTCTTGCCACAGGTCGACCCATTCGCCGAGGCGATACAGGGCGTTGGAGAACAGCAGCGTGTGGCGGTCGTCCAGTGCTTCGCCCTGTGGCTGCGCGGCGTCGATCTTGTCGCGCAACACGCGCCAGCGTTCCAGCGGTGCTTGCTCGGTGGTGCTCTCCAGCCAGGCGTTGGCGTCTTGCAGCAACGGCGTGAACCGGTCGAGAAACTCGGGGGCGCGGTGTTCGATCGCGTAGACCGCATCGTCCAGCGCGTCGATCACCGGCAGCAGGTGAATCATGCGCCCGCGCAGTTCCTTGGTGTTGCGCACCGTCTGTGGCCGAGCGCCTTCGTGGGGCAACTGGCCGATCATCAGTTCCAGGGTGTTGAAGGTGGCGACCATGCCGCCGCGCAAGGTGCTGATTTCTTCGGGCGCAACGTTACGGATCAGAAAGCGCTGGCTATAGACCTGGGCATCGGCAAACCACTTGGCCACCGAGCCATCAAACACTGGCATCAGGCGCCGCGGCCAGAACATTGCGCCTACTACGGCGGCCACAGCAATGCCGAGGAAAATCTCTTCGGTACGCGCCTCGGCCACATCCCACACCGCCAGCGGGTTATCCACTACCGGCAAGGCGATCAGCGGCAAGGTGTAGCCGGCCAACATCAGCGCGTAGCTGTTGGCGGTACGCAGGTGCAAAGACAAAAACAACAAGGTGCCGGTCCACAGCGCAATGATCACCACCAGCAGGTACGGCGTCTGAATAAACATCGGCACAAAAAACACCGCCGCCGCCGCGCCCATGAAGGTGCCGATGGCGCGGTACAACGCTTTGGAGCTGGTAGGGCCGACAAACGGGCTGGAGACGATATACACCGTGGCCATCGCCCAATACGGACGCGGCATTTGCATAAGCATGGCGATGTACAGGGCGATCATCGAAGCGGCGAAGGTGCGCACGCCGTAGAACCAGTCGCGGGCCGGCGGCATGCCGGTAAAAAATCCGTTCAAGAGGTCGCCTCAGCCGCCTCGAAGGCCTGCAGTACACGCAACGCCGCTTCAAGGTCACCGTGGGCGATGTCCGCCAGCACTTCCTGGCGCAGGCGCACCAGTTGCACTTCCACCGCCTGCACCAACTCGCGGCCGCGCTCGGTGAGGCTCAAGGCCTTGGCGCGACGGTCATGGACGTCTTCGGTACGGCACACGTAACCGTCATGGCACAGACGATCAAGCAGGCGCACCAACGACGGGCTTTCCATGCCGGATGCCTGGGCTACTTTCACCTGGTGCACACCGTCGCCCAAGCGGCCGATCATCAACAGCGGCACGGCGCAGGCTTCGGAAATACCATAGCTCACCAGCGTGGTCTGGCAGATTTTGCGCCAGTTACGGGCGCCCACCACCATGCTGCTGCTGAGGTTCATATGGAGCTGTTCGAGGGTTTGGGACACTGGATTGTTCGCATACAGTTAGTTTGCTAACTATCAATATGGTGGATGGATCCAAAGCCGTCAAGTTTTGAAACACTTTTGTGATGGATGGTGGGTTTGTGGGTAAGTAAAGCGCGTTTGAGCGAGAACGTTAGATTTGCGGCAGAACAAAACACTTGTGGGAGCTGGCTTGCCAGCTCCCACATTTAGTTCAGTGTTGTCTTCAGGCTGGCTGTTCGGCCTGAGCATCCAGGCGGCGCTGGATTTTGATCGTTCCCACGCTCTGCGTGGGAATGCAGCCCAGGACGCTCCGCGTCCGCTATTGAAGGGGTGACGCAGAGCGTCACAGGAGGCATTCCCACGCGGAGCGTGGGAACGATCGGCCCTTACACCCCGCGCCCTTCCCGCAGTAACAGATTCAGCTCATCCACCACTTCAGCCCAATCCGCATCGTCGAGAATTTCTTCGCGTAAAAACGCCTTCTGGCCGGGCGTCCAAAAGAACGCATCCGCGAGGTGTAACTCGGGCTTCAGCGGCGAATGCACCGCCACAAACCTCTCGATACTTACCGGGTCATGCGGCAGGCCGAGCTGTTTGAACAGTGACGGCAAGCTATGCACAGGCGATTCCATGGCAGGCTCCTTGGAAGGTGGTTTTCCTGAGTCTAGCCCACGCGCCCGCCAGGCTGACGGCGAGGGGAACTCGCCGTCAGTGCCGCTCGCTTACTTGACGACCGCGCGTGGCACCGGCGTGGTGATGTTGCCGGCAGCCCACGCCGACTCGCGGCTGGCCAGGGCGGTGGCGATGGCTTGTACGCGGTCCGAATCCAGTTGTTCGGGCAGTGGGTCGAGCCCGGCGCTGGCGAAGATCTGGCCGTAGGCGTTGCGCAGGTCGGCATAGGCCAGGTCGCGGCGCAGGTCGGCTTGCAGGGTGTTGAGTTCGCCCTGGATCAGGTCGAGTTCGCCCAGGCCGGCAGCTTCGTGGCGATTACGCAGTTGGGTGAGGATTTGCCCGTCGATGTTGGCCAACTGGTCGTTGGTCTTGAACTGGCGCACGGCGTCCTGGTAGTTGGCGTTGGCTACGTAGATTTGCGCCAATACGGCGATGGACATCGCCTGGCGCCGGGCGGTGGCGACTTCTTCACCGGCCTTGGCGACGTCGATGGCGGCGGGTGCGGAGATCACGTTGAACAGGTTCCAGGTGATCTTGGCGCCGTAATCGGCCCAGCGGTTGTCGGTGAGGAACGAGTTGCTGTCGTAATGCCCACCGGCCGAGAACTCCAGGCCAGGCAGCAGGCGCAGCATGGCTTTGCGGGTTTCGGCGGCGCTGATGCGGGTTTGGTAGTCCTGCTCGCGCAGTTCGGGGCGGTTGGCCAGGGCTTCCTGCTCCAGGCTTGCCAGGTTGACCTTCAGCTCAGGCACGCTGTAGTTATCCGGCGTCGCCAGCTTGAGGTCGGTGCCCATGGGCAGGTTGATCAAGGTGGCCAGTTCAGTCTTGGCCAGGGAAAGAGCGCGGCGCTGTTCCTGCAATTGGCGCGTGGCTTCGATCAGCGAGCGCTGGTAACCGAGGGCCTGCACCGGGTCGCCAATGCGCTGTTCGCTCATGCTCTGGCTGTTGCTCTGGGCTTGGTCGACGCGGGCCATCAAGCTGTCGATCTGGCCCAGCAACCGCTCGGCCGCCACGGCGCGCCAATACGCAGAGCGCACGTCCTGGACAATGGTGTTGATCACCTTGCGCCGGCGCTCCTGGATGATCAGGCGCTGGTCGCCTTGCTGCTTGGCGCTGATGTAGCTGACGCCGAAGTCGAGCACGTTCCACACCATGGTCAAATCGGCTACGCGACGGTCGCGGTCCTGGGAGGTCGAAGGTTCCAGGGACTGCGTGCCGGTGAGCACGCTCTGGCTGCTGGAGGCGTTGGTGTTGTTGCGCCCGGCATAGCCTGCCGACAACGCCATGCGCGGCAACATGTCAAAACTTGAGAGGTCCGATTGGCGTTTGGCTAGGGCCTCTTCCATCACTTTCAAACGGCCTTCGAGGTTGTATTTCACTGCACGGGCCATGGCCTGGTGCAGCGTCAACGGGCCACTCAACGGCTCCTGGTCCTTGTACATGCCTTGCAGATCGCTGCGGGCTCGCTGCTCGCTGACACTGCGTTCAATCGGCTCACTGGTGACCGCGCAACCGCTGATCGCCAGCGCCAGCAAGCTGGCGCCGAACAACTTATGACCTGTTTTCATCCGTGGACTGCCCCTGTTCCTGCGCCTTGATTTAGTGTGTTCAAGCCTGCATTTCGCTGATGCCGACTTGTTGCAGTGCGTGCGCCAGGTCAATCACCTGGCGTTGCTCGGTGTCTTTGATCTGCTGCAATTGCTGGCCGAGGGTTGGCGCGCCAAAGACGCCGCGCAGCCCATGCGCCGGATCGCCCTGGCCTTTGATCGATTGGCTGTCGAACGCCTTGAGTGAGCTGTCGTCACCGCCAGTTTCACGGTTGAACAGGCTCGACAAGGTGCTGGACCCGAACACCCCGCCATCGCCGCCGCCAAAGCCTAAAAAGCCTTTGCCGGAACCGTCGCCGACGTTATCGCTGCTGGTGAACACCTGCGCAATAAAACTCGGGCTGGTGGCGCCGCTGTTGATGAATATATCGCCCAGCGGGCGCATGCCGTCGCCCAGTACGCGCTGCTCAAACAGCGGCGCGAACGTCAGCGGTGAGCCGAGGTTGCCGGTGGGCGGGGTGAAGATGCCCGGTTGCAGCGGCAGGTACGTCGTGTTGAGCACAGGCCTTGTAACGCCGCCGGTCAAGGTCAGCGGATCGGCCGTGACCGTAACGCTGTTGATGGCATAGGCATTGGACTGGCTGATGCCCTCACCGGCGTTGCCAGCCAGGTCACGGATCGTGCTGTTGTCGACACTGATGACATTGCTGCTGTCATTGACGTTGTTGTTTGGTGTCAGGGTCGCGGTCCAGTAGTAGCCGCCCTCACCACTTTGCAGGTTGGACAGGCTACCGTTCTGCACCTTCAGGCTGGACAGGTCGAAGCCGCGCACGGGTTCGCTGAACCAGATGAACACCTGCGTGCCCTGCCCGGCCTTGAGCTGGGTATCCGACACTTCGATGTACACCTGCGGGCCTTGGGTATCGACGGCAAAATAGCTCGAGTAGGCATACGTGTTGGCTGACGAGTTGCCTGCCGCATCCGTTACCCCTTTGCCATCCAGTACCACCGTGTCATACCAGTTCTGCAGATGATCTTTGGGCGTCAGCGTGGCGGTCCAGGTGATGCCGCCATCGACACTTTTCAGGTTGCTCAACACGCCGCTGGCGACACTCAGGTTATCCAGCTTGAGGCCCGACACTGCCTCATTGAATGTGATCGTGACGTTGGCCGTTTCGCCGCTGGCGAGTTCGGCCTTGTCGAACACAATCGTGGCGGTGGCCGGGCGGGTATCGATCGCGTAGCTGTTCGACGTACTGGTCCCCAGGCCCGCGTTGCCGCTGAGGTCATGCACCTGGGTATTGTCCAGGCTCACCACGTTGCTGGTGTCTTCGATATAGCGCTGCGGTGTGAGCGTAGCGGTCCAGGTGATGCCGCCGTCCACGCTTTTCAGGCCGCTGAGCCAGGCGTTCTGCGCCTGTGGGCTGTTGTAGAACTCAACGGCTTCACTGAAGGTAATGGTCACTGTGGCCTTCTCGCTGCCGCCCAGGCTGGTCTTGTCGACCACGATGGTGGAGGTCGGGCGTTGGGTATCGACCGTGTAGTTGCGCGAAGTGGTGATACCTGCGCCGGTGCTGCCGCCGTAGTAGGTCACGCCGGCGTTGTCGAGCCGCACCACGTTCTGGGCACTGGTGGTATTGGCAAATGGCGTCAGCGTGGCCTGCCAGCTGATACCGCCGTCATTGGTGCGCAGGTTGGAGAGCACGCCGTTGTCGGCGCTAAGGTCGCTCAGGTCAAAGTTGCTGACCGCCTTGTTGAAGTAGATAGACACCGTGCTCGTTCCACCGACCGCCAAACGCTCGGAGCTCAGGTAAACATTGGAACTGAGCGGTGTGTGGTCGACCGTGTAAGCGATCATTGAGCTGGTATCGAACGAGTAGTTGGTATTGCCGGCCAAGTCTTTGACGTAAGCCAGGGACAAACCAATCAGGTAGCTTCCCGAGGAACCCGCGCCCGGCGTCGGCGTCAATGTAGCCTGCCAGGTCACGCCACCGTCGAGGCTGTAGAACGGACTCAATGTGGCCGCTTGCAGGTTGACGATTGCGCGGTTGTCGAAGCCGGTGACCGGCTCGGAGAAGGTTACGGTGACGGTGGCGGTCTCGCCCGGTTCCAGCAACTTATCGGACAGCGTCCAGGTATACGTGGGTATAACTGTATCGACTGCAAAAACCGGCGACACCGCGTTCACAATCCCTCTATTGCCAGCGGCGTTTTGAACGTTGCTGGTGTCCAGGGTGACCACATTATTGGGGGCTGTCACGTTTGCATTCGGCGTGAATACCGCGGTGTAAAGCGAGTCGCTGTAACGGATAAATTGGCTGAAGGTGCCATTGGGGGCCTGCAGGCTGCTCAGGTTGAACCCGTACACCGCCTCGGAGAATCGCACCGTTACAATCTGTATTTCGCCCTTACCGATGACCGTGTCGTAGAGCTCGAGCGTCGCCGTAGGATGTGAAGTCTGGATGTTGAACACATTGGAGTTGGTCCAACCCGAACCGTCGTTGCCGGCAAGGTCCTTCACGCCGTAGTTATTCAGGGCAATTACATTGCTGTTGGCCTGGATGCCATCGATGGGTGTAAATACCCCAGTCCAGGTGCGCCCGCCATCGCTGGACGTCATTGTGCTGAGGCTACCGTTGCCCACCATCAGGTCACTGTTGTTGAACCCCGTCACTGGCTCCGAGAAAGTTACGGTAACGAGGCTGGTGCCACCGGCGGTCAAGAGCGGGTTGCCAATCACGATGGTGGCGGTTGGCGGCTGGGTGTCGATGCTGTAGCTGTTGGAGTCGGTGGTGCCCGTGCCCGCGTTGCCCGCCAGATCGTTGACGCCGTTGTTGTTCAGCGTGATCAGGTTGCGGGTGGCGGTGACACCGGCAGCCGGCGTGAACATTGCGGTCCAGGTGATGCCGCCGTCGCTGCTGCTCACCGCGCTCAAGGTGCCGTTGGCGAGGGTCAAGTCGGCATTGGTAAAGCCTGTGACCGCCTCGGAGAACGTCACCGTCACCTGAGTCGACTGGCCGACGGCAAGCGTCGGTTGTGCGACCACGATAGAGGCGGTTGGGCGCTGGGAATCAATCGCGTAGTTGTTGGAGTCGGTGGTGCCAGCACCGGCATTACCCGAAGCGTTTTGTACGCCACTGTTATCCAGCGTGATCAGGTTAGTGGTGTCGGAGATATTGCTGGTCGGGGTGAAGCTTGCCGTCCATGTGATACCGCCATCGCTGCTGCTGACCGCGCTCAAGGTGCCGTTCGCAATGGTCAGGTCGGCGTTGTTGAAGCCGGTGACCGCTTCGCTGAAGGTGATGGTCACCAGGGATGTCTCGCCGGCTTTGAGAACGTTATTGGCAACCACGATGCTGGCGGTCGGCAATACCGTATCGATGGTGTAGTTGCCGGAGCTGGTCGTACCGGTGCCTGCGTTACCCGCAATATCGCTGACGCCGCTGTTGTTCAGGGTGATCAGGTTGGTT
Source organism: Pseudomonas sp. WS 5146 (assembly GCF_012985495.1). Classification (NCBI taxonomy): domain Bacteria; kingdom Pseudomonadati; phylum Pseudomonadota; class Gammaproteobacteria; order Pseudomonadales; family Pseudomonadaceae; genus Pseudomonas; species Pseudomonas sp. WS 5146. The sequence continues at coordinate 39,606 of NZ_JAAQWL010000017.1, forward strand.
GTGTCCCGAACGCCGACCGTCGGCGTGAAGGTCGCGGTCCAGATGATGCCGCCATCGCTGCTGCTGACTGCACTCAAAGCTCCGTTGGCGACGCTCAGGTCGCTGTTGTCGAAACCCGTCACCGCTTCGGAGAAGGTCACCGTGACCAGGCTGGTTTCACCGGCACTCAAGGTCGGGTCGGCTATCACGATGGTCGCGGTGGGCCGCTGGCTGTCGATTACATAGTTGTTGGAGTCGGTGGTGCCGCTGCCGGTGTTGCCGGCCAGGTCTTGCACGCCGGTATTGTCCAGGCGCACGACGTTGCTGGTATCGGTGATGCCGGCGGTCGGCGTGAGGGTCGCGGTCCAGGTCACGCCGCCATCGCTGCTGCTGACTGCGCTCAAGGTGCCGTTGGCGACCGTCAGGTCGGCATTGGTGAAACCGGTCACGGCTTCGCTGAAAGTAATGGTCACCAGCGACGTCTGGCCGACGCCGAGGGCCGCATCCGCGACCACGAGGGTGGCGGTCGGGCGTGCCGTATCAATGGCGTAGTTGTTGGAGTCAGTGGTGCCAGCGCCCGCATTGCCCGAGGCGTTTTGTACGCCGCTGTTATCCAGCGTGATCAGGTTGGTGGTGCCGGTGATATTGCTGGTCGGCGTGAAAATCGCCGTCCAGGTGATACCACCGTCGCTGCTGCTGACCGCGCTCAAGGTGCCGTTGGCAACGGTCAGGTCGGCGTTGGTGAAACCGCTCACCGCTTCGCTGAAGGTGATGGTCACCGGTGACGTCTCGCCCGCTTTGAGGGTGGCGTCGGAGACGATGATGACGGCGGTCGGCAAGAGGGTATCGATGGTGTAGTTGCCGGAGTTGGTCATGCCGGTGCCGGCGTTTCCCGCAATGTCGCTGACGCCGCTGTTGTTCAAGGTGATCAGGTTGGTGGTATCCCGCACGCCAACCGTCGGTGTGAAAGTCGCGGCCCAAGTGATGCCGCCATTGCTGCTGCTCACCGCACTCAAGGTGCCGTTGGCAACGCTTAAGTCGCTGTTGTCGAAACCCGTCACCGCTTCAGAGAAGGTCACCGTGACCAGGCTGGTTTCACCGGCACTCAAGGTCGGTTCGGCAACCACGATGGTCGCGGTCGGGCGCTGGGTATCGATGGCGTAATTGTTGGAGTCGGTAGTGCCGCTGCCGGCGTTGCCCGCCAGGTCAGAGATACCGGTATTGTCCAAGGTGATGAGGTTGGTACTGTCGGTGATGTTGCTGTTTGGCGTAAAGGTCGCAGTCCAGGTGACGCCGCCGTCGGCGCTGCTCACAGCCGTCAAGGTGCCGTTGGCGATGATCAGGTCGGCGTTGGTGAAGCCGGTGATCGCTTCGCTGAAAGTGATGGTCACCTGCGAGGTAGCGCCGATTTTCAGCACATTGTCGGCCAGCACAATCGTTGCCGTCGGCCGTTGCGTGTCGATCGCGTAGTTGTTGGAGTTAGTGCTGCCCGTGCCGATGTTGCTGGCCCCGTCGCTGACGCCGGTGTTATCCAGGGTGATCAGGTTGGTGGTATCGGTAATGTTGCTGGTTGGCGTAAAGGTCGCGGTCCAGGTGATGCCACCGTTGCTGCTGCTCACGGCGGTCAAGGTGCCGTTGGCGATGGTCAGGTCGGTATTGGTGAAACCTGTGACCGCTTCGGAAAAGGTAATGGTCACCAGCGAGGTTTCGCCGAGCTTCAATGCGTTGTCAGCGACCACAATGGTTGCGGTAGGCCGCTGCGTGTCGATGACGTAGTTGTTGGAGTCGGTGGTGCCGGTGCCGGTGTTACCGGCCGCGTCGCTGACGCCGTTGTTGGCCAGGGTGATCACGTTGGTGGTGTCGGTGATGCCGGCGGTGGCCGCAAGTGTGCCGGTCCAGGTTACGCCGCCATCGCTGCTGGCAAGCCCGCTGACGGTGCCGTTGGCAACAGTAAAATCAGCCGAGGTAAGGCCGGTGACGGCCTCGCTGAAGGTGACGGTCACCAGGGATGTACCGCCGATGTTCAGCGCGGTAGTGGCCACCACGATACTGGCGGTCGGCCGCAACGTGTCGATGCCATAAGTATTGGAGGTGGTAGTGCCGGTGCCTGCGTTGGTTGCAACGTCGGTATAGAGAGCGTTGTCCAGCGTCACCACGTTGCCACTGCTGGTGTTGCCGGCGTTCGGCGTCAGGGTAGCGGTCCAGTGAATATTGTCGCTGGTGGCCAGGTTGCTCAATGTACCGTTGGTGGCCGTCATGTCGGCCAGGCTGAAACCGGATACAGCTTCGCTGAAAGTAATATTGACCGTTGAGTTGACCGTGGTGCTCAGGGTAGGCGCGACCACTGCGACAGTCGCGGTCGGCCGTGTGGTGTCGACGGTGTAGTTGTTGGACGAGGTGGTGCCAGTGCCCGCCATGCCTGTCGCCACACTGTTGATACCGGTGTTGTCGAGCACGATGTGGTTGGTGGCGCTGGTGACGCTGGCATTAGGTGTAAAAGTTGCCGTGTAGGTGATACCGCCGTCGCTGGTGTTGACCAGGCCCAGAGTACCGTTGGCAACTGTCAGGTCGGCGTTGGTAAAGCCCGTCACCGCCTGGCTGAAGGTAATGGTCACCAGTGAGGTGCTGCCGATGTGCTGGGCGGCGTTGCTGACCACGATGGTGGCAGTCGGTGCCGGGTCGTAAGCAGTGTTCGCGGTCCCGCCAATATCGTTGTACAGGCCGTTGACTGCTGTCGGTTTATTGCCGGCCACGGCGGCGGTGGACGAGCCACCGTTGCCACTGGCGCCGCTGTTGGCCGCGCCACCTAAGGCTGCGAAGTTGCTCGCCGTGATCAATACATTGCCTTTGTTCCAGATGGCACCGACACCCAGGCCACCGTCACCGCCGTTCAGCGCCGTGCCGCTGCCACTCGCCGAGCCGCCGCCACCACCGCCGCCGGCGCCGATGTTGCCGGTAATCGAACTGGTGCCGACGATGGTCAAGGTGGCGCCGCTGGCGTTGTAGATACCGCCGGCCGCTGCGCCGCCCCTGCCACCGGCACCATTCCAGCCGGAGCCACCACCACCACCGCCGATCGACAAGCCGCCAGAGGCCGCCGTGCCGCCTACGGAACCGTTGGTGTAACCGTAGATGCCAGTAGAGCCGGCACCGCCGGTGCTCGAGCCGCCGTTGCCGCCCATGGTGCGATAGCCACCGCCCGCGCCACCCTGGTTGGCGGTGCCTGCCGTGCCGGCGTAGACACCGGTTCCGCTGCCGGTAATACCACCGTGCCCGCCGTTGCCGCCGCCTACAGCACCACCACCGCCACCGGCACCGCCGACGTCGCCACCGGCCACGCCACCACCGCCGCCGCCACCCGAGGCGGCATTCGCGGTCACGCTGACGTTATTTAAGGTCAGGTTGCCGAAGTTACTGATCCCCGCGCCCAGCAAATTGCTTGCAGTAGTCCCGCTACCGCCATTGCCGCCGTTACCCGCCATCAGTCCCTTGGTAATGACCAGGCCGTCCAGGGTCGCAGTAACCCCCGAATTGACCGTGAACACCTGGGTCTTGTACTGCCCGCTGATGGTCACATCGGGCGTGCCGTTATGGTCCAGATCGCCTTCGATGGTGAGGTTCTTGGAAATCACCAACTGCGTGTTGAGGTTGACCGTCATGCCTGCGGTGCTGAACGTGACAGTATCGCCCGCCACTGCACTGCTCAGGGCCGCGCGCAGCGAGCCGACGCCACTGTCGGCGCCGGTGGTCACGGTGATCGTCGCCAGGCTGTACTGATAACCCGACATCCCCTGGTACGACAGCGCCGTGTGGCTCTCGATCGAGCCGGTGGCAACCTCCAGTGTCCAGTCGCCGCCCGTGCCAGTGCGGTTGCTGGAGGCGGCAATATCGCGCCCGGTCAGGCTGGCCAACGAGTCGACAAAGCTGATGCCTTTGTCGCCCTCGGCGGTGTTGCAGGCATAAATCAGAATATCGCCGCCGGCGTTCATGTCCTGGCCGATCTGCGCCAGTACCGCGCTGCGGGCCGTGACGTTATCGGCCGACAGGTAGGTGCTGCCCAACCACAAATCGCCCGAATTACCGTGGGCGATGATCTGCACCGAACTCACGCCCTGGTGGCTGCCCAGGTAGTCGGCGATCTGTTGCAGGCCGTCTTTGCTGGCGTCCAGTTGCACCACCTGGGTGCCGGGAGCGACGCCTTTGAGCAAGTCGGCGGAGTCTTTGACGCGCGCATCGACAAACACCACGGTCTGCCCTGGCACGGCCACGGGCGCCAGCGTAGCGGGCGCTTCGGATTGTGCATGGGTGTCTTTGCTGGCGGTGGCATGCTCGGCCGTCGGCGCCTTGGCCGCCGCGTCGGCGGTGGCATGGCTGTCGGCCTGGGCCGCATCGGCCACGGTGGCGGCGACCGCGCCGTCAAACAGCATGCGCGGTTCGAGGAACATGATCATGGGTGTCGCCAGGGTTTTAGCGCCTGGTGTTGTGTTACGTGCCTTTCCTTTGCTCCACCACATGCTGCTCACCCGTGAGTCGAAAGCGGTTACCCGTAGAAAAAACGCGATCAGTTGATCGCGGCGTCGGCTTTGGTGCGAATGACATTGGCGGCGCTCAAAGAGCCGTCGCGCCAGAATTCCATGTGTGCGTACTGCTCGAAGAGATCAGGCGGCAGGATGGTGCGGCGCGGCTGCAGCGCGACCTTGGGTTTGACCCGATGCAAGCCGCTCATGCCCAAGGCCTCGTCGAAGTCCGGCGCATCGTAACTGAGGTTGTCGAAGTCGTGCTCGAACCACGGTTCGCCGATAAATTCGTAGACCAGCCGCATCACCCGTTCAGGCGCCTGGGACAGCAGTTCGTAGTCGACGACCAGCATAGCGTCGGCGTTTTCGCCGTAGTACGCCTCTTTGAGCGCCGACCAGGCATAGCCCACCAGGCGGTTGCGCTGGCCCAGGGTCTCAACACGGCTGTAGACGGTGTTGCGTTCAACGTCGTCGTTGAACAGCCGGGTGTTCTCAAAGGGGTTGGCGCGGTACAGGCGCTCCAGGCTGTCCATGACCCAGGCGACGTTGCGCACGCAGGCAATCACTTTGGCTTGAGGAAACAGGTCATGCAGCGCGGGCATGCGCGCGCACCACTGGCGGTTGGTGTCGAAGACTACCGGGGTAGAGGCCTTGTCGGCGTAGTAGGAATCGAACAACCCGCGCAGCAAACGGCGCCGGGTATTGGGGTCGATTACTGAACCAAACTCACTGCCGGCGCTGCATTGCCCCAGCACACCGTTGAACAAGGTGCCTACAGGGCTGCTCATACCGGCGTGAAAACGCGGGTTCTGCAGCAGGATGGCAGAGAGCAGGGTTGAGCCGGAACGCGGCAACCCGGAGATAAAGTGATACTGCAATCCCATCACCACTTAGGCGGATAAAGTCCATTTATGCGCGAAGCGTAGCTGAGGATTGCAGTGCCGACTAGTGGTCATTTGCCACTATTTGGATATTCCGTTAATGCCAATTGGATATTAACGGCAGCCCTCTGGTTGCGAGGACTCTGGACCAGCGCATACCACGAACAGCCGCGCCCGAGCGCCACCGCCGTCCTGACGCAAAAGCTCGCGCCAGCCTTCGGGAAGCGGTGCAAAATCATCCGGTGGCTCGGTGCTGCTGATCAACCACACACGGTGCGTATCGGCGGGTATGGCCGATAGACGGTCGAGGTAAATACGCCCACCGTCCTGGTCCACCAACGTACCAAAACCATAAGCATTCGGCCGGGTTGAAGTGCCGTCGGGTTTGGGCGGCGTATAGAGCTGCAATTGGGCGTCGGTCTGGTCGTAATACACGTAGCTGAGGTACCACAACATGTCGCTGAGCACGATGCGATCGTCTTCCTGGTAATTGCGGTTGACGAACTCCACCGGCACGTTGAATTGATCATGCACATCCACCGTGGCGTTGTTCTTGAGCCCCAGCAACTCAACCCCAATAAACAACACAAACAACGCCGCGCCTAGCCACGCCAGGCGCGCCGGCAGGCGGTCGATGGCCAGCGCCACCAGAATCGGCAGGCCCAGCGCGTAGACCGTGAGGTAGCGTTCGATAAACACCGATGAGATAAACGAAACGCCGTACACCAGCAGCAGCGGCAGCAAAAAGAACAAGGCCAGCAGGCACGCCGGGCGATAACGCTCGCGGTCGCGCCAGGTGGTGAAGCCCACCACGGCGATCAAGAGCAAAGGGAACAGCCAGAACAGCGGCTGCCAGAAACCGATGCCTTCATCCTGGAGTACGAACTGCCAGATCATCGAGGGCACGGACATCAGTGAAACCGGGTCTTCCCAGCCGATATCCCCCCCGGTCTTGAGTTGTTCGACGTGCTGCACCAGACCCAGGAGGTTCGGTAGCCAAGGCAGGTACAACGCCACAATCAACGCATTGGCGCCCCACCACGACGGGCGAAGGACCAGCCGCTGGCCACGCGTTTGAGAAGGCCACAGCACTGCCAGCCATACCCAATGCACCAACACACACAGGGCAGTGAAGTAATGAGTGTAGAAACCGGCCGCCATCAACAGCACATAGGCCGCCAGGTAACGCGTGCGCTCAGGCTGACGCACCCAGTACACCAACGCCAGCGTGGCGCCCAACAGCCACACGGCGAGCAACGAGTACATGCGCACTTCCTGGCTGTAGCGCACCGCCGTTGGGAATAGCGCCAGCAACACGCCCGCCAGCACCGCCGCGCGACGGGTGGACAGTTGCCGCGTGAGTGAGATACCCAGGCCCACCGCTAACACACCGGGCAGGGCGCTCATGCCGCGAATCGACCAGATGCCATCGCCAAACAACCCGATCCAGCCGCGCAGCATAAAGAAGTACAACGGCGGGTGCACGTCGTGGGCCGCGTGAAACCACAGGTCGTCCATGGCGTATTCGCTGAGCAACAAGCTCGAGCCTTCATCGCCCCAGATTGCCGAAGCCGTCAAGCCATAGAAACGCGCGGCCATAGCCAGCGCCAGGATTGGCACCCACCATAACCGGCTCAACCAACCGGCGCCTTCCCAGGCGGCCCAGAGGCGATTGGCTGTGGGAAATGCGCCCACTTTGTCGTCTTGCTCTACCACAGACCGTCGCACCTCAATTCCCCTAAGACCGCCCGTTACCGAGGCGAAACCTGCACATATGCAAACAAGCGCCACTCTAGGACAAAAGCCCCGGTTTCGCTCGCTGTTTTGCAACCGTCGGGCGGCGCGCAAAACCTGCGACTACGCTGTGCGATGACACCAGATCGATTGGCGTCACACACCGTAAAGCCACTACAAGGATGAACGATCCATGGAAGTATTCATCGGCACTATCCAACCCTTTGCGTTTGACTTCGCGCCCAGAGACTGGGCCTTGTGCGCCGGCCAAACCCTGCCCCTCAACCAATACCAGGCACTGTTCTCGTTGCTCGGCACGATTTACGGCGGCAATGGCGTGCAAAACTTCATGCTGCCGAACCTGCAAGGCCGCATGCCGATTGGTCAAGGCAACGGCGCGGGCCTGACGCCGCGCGTCATCGGCGAGTTCTCCGGTACCGAATCCGTGACCGCCACCCTGATTAACCTCCCGGCCCACACCCACGCCACCACACCGTTCAATGCCACCACTTCAGTACAACTGGCCATTACCGCCAGCAACCCAGTGACGACGCCCAGCGCCACCAACGCCTTTATCGGCGCTTCCGGCGGTGGGCCGGGCAGTGCTTCGATCTATTCAGACCAGCAAGGCGCCACCCCGGTCGCACTGCAGGGCGTAAGCACCGCCGTGACAGGCGGCGCGATCAGCCCCGCCGGCCAAGGCCAGCCCATGGCAACCATGAACCCCTACCTGGCGATCAACTTCAGCATTGCCTTAAACGGGATCTTTCCGTCTCGCGGTTAACCTTTGGCCGGGGCTCCTGCGTCCCGGCACTTCTGACGCGGAGCCTGTTATGTTGAACCTGGTCACTCCGGAACATTTCCGGCCATTGCTCAATCGCACCAGTGTGCTGTACTTGCCGGATGGTTCGGCGCTGCCGATTCAGGTCCAAAGCCTGACCGATGCGCCCAAAGCCAGCCTGCCGGGCAGCCCGCGCGGAGCCTTCAGGGTGTTGCTCGAAAGCCTTGCGCCTACCACGTTTGTCGACGGTTTATGCCGCTTGCCACTGGAGGGCACCTGCCTGGAGCAGGTGTTTGTGTCCCGCGAACCGGCCATGGGCCGCGACGGCCAGCGTGGTTACTTCTGCATCGTGTTCAACTGAGACGGATACCACACCAACCGCTGCGCGGCGGGCGTGGCTTCCTCCACCCGAAACCCCAGCGCCAGGTAATGCTGGCGCGCATGGGGGTTGCTCGCCCAGACCACCGTCGTCACCGGGCACACCACTTGGGTGGCAGCCTGTTGCACGCCTTGCAGCACTGCACGGCCGAAGCCTTGGCCACGGGCCGCGGGGATAAAGGCCAGGTACAACACGCGGATTTCATTGGGACCAAAATCGGCACTCAACGCGCCGATAGGAGTGCCGAGTTTTTCGACCACGTAATGCAGGGCGCCAGGAAATTGTTCGTCCATGCCCTTCTCCTGTACGTGAAATTGCTGGGCAATCACTTCGTTCACCAGCGCCTGCTCGCCGTCGATCCACTGCAAATCCGCCCGCGCCGAGCGGTAGAGGCTGTGTAAAAACGGCCCGTCACTGCTGCGTGACGGGCGCACCTCCAAGCCCTGGGCCAAGGCACCATCCTTGTTCAACATTGCGCTGCACTCCTGTCAGAAACCGCTTTCCCTCACACCCAACGCCGCGGCGCGCCGCCAGGCTACACCCAGCACTGACTCGCTGCGCCCTTGCAACACCACCATGCCGCGCAACGGCTGATGCGGCGTGTCGATAGGCTGCAGGCTTTGCAATCGCGCACCGTACTGAGCCTGCACCGGCTCCGGGCGCTGGTTTTCATCGCGGCGCACGGCAATCGGCCCGTGGTGGTCGGACGCCAGTGCCTCCTGGTCCAGGTAGGCCACGCCATTGGCGTCAATATCGGTCAACTCCACCGCGATCGCCGCATGCATCGGGTCATCAGCGATAAACCGCCCGGTCGCCCCCGGCGCCACCCGCCACAACTCGGCTTCGGCGAGGTAACCGCGCAGCCGTGCGCCGTCTTCCACCACTTGCGCCAATGGGTCTTTAGGCGACAACCAACGGCCCACGCTTAATTGCGGCAGCAGGTCGCGCACGGTGCCGGCATGTGGCGCGCGTAACAGCAGGCGTTCGCGCTGGGCAGCCAAACCCCGGTATTCGGCCAGCGCCTGGGACAGGCGCTGATCGTTGATCCCGGCATCCGCTGCGGTTTCGCTGCGCCCGGCCTGGCGGCGCATCTGCAACTGCAGGATGTCGACTTCGCGGCGCACGATGCTTTGCCGCGCGTCCAGGTCCGGTGACTCCAATTCGATCAACACCTGGCCCTGGCTTACCACCTGCCCGTCCACCACCGACAAGGCCTTGACCCGCGCGGCCACCGGCGCATGCAAGGCACTCGAGCGCCCCGCTTCGAGCATGGCCGGCAACTCCACAGCGCTGCGCCACGGCAGCACCAGCGCCAGCACGATCAACAGCAAAGCCAAGCCGCTGAGCAACACGCGTGGCGCGTGAGCCTGGCTGCGGCGGCTCCACCATTCGCGCCATTCCTTGAAGATCGGCAGGAAGATAAACCACACCAACTCCACCAGCATCAGGAAGATCCCGAGCAGCTTGAAGAACAGGTGATACACCGCCAGCGCAATTCCCAAAAACAGCGCCGCGCGCCACAGCCAGGCCAGGTAACCCCAACTCAACAGCCGCCGCTGCATCTTCGGCGACCAAGGCTCCGGCGCCGGTTCGCCGTAGCCGAACAGCCACTCACGCAGGCGCCAACGGCACAGCGCAAAGGCACGGCCTTGCAGGTTGTCGACGCCCCACAAGTCACTGATCAAAAAGTAACCATCAAAGCGCATAAAGGGGTTGAGGTTGATCGCCAAGGTGGTCAGCCAGGTCGCGCTGGCCAGCATGAACGCCGCCGTGCGCGCCGGCCCGTCGGGCAGCAGCGACCAGGCCAGCAAGGCGATGCAGGCCAGCAGCAACTCGGCCATCACCCCGCCGGCGCCGATCATCAAGCGCGAGCGGCGGTCGTTGACCCGCCAGGCATCGCTCACGTCGGTGTAGAACATCGGCAGCAACACCATGAACGCCACGCCCATGCTTTGCACTCGGCAACCGGCGCGCTTGGCCATGAAGGCATGGCCGAATTCATGGCACAGTTTGGCAAAGAACAGCGCCACGCCGAACGCCAAGGCACCGCCGAGGCTGAACAGGTGCGGGAAGGTCGCCAGGAAGCGCTGCCAGTCACGCGCCACCAGAAACACGCCCAGGCCGAGGATGATCGGCAAGCCATAGCGCAACAAACCCGGCCCGAAACGCGCGAGCCACGGCCACGCTCGGTTGAGAAACGCGTCTGGGCGCCACAGCGGAATGCGAAAAAACAGGTACTGGTGCAGCGCTATCTGCCACAGGCTTTGCTTGCGGGCGGCGGCCTTGTAGAGGTAACTGTCGCGCTGCTGCGGGTCGAGGGCGGCGATCAGGTCGTGGGCGCGAAGGAAACTCAGCAGCTCCTCCAATTCACTGCCACCCAACGGCAAGCCCGGCTCACGATTGGCCGCTTGCAGGACGCGTTCCGGGTCGCCCAGAGACCAGTGACGCAGCAGGCGAATGGCGGTGGCGCCGAGTTTGAAATAGCGCCCGCGCACCGGGTCGGCCAAGGTCCAGCGCGGCGAGCCGTCCAGGGCCGCGCCGGCGCTGGACAGTTGCAGGTCTTCACGCAGTTTGGGCAGGCTCATCAGAGGCCCACGCTCTGGCGCAGGCCCGCCAGCGGCCGGCGTAACAGGTACAGCGCCAGTGGCGCGCGGTCGCCATAGATCTTAGCCGTACCACGCAGGCCGATACGCGGCGGGGCTTCATCGAACTGCGCATCCAGGCGATAAGCCAACTGGCCGCCCGGCGAGGGCTGCGCTTCGTAGGCCGCCCGCTGCAGAGTCGCCAGGTGGCGTTGCAACGGGTCACTGTCGAGGAACAGCGCGACCTGCGCATTCGGCTCCAGGGCAATCGCATCGCCCACCGCCAATTCGATGCGCAACTCGGCTTGGGCCGGGTCTGCAATCTGCAGCAGGCGCTCGCCGGTCTGCACGGGTTTGCCGGTCCAGCGCTCGGCGTCGGCAAACACGGCGATGCCGTCGCGCTCGGCGCGTACTTCGCTGCGTTTGAGCAGTTCGCGGGCGTAATCACGTTCGGCGCGTTTTTGCTCGACCCGGGCCGCCAGCAGGTCAATGCGCGAGTTGGATTCAGCATCGGCAAAGGCACGTTGGGAATTGGCCTTGAGCTCGGCTTCGGCCACGCCCAAGGCGCGCGCCGCCACATCCGCCTGGGCGGTGAGCGTGGTGCTTTCAAAACGCAGCAGCAGGTCGCCGGTCTTCACCGTTTGGTTGGGCTTGACCAGAAACTCGGCGATCACCCCATCCAACGGCGCCGCCACCACTTGCCCGGCCAGTGGCACTACTTCAGCCGGCGCCAATACTGATTGGCGCACTGGAATCAGCAGCATCAGCAGCAACCCGATCACCACCAGCACTTGACGCTTGCGGGTCAGGCGCAACCGCCACGGCTGACGCGGTTGCAGCGCGTGCCAGGCGTGGCTATAGGTGTCGCCCAACTGCGCCAGCAAGACTTGCTCAGCCGGGCTCCACGGTGTATCACGCGCCAGCCACAGGCCGCCAAACACCCGGCCCTGCGGGTCGATCAACGGCAACCAGAACACATGCCCGGCGGACAGGCTTTGCCAATCGGCCTGTATCGCGCCGCTCAACTGTTCAGCCGGGACCATGCGTGCCGTCTGGCCCAGCGCCTGCTTGTGCAACTGCGCCACCGCTTGCTCGACGAACGCCACGAATGGCGCGTTCGGGTCGACGCTGCTCACCGCCGTCACCGCCTGCACTTTGCCAGCGATCAACAGCGCCGCATGCCGATAGCCAAACAGTGGCTGGCCGTCATTGACCAGGCTGTAGGCCAGTTGCTCGGTGGTGCGCGCCGCGCGGGTCTGGCGCTCCAGCTCCAGAAACTGCGCGAACACCCGCTCGAGGTGCCCCGGTATCGGTGCGTTCATTGCAATTGCGCAAAGTGAGCGGTGCCGCTCATGCCAGCCATCAAGCCAGATGCATTGGGCAAGGTGGCGACCAGCAACAGGGTTTGGCTACCCTCGTCAATGCGCGCGCCGAGGCGTTTAACCGTGGCACTGAACGCTTGGCCGGTTTCGTCAGGGGTGAAGTCGAAGGTCTGGCCGGGCTTGAGTTTACCCATCCAGCGCGACGGCACCAGCAGGTGAATTTCGAGGCTATGGTTGTCGACGATCTCCAGCAGTGGCGCCCCGGCCGACACGCTTTCATAACGCTGGACCTTGCGCTGCACCACTTGGCCATCAAACGGCGCCAGCACGCTGCAGCGCTTGACCTGCACTTGGTACACCTGCGACTGGGCCTGGGTTTCGGTGAGCTTGGCTTCGGCGCGAGCCACTTCAAAGCGCCCCACCGAATTAAGCGCCGCCAGTTGTTTGTTGTGAGCCAATTCCTCACCGGCCCCTCGGCTGGCGGCCTGGGCAGCATTCAACTGGGCCTGATAGGCGGAGCAATCGAAACGCGCCAGAGTCTCGCCCTTTTTGAACGACTCGCCTTCGCTGAACGGCAACTCGACGATTCGCCCGGACAACTCGCTGGCCAGCATCGCCTGGTCGCGAGCCCGTAACACACCGCGTGCTTCACTGCCGTTGCCGGCGGTTGCCGCCGGTGGGTGATCCAACAGCGGATCGTCCGCCGCCGCCAGTTGCGCCACGCCCATCAGACACGATATCCCTAACACCCAGCTCCGCAACTGCACCATACGTTTACAACTCCCTGATGATGCCGGGCAGTCTAGGGCAGCAAGATCAAATTGCCACTACCCCACAGCCGACAAATCTGAATTTATTGTAGGGGGCCGCCGACGTATTTGCAGGCGTGCGTTATTATTGCGTCCTTCAAAGGACTCAGGATCAAGGACACGTCATGCGCATCGGTTTTCTGTCACCACTGACCCTGGCATTGCTCGCCAGCCTTTCCTTCCAGGCCCAGGCCAGCGGCGATGACTCGTGCTACCCCGACTGGCGGGTCTCACGCGACAGCCTTGAAGGCTGCAGCAACCTGCCCTTCTTGAGCCCGGGCAATGACAGCCGGGTCAACCTGCGCCTGTTGCTGGCGGATAAACAGGTGGCACCGCTGACGCCCAACGCATTGGGCGAGACGGACCTTGAAGAGGGCTTCGGCCCGGTGCCGTTCCCGGTGTACCGCCTGACCCCGGTAGCCGACGCCGCCGATGAAAAAACCGACGTGGCACCTACGCCCAGCAAACTCGATGAGCTGCTTGCGCCGTTGGGCATTCAGCGTGAAGGCGACAAGGCGGCGGGTGACGCCTTCCTGACCGGCGAAGGCAGCCGTTGCCGCAGCAATGATGAAAGCAGTGCCACGGCGTTTATCAGCCAAGTGGTTAAAGCCGACGTGCCCGACGCGGAGCGCCAGCTGCTGGCCAAGGGACGTGTACAGATGCTCGGCGCCTGCACCTGGGACGGCGCAAGCCTGGGCGACCCGGAGCAGATCCAGTCCACCGCCGGCCGCGAACTGCGCACTTACCTGCAAGCCGCCGGTGACTTCTACAGTGGCCGTTTCGCTGATGCGCAGCGCGGTTTTGTTGCCGCCGCCACCGGCAGCCTGCCGTGGGTCAAGGAAACGGCGTCCTACATGATCGCCCGCACCGAGTTGAACCAGGCCCAGGAAAACGCCTTCGACGAATACGGCATGCCGCAATTGGAGCATGTGGATAAGTCGGTGTTGGCGAATGCCGACACCAGCTTCAACCTCTACCTGAAAACCTATCCACAGGGCAAATACGCTATCTCTGCCCAGGGCCTGCTGCGCCGGGTGCATTGGCTGGCGGGCGATACCGACAAGCTGGCCAACGACCTGGCCGCGCAGTTGAGCGCCAAACAGCGCAATGTGTCGCTGGACGACCTGGTGCAGGAAGCCGACAACAAGCTGCTCAGTGCCACCCAAAAACCTTCGGCCAACCCACTGATGCTGGCCGTCAACGACTTGATGTGGATGCGCGCCGGCAACCCGCCGCAGCTGAGCCGCGCGGCCCTGGACGCGCAAAAGCCGGTGTTTGCCCAAGAGCCGGCGCTGTACGACTACGTGCAAGCGGCGTTTGCCTTGTACGTCGAACATCAGCCCGATAACACTTTGAAGTTGCTGCCTCAGGACGTGCCCGCCAGCCTCGACTACTTCGCCTTCAGCCAGCAAACCCTGCGCGGCCTTGCCCTGGAAGCCAAGAAGGATTGGCAAGGCGCGCAAGCGCTGTGGCTGAAGCTGCTGCCCATGGCCAAGCAACCCTTGCAGCGCGACCAGTTGGAACTGGCGCTGGCGATGAATTACGAGCGCAACGACCAACTGGCCAACGTGTTCGCCAGCGATTCGCCGATCAGCGCCAAACAGGTGCGCTACATCTTGCTGCGCAACATCGCAGGCCAGGAACTGCTACGCCAACAGATCACCCAGGCCAGCGACCCGGTGGAACGTGCCACCGCCCAGTTTGTGTTGCTGTACAAAGACCTGATGCGCGGCCAGTACGCCACCTTCGCCGACGACCTCAAGCAACTGCCGGCATCGGCGCCCGCCGACAAGCTCGGCACCAGCCTGGGTTATGTCTATGGCGATGGCCGCTCGCTGCAGTTGTTCCAGTGGAACGGTGATAAGGCGGAGTCCGGCTACGCCTGCCCGAGCATTGCGCAAATCGCCAGCACCCTGCAGGCCGATGGGAAAAACCCCAAGGGCTTGAACTGCCTGGGTGAGTTCATCCTGCGCAATAACCTCGATGGCATGCCACTGGACCAAGTGCGCGCCGCCGGCAGCCTGGGCAGCACCGCCTCGCTGTTCAAGGGCGAGACCTTCTCGCGGCTCGACGGTTACCGCCAGGTCATCGCCAACCCCAAGGCGCCACACAACGACAAGGCCTACGCGTTGTTCCGTGCGATCAACTGCTATGCGCGGGCCGGCTATAACGGCTGCGGCGGTGTAGACGTGGATAAATCCGTGCGTAAAGGCTGGTTCCGCCAGCTCAAAACCGGGTTTGCCGACACCGAGTGGGCGCAGTCGCTGAAGTACTACTGGTGAAACACCTGTGGCTAGGCTTGCTGCTCCTGGCAAGCCCGGCCTTTGCCGGCGTTGACGCTCGCGACTACGACGCCTTCTGGCTGTGGAGCGGGGTCACGCCGCAGCCGGTGCTCAAACAGGCGAAAACCCTGTACATCCTCCAGGGCCAGATCAACTCCACGCGCCGTGCGCCGCAATTGGGTGTGCAGTTTATCGCCCAAGGCATCAGCGTACCGCGCATCACCCAAGGCGAGGTCTGGGTGGTGTACCGCGCCCACACCCTGCACTGGCCCGAGCGCGTCTACACCCAACTGCTCGGCCAGGTGCAACGCTGGCGCGACGCGGGCAACCCGGTGGTCGGCATCCAGATCGATTTCGACGCCCGCACCCAGTACCTGCACGAATACACAGGCTTCCTGCGCGACTTGCGCCAACGCCTGCCTGCTGACCTGCGGCTGAGCATTACCGGCCTGATGGACTGGAGCAGCAACGCCGACCCGCACGCCATCGCCCAGCTCAAAGGCGTGGTGGATGAAGTGGTGGTACAGACCTACCAAGGGCGCCACAGCATCCCGGATTACGCAGCGTATTTGCCACGCATGAACCGGCTGGGGCTGCCGTTCAAGGTGGGGCTGATTCAGGGTGGCGTATGGGAAGAGCCGGGGTATTTGAAGGGGAGTGAATGGTTTAGAGGGTATGTGGTGTTTTTGCAGAACCCTTAAATCACGCAATATTCCATGTGGGAGCGGGCTTGCCCGCGATGAGGGTGCGTCAGTCAACATAACGTTGGCTGAACTACCGCTATCGCGGGCAAGCCCGCTCCCACAGTGGGTTATGTTCAGCCTGCGGGAATGGAGGCTGTCGCGGGGTAGACCGACTCCCAGCCACCGCCCAACGCCTTGTACAGCCCCACCATCGCCAGCGACACGCCGGTGGAGCTTTCTACCCACTGCTCCTGCGTGGCCAGCAGCGCGCTTTGCACGGTGAGCACGTTGACGAAATCCACCACGCCTTCGACGTACTGCTGTTGTGCGGTGCTCAACGCGATCTGGTTCTGGCGCACCGCTTCAGCGAGGCTGTCGCGGCGCAGTTGGCTGGCGTTGTAGCGGGTCAGTTGGTCATCGATCTCATGCCAGGCACGCAGTACGGTTTGCTGGTACGCCAGCGCCGCTTCCTGTTGCTGGGCTTCACGCAAATTCAACATGCCTTGCAGGCGCCCGCCACTGAACAGCGGCAGGCTGAACTGCGGGCCGAAGGCAAACGCGCGCGAGCCCCAGGAGCCGAAATCCGAGAGTTGCAGGGCCTGGGAGCCCAGGCTGCCGGACAAGGTGATACGCGGGTAAAAATCACCTTTTGCCACGCCGATACTGGCGGTGGCCGCATGCAGGCGCGCTTGCGCCTGGCGAATATCGGGCCGGCGTTCGGCCAGCTCCGAGGGCAAGCCGATGGCGACCTGGCGCGGGGTTTGCGGCACGGCGGCGTCCTTGGACAATTGCGCATGCAGCGCTTGCGGCGGCTCGCCCATCAGCAGGCTCAGGGCGTTGATCAGTTGGTCCTGACGCTGCTGCAAATCCGGTAAACGCGCTTCGATGGCGGCGACCTGGGCGGCAGCTTCGGCCACATCCAGGTCAGTGGCCACGCCGTCGGCCAGGCGCAGTTGCGAGAGTTTGAGGCTGTGGCGAGCGACCTCGAGGTTTTGCTCGGTGACAGCGCGCGTATTCTGCACGCCGCGCAGCTGGATGTAGTCCTGGGCGGTTTCGGCGAGTACCGACAGCAACACGGCGCGGCGGTCGTCTTCGGCGACTTGCAGGGTGGCGTCGGCGGCTTCGGTTTCGCGTTTGACGCGGCCCCAGAAGTCCAGCTCCCAGGCGGCGGAGAAGCCCATGTCCCATTGGTTGTAAGCAGATTGACCGTTGTTTTTGGACGGGTCGCTCAAGCCTTTGCCACTGTTGCGCTGGCGTACGTAATCCCCGCTGGCGTTGACGTTGGGATAACGCTCGGCTGTGGTCACCTGACGCACGGCGCGGCTTTGTTGCAGGCGGCTGCTGGCCAGTTTCAGGTCGAGGTTATCAGTGAGCGCACGACGCGTGAGGGCCGAGAGCTCTGCATCGTGAAACACGTCCCACCAACGCTCCTGCAAAGGGTCGGTCACCGCGTGGCTGGCTGCCTGACGGCCCTGGGGTTCGCGCCATTGGGTGACTTGCTGGCCTTGGGGCCGCTGGAAATCCGGGCCGACCGTGCAGGCGCTGAGGCTGATCAGGCTCAAGGTGAGCCAGGCAAATGACTTCATTGCTGGGCCACCTCACGCGACTGCGCGACGGGCCGGGTGTCGACTGTGGCTTGCACCGACATGCCCACGCGCAGGCGTTCAATATGGGGCTGGTTCGGCTCCAGGATGATCTTCACCGGAATGCGCTGTACCACCTTGGTGAAGTTGCCGGTGGCGTTGTCCGGCCTGACCGACGCAAAGGTCACGCCGGTGGCAGGCGCCAGGCTCTCCAGATGGCCCTTGAGCAACTCGCCGTCGAGGCTGTCGACGCTGAGTTCTACGGCTTGGCCGGCATGCATATGCGACAGTTGCGTCTCCTGGTAATTGGCCACCACATAGGCCTGGGCCAACGGCACGACCGCGAGGATCTTGCTGCCCGGCGTCACATAGGCGCCGACCCGCACGGCACGTTCACCGACCATGCCGTCCACTGGCGCGACAATGCGCGTGTAGGACAGCTGATAACTGGCCATTTCCAACGCTGCCTGGGCGCGTTTTAGCCCACCTTCCGCTGCGTCTCGCTGGGCGGTGAGGATTTCCACTTGCTTGCGTTCGGCCGCCAGTACGGCCGTGGCTTTGGCCAGGTTTGCCGTTGCCTGGTCGATGCGCGTCTTGGCTTGCTGGGCGTTCTGCACCGTGCCTGCGCCCACGCCGGCGAGGTGGTTGTAGCGGTTCAGTTCGTGCTCGGCGAACGCCACTTCGGCACGGTCGGCCGCGACGGTGGCCTGAGCCTGGGCGATCACCGAGCTTTGGCGCTCCAGGGTCGCAGTGGCGTTCTTCAGCTGGGCCTGGGCGACCAAGGTGTCGGCGTCGGCGGCCTGGGCGGCAGCACGAAAATCGCGGTCGTCGATCAACGCCAATAGCTGGCCGGCCTTGACCCGCTGGTTGTCTTCCACCAGCACTTCCTTGATAAAACCGGCCACGCGCGGCGCCACCAGCGTGAAGTCGGCGGCGACGAAGGCGTCGTTAGTGGTCTGGCGCTGGTTGCCCAGCACGCCCGGCGCAACCAGATAAACCAGGACGCCGACGGCAAACACAGCGATAACGGAGACGGCAATTTTGTCTTTGCGTTTCATGAGAAGTCCTTGAGGCTAGGTCGGAGCGCGAGGCGGAAAGATCCGCGTGGGCATCCAGAAAATCAGCAGGATTAACGCCACCGCGACACCGGCCATGACGTAATAGAGGTCCGAAGAAGTCAGCACCACGGCCTGCTGGTGCAGGCGCTGGGCAAGGCCCGGCGCGTCGCCGTCGGCCAGGGGCGAGTTGCCCAGGTGGTCCACCAGCATGGTCGAATGGAAGTGCTCACGCTGGGTGGTCAGCGTGTCCAGCACGGCCGTGGCGATGACCGCAGCGAGGCCTTTGACGGTGTTGAACCAGGCCGAGGCGAACGGCCCGTCCATCGGCTGGATGCTGCCGGTAGAGAGCATCAGCAACGGCAATACGGCCATGGGTTGCCCGAAAATCTGCAGCAGGTACCAGCCATAAAAATCGTCGCGTATCCACGCCGAGGTGAGGTGCGAGCTGCCGATGCAGCACAGCACCAGCATGCTCAAACCAATGCCCAGCACCCAGCGGCAGTCGACCCAACGCAGGTTGCACAGCGCCGCCACCAGCGGCAGCGCGATCAATTGCGGCAACGCCATCAACAGCATCACCGGCGCGGTTTGCAGTGGTCGGTAACCCTGCACTTGGGCGAGAAAACTCGACGGAATGATGATCACCGAGGTCAGTACCATCAGCACGCCCGCCAGTACGATCAGGGCGAACGCCAGGTTGCGCAGGCCGAGCATCTGCAACTTGAAAAACGGCACGGGGTGCGACCATTCATTGAGCATGAACAGCACCAGCAATACGCCGCCGCCGATCAGCAAAAAGGTGATCAGGCCGGATTCGAACCAGTCCAGGCGATTGCCCTGCAACAGGCCGATCACCAACATGCAGATCGCCGGAAAACCCAGCAGCAGGCCGCGCCAGTTGAACTGCTTGAAGCGCTCCAGGCGCAGCGGGTCTTGCGGCAAGCCGTAAGCCACCGCGGCCATCGCCAGCAGGCACGGCCCGACGATTTGCCAGAACGCCCATTGCCAGCCGACGTATTCGGTCCACAACGCCGCCAGCGGCGTGCCCAGGCTCGGGCCGAAGGTGGCGGTGAGTGCGTAACCGGCCAGGCCGTAGAGCTTGACGTGGGCCGGCAGGAAACGCAGCGCCACCGTCATCAGCATCGGCGGCAATGCGCCGCCGGCCAGGCCTTGCACGGTTCGCAGCACCAGCAGGCTTTCGTAGTTCGGCGCAAACGGGCACAGGATGCCCAGCAAGGTAAACAGGCCGATGGCGCACAGGGTGAAGCGGCGCAGCGAAAACGTCACCGAACACCACGGCGCAAAGGCCATGGCCGCCACGGAGGTGGCCGTGTAGGCCGCAACCAGCCAGGTGCCTTCGTCAAAACCAATGAACAGTGCACCGCGAATATCGGCGAGGGCTACCTTGGTGACCATCTCGTTGAGACCAGAGACCAGCACCGCCAACAACACACCGACCAGGCCGATGATGATGCGCGGGCCGAACACAGGTGGGCTCAGGGCGGTAGGTTTGGCTGCAGCCTGGAGAGCGGGGGCAGCGAGGGATGTCATGAACGCGCAACTCGGAATTAGAAATACCCGAGCAGTTTAATAGGGCGCACACATGACAAAAAAGTTACTTGTTGGAAGCTTATAAGTGCGCCAGACGCAATCCTCATGGGGTTAGGGGCAACTGCCCTGTTGTGGCGAGCAGGCTTGCCCTGCGTTGGGCTGCGAAGCAGCCCCAGTAAAGGCACTGCAGTTTTTCCTGAAACTACTCAGCGTCTGGGTTTGGGGCCGCTTCGCAGCCCAACGCAGGCGGTGCGACGATTCGACAAGCCTGCTCGCCACAAGGGTAATTGGCTGCCTTTAAAAGTTGTGTAAGCGGTGGGTCAGGCAATGAATCCCTACACAGTCAGACCGCCATCGCAGGCAAGCCAGCTCCCACATTGATCGAGTGCACTTCAGCTGGGCTGGGCTTCGAGCCAGGTGGCATGGCAGCTCTCGCGCATGGTTTCGCGCAGCCATTTATGGGCCGGGTCTTTGTCGAAGCGTGGGTGCCAGGATTGGGCCAATACCAACGTCGGCAAGGAGATAGGCAACGGGAAGGCGCGCAATGGCAGGTTCAGGCGGTTGGCGCTCAGCAACGCTTCCTTTGGCACCGGCAGCAGTAGATCAGAGTCGGGCAGCATGAACATCGCGCCGTGAAAGCCTGGGGCGATCATTGCCACGCGGCGCTCCAGGCCTTGGGCATTCAGCGCAGTGTCAATCGGGCCACGGGCGATGCCGCGTCGCGAAATGCTGATATGGGAATAGCTGGCAAACCGTGCGGCGGTGATTTCTTCGTCGAACAGCGGGTGATCTTGCCGCGCCAGGCCAACAAAGGTGGTGGAAAACAAATTCTGTACCTTCACCTCCGGGCTGGCCGGCAACGTATTGCTCACGCGCAGGTCCAGGCGCCCTTCGCGCAGCGCGTCGTCGTCGGTATCACCTTCGGGCACAAAGCACAGCTCGCACAGCGGCGCCATGCGCTCCATGGTGTCGAACAACCGACCGCCGTACACGCCAACAAAAAAGTCATTGGCCCTCACGCTGAAGCGGCGGCGCAAGGTGCTGAGGTCTACCTGGTCCGCGGAGCGAAACAGCAACGCCGCCTGTTCCACCACGTTGCGCACCTGGCCTTGCAGCTGCAAAGCCTTGGGCGTCGGCACCAGGCCGCGACCGGCCCGCACCAGGATCGGGTCGCCCACCGCCTCGCGAATCCGCGTGAGCGTGCGGCTCATGGCCGCCGGGCTGAGGTTCATCCGCCGCGCCGCGCCGACCACACTGCCCTCGTCGAGCAAGGCGTCGAGGGCGACCAACAGGTTCATGTCCGGTAGTTGCATGCCAAGCACTCGTGAGCAGTGGGGAGTGAATTGCACGCAATCCTAGCAGGGATCAGTGGCTCAGCGCTGCATGCCCCAGCGCTTTACGGTGAGCCGCTCGAAAGTATCAAACACCAGGTTTTCCACCAGCAGGCCGATCAGGATCACCACGGCCAAGCCGGCAAACACTTTGTCGGTGTACAGCTCGTTGCGGTTCTGGAAGATGTACCAACCCAGCCCGCCTTTGCCGCTGGTGGCGCCGAACACCAGTTCAGCGGCGATCAGTGTGCGCCAGGCAAAGGCCCAGCCAATTTTCAGGCCGGCCAGGATCGACGGCAGCGCCGCCGGAATCAGGATGAACAACACAAAACGCATGCCCTTGAGGCCGTAGTTGCGACCGGCCATGCGCAGGGTTTCGGACACGCCGAGAAACCCCGAATAGGTGTTTAGCGCCAAGGCCCACAGCACCGAATGCACGAGCACAAAGATCAGGCTGTTCTGCCCCAGGCCAAACCACAGCAGCGCCAGCGGCAGCAGGGCAATCGCCGGCAGCGGGTTGAACATTGAGGTCAGGGTACTGAGCAGGTCGCGGCCCAGTTGGGTCGAGACCGCCAGCGTGGTGAGGGCAAACGCCAGCACGATGCCGATCAGGTAGCCCTTGATCAGCACCGCCAGCGAGATCCAGACCTTGCTCAACAGCTCACCGCTGAGCAAGCCGTCGAACAGTGCTTGGGAGGTCTGCAAAAAGCTCGGCAGCAGCAGGTCGTTGTTCTGGTAGCGGGCGACCGCCTCCCAGAGAATCGCAAGCACGATCAGGATCAAGCCCTTGCGCAGCCAGCCTTGCTGCCACAGGCGTTGGCGCAGGGGCAGTTCGCGCTCGACAGGGACGCTGAGCAGTGGTTCGAGGGTGACTTCAAATTCCTGGCGCATGGTTCGGCCCCTTAGTAAGCAATGCGGATATCGGCGAAACCCAACTCACGTTCGGCTTCGGGCGCTTCATCGAACAGCAGGCGATGAATGCGCCGCGCCGACGCCTGGAATTCCACACCGCCGAGGCTGTGCAGGTCGTATTGATGGCTGTGGATTTCTGCCCGCACGCGCCCGGGATGCGGCGATAACAACAGGATGCGGTTGCCCACCACCAGCGCTTCTTCGATGGAATGGGTGACGAACAACAGGGTGAAGCGCACTTCTTCCCACAGCAGCAGCAGTTCTTCCTGCATCTTGCGCCGGGTCAGGGCATCGAGGGCGGCGAAGGGTTCGTCCATCAGCAGGATTTTCGGTTGCATGGCCAGCGCGCGGGCGATAGCCACCCGGGCTTTCATGCCGCCGGACAGGGTGTGCGGGTAGGCGTCGGCAAAGGCACTGAGGCCGACTTTTTCCAGGTAGTGCAGCGCGCGTTCTTCGGCTTCGCGGCGCTTGAGGGTCTTGGAGGCCAGCAGCGGGAACATCACGTTCTGTTTGACGGTTTTCCACGGTGGCAGTTGGTCGAATTCCTGGAACACCACGATGCGATCCGGCCCGGGTTCGTCGACCTTTTGCCCCAGCAGGCGAATCTCGCCTTCGCAGGGTTTGATAAACCCGGCGATGGACTTGAGCAAGGTGGATTTGCCGCACCCCGAAGGGCCGAGCAGCACGTAACGGTCGGCCGGGTCGATTTCGAAACTGACCTGGTGCGTGGCCCGCACCACACGCTCGGGCGTGCGGTATTCGAGGCTGACGTTGTCCACCGCCAACAGCGGTTTGGCGGTACTCAGGGTGCTGGCCGCGTGGCCTTGCAGGGGCGCGTTCATGTCAACTCTCTTGCCGGGAATCAGAAAGGCGCATCGCCCTGGATGGTGGTGCGAAACAGTTTGCGGCGCAGGTGGCTCGGGCAACCGGCAGCCAGGTGGATCAGCGAGCGGTTGTCCCAGAACACCATGTCGTGGGGCTGCCACTGGTGGCGATAGATGTTCTGCGGCAGCACGCTGTGAGCGTAGAGCTGGGCCAGCAGGTCGCGGCTTTCGTCTTCCGGCAGGCCGACGATGCGGGTGGTGAAACCTTCGCTGACGAACAGGGCTTTGCGGCCGTTTTCCGGGTGGGTGCGCACAATCGGGTGGACCACTTCCGCCACCTGAGCGAGCTGCTCGGGCGTGAGGGTTGGGCGCCAATTACCTTCGAATTTGGTTTCGCTGTAGCGCGCCGTGTAGGAGTGCGCGGCGCTGCGGCCTTCCACGGCTTTGCGCAGGTGCTCGGGCAGTTGGTCCCAGGCTTTGTGCATGTCGGCGAACAGGGTGTCGCCGCCTTCGGAGGGCAGCTCCTGAGCGTGCAGCATCGAGCCCAGGCTGGGCAGCTCTTTATAGGAGAGGTCCGAATGCCAGAATTTACCCGCATCACCCAGGCCGATGGATTGGCCGTTCTCGATGATGTTGGAGACGATCAGGATTTCCGGGTGGTTGGCCAGCAGGAACTGTTTGAGCACGTGGATCTGCAGCACGCCGAAGCGGCGGCTGAAGGCGATCTGTTGTTCGGGGGTGATGCGTTGGTCGCGGAACACCACGACGTGGTGATCCACATGCGCGCGGTGGATGCGCGCGAAGTCTGTGTCGTTGACCGGGCGGGACAAGTCCAGGCCAACGATCTCGGCGCCGACGCTGCCGGGCAGTGGGCGAATCTCGAAGGATTGGGCGGTTGGGGTCGCTGTTGGAACAGTAGAGGTGGCGGACATGAGGGCACTCCCGGTCGGACAGGGGAGTGAATTTATAGGTATAAGAATGGAAGCTTAAATACCGTTAGCGAATATCGATATGCTTTAGGGTTGGGATCTGCGGTGGGGCGGGTGTCGCCATCGCAGGCAAGCCAGCTCCCACATTTTGATATGTGAACACATTCAAATGTGGGAGCTGGCTTGCCTGCGATGAGGTCACAACAGGCGCCGAAGATCAGCGCTCGTGCAACGCCTCGGCCCGCGCCTTGATGATCGGCTTGAGCAGGTAGCTGAGGATGCTTTTCTTGCCGGTAATGATATCCACCGAAGCCACCATGCCAGGAATGATCAGCAACGGCTTCTCGTCGGTGCCCAAGTGGCTGCGATCAGTGCGCAGGGTGATCATGTAGTAGGTGGTTTTCTTGTCTTCATCGGTGATGGTGTCGGCACCGATGCGTTCAAGCTTGGCCTTGAGGCCGCCATAGATGGTGTAGTCATAGGCGGTGAATTTGACGATCGCTTCTTGCCCAGGGTGCAGGAAGGCGATGTCTTGCGGGCGGATCTTGGCTTCCACCAGCAGGGTGTCATTGAGCGGCACGATTTCGACCATGTCGCTGCCCGGCTGGATCACGCCGCCCACGGTGTTGACCAACAGCTGCTTGACGATGCCGCGCACCGGCGAGGTGACCAAGGTACGGCTGACGCGGTCTTCCAGGGCACGGCCGGTGGACTCGGCCTTGTTCAGCTCGGTGCGGGCTTCATTGAGTTGGGTCAGGGCTTCGCTGCGGAATTTGCCACGGGTTTCGTCGATCTTGCGCTGCACTTCCTTGATCGCCGACTCGGCGCGAGGGATCGCCAGGGTGGTGGCGTCCAATTGACCGCGGGTTTCCATCTCGGCGCGCTTGAGGCGCAATACTTCCACCGGCGATACCGCGCCCTGGGCCACCAACGGCTCGGACATGTTGATTTCCTGGCGTTGCAGGGACAACTGGCTGCGGTACTGGCCTTGCTTGGAGCTGAATTCGCGCAGTTCCTGCTGGCGCTGCACCAGTTGCTCCTGCAAACCACCGACTTCGTCTTTTAATTGCTGACGGCGGCTTTCATACAGCGAGCGCTCGTTAGCGGCCTGGCTGGGCGCAGCCTTGAGCACGTCATCCGGGATGTTCAGCGGACGGTCATCCACCTGCGCACTCAGGCGCTCGACGCGCAGTTGCATGGCCAGGCGCAAGGCTTCGGTTTCGCCGGCATTGGAGACAAACCGGGTGTCGTCGAGGCGAATCAACGGCGCACCGGCTTCGACGATCTGGCCTTCCTTCACATACAGCTCGGAGACGATGCCGCCTTCCAGGTTCTGGATTTTCTGCAGCTTGGACGACGGAATCGCCTTGCCGTCGCCACGGGTGACTTCGTCGATGCTGGAAAAACCGGCCCAGGTCACCAGGAATATGAAGAACGCGATGATGGCCCAGATGGTCAGGCGGATCACCCTCGGCGCATCTTCGATCAGCGCTTTGTTGACTTCAGGCAGGGGCTGGCCCTGCAGCGAGTCGGTGCCTTTGAAGTAGCGGCCGACCGCGCTTTTGATGGAGTTAAGCAACACTGATCTGCCCCTTTTTCAACGCTTCCATAACCACGGCTTTCGGGCCGTCTGCGAGGATCTGCCCACGGTCGACCACCAACAGGCGGTCCACCAGCGAGAGCAGTGAGGCACGGTGCGTCACCAGCACCACGGTCTTGCTTTGCACCACGGCTTGCAGGCGTTGTTTCAAGCGTTCTTCACCGGTGTTGTCCATGGCGCTGGTGGGTTCGTCCAGCAGCAGGATGGGCGGGTTGAGCAGCAGCGCGCGTGCCAGGGCGACGTTCTGGCGCTGGCCGCCGGACAGGTTCTGCCCACGCTCGCCCACTTGCAGTTCATAACCTTGTGGGTGCAGGCGGGCGAATTCGTGCACGCCGGCCAATTCCGCGGCTTGCAGGACCATTTCGTCTTCTACATAGCGCGCACCGGAAACCAGGTTGTCGCGCAGGGTGCCGGCCAGCAATTGAATGTCCTGAGCGACGTAGCCGATGTTGTGGCGCAACTCGCTCACGTCGATCTGGCGTACGTCCACACCGTCCACCAGCAAGGCGCCGGAGTCGGGCTGGTACAGGCCGACGATCAGTTTGGCCAGGGAGCTTTTGCCCGAGCCACTGCGGCCGATGATGCCGATTTTCTCGCCCGGTTTGATCACCAGATTGATATTTCTCAGCGCGGCGTTCTGCTGGTTCGGATACGTGAAGTTCAGGCCACGGCACTCAATGGCACCTTGCAGGGTGCGGCGGCTCATGGGCCGCTCTTCGAAATTGCGCTCCTGGGGCAGTTCCATCATCTGGTCCACCGAGGTCATGGTGACCTTGGCTTGCTGGTAACGGGTCAGCAGGCCCGACAGCGAGGCCAGCGGGCTCAGGGCGCGGCCACTGAGCATGTAGCAGGCAATCAGGCCGCCCATGCTGAGGTTGCCGTCGATGATCTGGTAAACGCCGAACACGATCATGATCACGCCGGCCAGTTGCTGTATGAGCAAGGTCATGTTCATCGACAGGCCCGACAGCAACTTCACGCGCAGCTCGAGGCGGCTGAGGGTGCCGATGGTCTGTTCCCAGCCGTACTGGCGCTCGCTCTCGGCGTTGTTGACCTTGACCGCATCAAGCCCGGCGAGGGTTTCGATCAGGCTGGACTGGCGCTCGGCGGCCAGGGCCATGGTCCGCTCCATAGTCGCCACCAGCGGTTTTTGCAGGGCATAGCCGATGCCCAGGGCCAGCGGGAAGGCCAATACCGGGATCCACACCAGGTGCCCGCCCAGGATGGCGATCACCAGGAAAATCAGCAGGGTAAACGGCAGGTCGATCAGGCTGGTGAGGGTCAAGGATGCGAGGAAATCACGCAGGCTCTGAAACTCATGGATGTTCTGCGCGAAGCTGCCAACCCGTGCCGGGCGGTACTTCATGGACATGCCAACAATGCGCTCGAACAGCGTGGCCGAGATGATCAGGTCGGTTTTTTTACCCGCCAGGTCCAGGCACAAACTGCGCAGGCTTTTGAGAACCAAGTCGAACAGGTAGGCGCCGCAGATACCCACGGCCAGCACCCAGAGGGTCGCGGTGGCCTGGTTTGGCACGACACGGTCGTACACGTTCATCACAAACAGCGGCGCGGCCATGGCGATGATGTTGATCAGGAAGCTCGCGGCGATGGCGTCGGTGTAGAGCCAGCGCGAACGTTTGAGCGTGTCGCGAAACCACGAACGCGCCCGAGGGATCAGGGTGCCGTGGTTGACGTCGAATTTGTGCTGAGGCTGGGCGAAGAAGACTTTGCCGATGTAGTCATTGGCCAGCAGCTCACGCTTGATCAGTACTTCACCGCCGTCGCTTTCGCTGAGCAGGATGCGTGCTTCGTCTTCACCTTGCCAACCCACCAGCACGGTACTGCGGCCGTCCTTGAGCAACAGCAGCGCCGGCAGTGCAATCGTCGGGATCTGCTCCAGCTTGCGCTGCAACACCCGGCCTTGCAGCCCGGCACGCGCGGCTGCACGCGGCAGCAACTCGGCACTCAGTCGCTGCGACGGCAGCGGCAAACCGGTGGTGAGCATGGCCGCGCTGGCAGGTTTTTGATGCAGGGCACAGAGCGCCAACAACCCGTCCAGTAACGGGTCGTCGTGGAGCGTGCGTGGATCATGACTGAGATGAACTCGACTGACTTCGGATTCCACGCGGCGCACTCTCGACTAACAGATGGGGCTATTGGGGTGGCTCAATTCATCCCAGGCAGTTGAACTTTAGGTTTCACGTCGTTCTGTACGACGGACGCCATCGGTGCGACCACTCCCTGGCTTTTGAGCAATTCACCCATGGTCGCCTTGATTCGATACTGAGTAAATAACTGAATGTTCTTGATCTCTTCCAGACGACGGGAAGCGGTGAACAATTCGTTCTCGCTGTCGAGCAAGTCGAGCAGGGTTCGTTGGCCGAGGCTGAACTGCTGCTGGTACGAAGTACGCACGCGGGTGCTGTGGTCGACGTATTGCTGGGCAACCGGCAACTGCGCATTGGCGTTGTTCAAGGCGTTCCAGGCCAGGCCCAGTTCTTCATTGAGTTGGCGCAAGGCGTTGTTACGGATATCCAGGGCTTGGCTGGTCTGGTACGACTTGGACTGCAAGTCGGCCTTGTTGCTGCCACCGGCGAACAGGTTGAAGCGCATGCGCACCATGGCTTCCCAGCCGTTGTTATGGCTGGCGTCGCCGGCTACGTTGTTATCGGCGTTGGTGCCAAGCTCGGCATCAAAGCGTGGGTAGAAGGTCGACTTGGCAGCTTCGTACTGGCTCTCGGCGGCGGAGATATCCGACTCGGCCGAGCGCAGGATCGGGCTGTTATCGAGCATCTGGCGACGGGCTTCATTCAGGTCCGCCGGCAGCATGGCCATAAATGGCGCTGGGCGCTCAAGCTGGTCGGGCATCTGGCCGACGGCGCTGAGGTAGTTGACCTGGGAGTCGGCCAGGTTGGTCTGCTCGGTGATCAGGTTGTTGCGAGCCTGGGCCAGACGCGCTTCGGCCTGGTCCTGGTCGGCACCGTTGCCGACACCGCGCTGGGTGCGCAATTTGATCTGGTCGTAGATGCGTTCGTGGTTGCGCAGGTTCTCTTCGGCCAGGCGCACGAATTCGCGGCGGGTCAACACGTCCAGGTAGACCTGGGCCACGGTCAAACCGGTGCGCTCGGAGGTGCCGAGCAAGGAATAAGCACGGGAGTTGACGTTGGCTTGTTGACGCCCAACTTCGCTGGACGTGGCGAAACCGTCAAAAATCATCTGTTGCAGGCGCAGGCTGGACTCGCCGCGGTTGAGCGTGTCCCAGTGGTTGCCGTTTGGGCCGTTGGCGGCGCGGGTGGTGGAGTTATCGGTGCCTTCGCGACCGTAACCGGCGTTCAGGTCAACGCGCGGCAAGTAACCACCTTGAGCGGCGCGCAATTGGTAATCGGCGGCGATACGGCTGTTCACGCCGGCCTGGATTTCCGGGTGCACATCCAGCGCCTGCTGCATGGCCTGGGGCAATGTTTGGGCTTGTACGAAACCGGCGGCGAGTACGAACGGTATTGCCTTGAACAGGTTCAAACGCATTTAAAAATTCCCCAGGACTTCTTGTCTCAAATCACAGCGATTGATACCGCTGCGTCGGATAATGGCTACCGTAATGACCGTACGTCGGAAAGTTCAAAAAGCGGAACTGCTTCACACATGTAGGACGGTTCGCCGCATAAATATCAATGTGACATTACGGGGCCAATTGTTTAGGATGGCGACCATAAGGTCAATACTTTGGCATAAACTAGATAACGAATAAATCTAGCCAATTATTTGACGCCAGTAACTACTTATACTACACCCCTCCTGTTTGGCCCTCCCCCCCCCCCCGCGAGCGGCCACATGGAATTCATCAGTAACGGATCGCCGGAGAAATCTTTAATGAGCAGTGTAGTTGCCATCGTCAAAAGCATTGTTGGTCAAGTTTTCGTTATTTCTCCGGAAGGGACGCGTCGTGTTTTAGTAGAAGGTGACCGTCTGTTCGCAGGCGACCAGATCGACACCGGCATGTCCGGCGCTGTGAGCCTTGAGTTGGCCGACGGCCGCACCCTGGACCTGGGCCGTGAAACCCAGTGGAGCGCCGACCTGCCGGACTCCAGCCTCGATTTGGCCGCTGCCGCCGAGAACGCCGCGCCGTCGGTTGCTGAACTGCAGCAAGCCATCGTTGCGGGCGCCGACCCGACCACCGACCTGGATGCTACCGCCGCCGGCGCGACGGCTGCCGGTAATGGTGCTGCGGGCGGGGGCCACAGCTTTGTTGTACTGGACGCGACGGCTGGCCGTGTCGACCCGACGATCGGGTTCCCGACCGGCCCACTGGGCCAGGGCGCCGCAACAACGACCCAACTCACGGGCGCCCAGGGCGCCGGTGGCAATGGCAACCTGGTCTTGCAGACGTCGACCCTGACGCTGAGCGCAACGCCGACCATCACTGAAGCTGGTGGTGTGCTGACCTACACCGCCACCGTCACGCAGCCGCCGATCAATGACCTGAGCATCACCCTGTCCAACGGTGCCGTGATCACCATCACCGCCGGCCAACTGACCGGCACCGTTAACGTGCCGCTGGCACCGAATGACAGCCCGTACATCGACCCAAGCCAGATCAACGTGAACGTCACCGGCACCACCGGCGGCAACAACCTGGTGCTGACGATTGACCCGAACCCGGCCGTTACGCAGATTACCGACACCATCGACACCACCACCGTCACGTTGACGGCGGGCAATACCGTGACTGAAGGCGGTCAGATTACCTATACCGCCACCCTGACCAACCCGGCGCAAACCCCGGTGACTGTCACCTTGAGCAATGGCTCGGTGATCACGATCAAGGCTGGGGAGTCGGTTGGCACTGTTGTTGCCGATACTCCGGCGAACGACGTTTACAACAATGGCTCGACTGTCAGCACTACTATTACCGGTGCGACCGGCGGCAACTTCGAAAACCTGGTGCCGAGCACTACGCCTGCGGTTACTACGATCACTGATTCGATCGACACCACCACCGTCACGCTGACGGCGGGTAACACCGTGACCGAAGGCGGTCAGATCACTTACACCGCTACCCTGACCAATCCGGCGCAGACGCCGGTGACTGTCACCTTGAGCAATGGCTCGGTGATCACGATCAAGGCTGGGGAGTCGGTTGGCACCGTCGTCGTGGACACTCCGGCGAACGATGTCTACAACAATGGTTCGACTGTCAGCACCACTATTACTGGTGCGACCGGCGGCAACTTTGAAAATCTGGTACCGAGCACGACGCCTGCGGTTACTACGATTACTGATTCGATCGATACCACCACCGTCACACTGACGGCGGGCAGTACCGTGACTGAAGGCGGCCAGATTACCTACACCGCCACCGTGACCAACCCGGCGCAGACGCCGGTGACTGTCACCTTGAGCAATGGCTCGGTGATTACCATCAAGGCTGGGGAGTCGGTTGGCACCGTCGTCGTGGATACCCCGGCGAACGACGTTTACAACAACGGTTCGACCGTCAGCACCACCATCACCGGGGCAACCGGCGGCAACTTTGAAAACCTGGTACCGAGCACTACGCCTGCGGTCACCACGATCACCGATTCGATCGACACCACCACTGTTTCGCTGACGGCTACCAATACCGTTACCGAAGGTGGGCAGATTACCTACACCGCCACCCTGACCAACCCGGCGCAAACCCCGGTAACTGTCACCTTGAGCGATGGCTCGGTGATCACTATCAAAGCTGGCGAATCTGTCGGCAGTGTGGTGGTCGACACTCCACCGAACGACGTTTACGTGAATGGCAGTACGGTGAGCACCACCATTACTGGCGCGACCGGCGGCAACTTTGAAAACCTGGTGCCGAACACTACGCCTGCGGTCACCACGATTACCGACTCGATTGACACCACGACGGTCACCTTG
This sequence comes from Pseudomonas sp. WS 5146, assembly GCF_012985495.1. Classification (NCBI taxonomy): domain Bacteria; kingdom Pseudomonadati; phylum Pseudomonadota; class Gammaproteobacteria; order Pseudomonadales; family Pseudomonadaceae; genus Pseudomonas; species Pseudomonas sp. WS 5146. The sequence goes on from NZ_JAAQWL010000017.1 coordinate 71,253, forward strand.
ACGGCTCCGTCCGAGGCGAACGAAGGTGGTCAGATTACGTACACCGCTACGCTTTCCAATAAAGCGGGCACTGATGTAACGCTGAAGTTGGATAACGGCTCGACCATCACCATCAAGGCTGGCGATACCGTTGGCTCCGTGACTGTTGCGGCGCCTGGCGATGACGTGTTCATCGATAAGAGCACTCAGACCGTCAAGATCACTGACACCGCTGGCGGCAACTTCGAGAAGTTGGAAGTCGCAGGCGACGGCGCAACCACCACCATTAACGACACCATCGACAAGGTCGATGTGGTTCTGACCGCCACCACCACCGTTGGTGAAGGCGGCAACATCGTTTACACCGCGTCGCTGGTCGACAAGTCGGGTAATGCGGTGACTAACATCACCAATCCGTTGACCGTGACTCTGGACAATGGCCAGACCATTACCATCGGTGTGAACCAATCGAACGGCAGCGTGACCGTTGTAGCTCCAGATGACGTGTACAAGGGCGACCAGACCGTTACTACCGCTATCACTAACGTGACTGGCGGTGAGCACTTCGAAAACCTGGTGCCAGGTACTACGCCGGTTAGCACTACTGTCACCGACACTCCGGACACCGACAACACCACTACCGTGACGCTGACGGCGCCCTCTGCAGTGAACGAGGGTGGTCAGATCACCTATACCGCTACGCTTTCCAATAAAGCGGGTACTGATGTAACGCTGAAGTTGGATAACGGTTCGACTATCACCATCAAGGCTGGCGACACCGTTGGCTCCGTGACTGTTGCGGCGCCTGGCGATGACGTGTTCATCGATAAGAGCACCCAGACGGTCAAGATCACTGACACTGCTGGCGGCAACTTCGAGAAGCTGGAAGTGGCTGGTGATGGTGCAACTACGACCATCAACGACACTATCGATAAGGTGGATGTCGTGTTGACCGCCACCACCACCGTTGGTGAAGGCGGCAACATCGTTTACACCGCGTCGCTGGTCGACAAGTCGGGTAATGCGGTGACTAACATCACCAACCCGCTGACCGTGACCTTGGATAATGGCCAGACCATTACCATCGGTGTGAACCAGTCCAGCGGCAACGCCACAGTTGTAGCTCCGGATGACGTGTACAAGGGCGACCAGACCGTCACTACCGCTATTACTAATGTGACTGGCGGCGAGCACTTCGAAAATTTGGTGCCCGGTACCACACCGGTCAGCACCACCGTCACCGACACTCCGGGTACCGATAACACCACCACCGTCACGTTAACCGCGCCAAGTGAAGTCAATGAAGGTGGTCAAATCACCTACACCGCCACCTTGAGCAACAAGGCCGGTACTGACGTAACGCTGAAGTTGGATAACGGTTCATCTATCACCATCAAAGCTGGTGACACCGTTGGCTCCGTGACTGTTGCGGCACCAAGCGATGACGTGTTCATCGATAAGAGCACTCAGACGGTCAAGATCACTGACACCACTGGCGGTAACTTCGAGAAGCTGGAAGTTGCAGGCGACGGCGCAACCACCACGATCAACGACACCATCGACAAGGTCGATGTGGTTCTGACCGCCACCACCACCGTCGGCGAAGGCGGCAACATCGTCTACACCGCCAGCCTTGTGGATAAAAACGGCGCGGCAGTGACCAACATCACCAACCCGCTGACCGTGACCTTGGATAACGGCCAGACCATCACCATCGGTGTGAACCAGTCGAACGGCAGCGTGACCGTTGTAGCTCCAGATGATGTGTACAAGGGCGACCAGACCGTCACTACTGCTATCACTAATGTGACTGGCGGTGAGCACTTCGAGAATCTGGTGCCGGGTACTACGCCGGTTAGCACCACTGTCACCGATACTCCGGGCACTGATAACACCACCACCGTGACACTGACCGCGCCAAGCGACGTCAACGAAGGCGGTCAGATTACGTACACCGCTACGCTTTCCAATAAAGCAGGCACTGACGTAACGCTGAAGTTGGATAACGGTTCGTCTATCACCATCAAAGCTGGCGATACCGTTGGCTCCGTGACTGTTGCAGCGCCAGGCGATGACGTGTTCATCGACAAGAGCACTCAGACCGTCAAGATCACCGACACCACTGGCGGTAACTTCGAAAAGTTGGAAGTGGCTGGTGATGGTGCAACTACGACCATTAACGACACCATCGACAAGGTCGATGTGGTTCTGACCGCCACCACCACCGTCGGTGAAGGCGGCAACATCGTTTACACCGCCAGCCTTGTGGATAAAAACGGCGCGGCAGTGACCAACATCACCAACCCGCTGACCGTGACTTTGGATAATGGCCAGACCATCACCATCGGCGTGAATCAGTCCAGCGGCAACGTCACAGTTGTAGCTCCGGATGACGTGTACAAGGGCGACCAGACCGTCACAACCGCTATCACTAATGTGACCGGCGGTGAGCACTTCGAAAACTTGGTGCCAGGTACCACGCCGGTCAACACTACCGTCACCGACACTCCGGGTACCGATAACACCACAACCGTCACGCTGACGGCTCCCTCTGCAGTGAACGAGGGTGGTCAGATCACCTACACCGCTACGCTCTCCAATAAAGCGGGCACTGACGTCACGCTGAAGTTGGATAACGGCTCGACCATCACTATCAAGGCTGGCGACACCGTCGGCACCGTGACTGTCCCTGCGCCAAGCGATGACGTATTCATCGATAAGAGCACTCAGACCGTCAAGATCACTGACACCGCTGGCGGCAACTTCGAGAAGCTGGAAGTGGCGGGCGACGGCGCGACCACGACTATCAACGACACCATCGACAAAGTGGATGTGGTGCTGACCGCAACCACCACAGTCGGCGAAGGCGGCAATATCGTCTACACCGCCAGCCTTGTGGATAAAAACGGCGCGCCGGTGACTAACATCACCAACCCGTTGACCGTCACTCTCGATAATGGCCAGACCATCACCATCGGTGTGAATCAGTCGAATGGCAACGTGACCGTTGTAGCTCCAGATGACGTGTACAAGGGCGACCAGACTGTCACTACCGCCATCACCAACGTGACCGGCGGCGCGCACTTCGAGAATCTGGTGCCAGGCACTACGCCTGTTAGCACCACCGTCACCGATACTCCGGGTACTGATAACACCACTACCGTCACGTTGACCGCGCCAAGCGCAGTCAATGAAGGTGGTCAGATTACGTACACCGCCACCTTGAGCAACAAGGCCGGTACTGACGTAACCCTGAAACTCGATAACGGCTCGACCATCACCATCAAAGCTGGTGACACCGTCGGCACCGTAACCGTCCCTGCGCCTAGCGATGACGTGTTCATCGACAAGAGCACCCAGACCGTCAAGATCACTGACACTGCTGGCGGTAACTTCGAGAAACTGGAAGTTGCAGGTAACGGCGCAACCACCACGATCAACGACACCATCGACAAAGTCGATGTGGTGCTGACCGCAACAACCACCGTTGGCGAAGGCGGCAACATCGTCTACACCGCCAGCCTTGTGGATAAAAACGGCGCGCCGGTGACTAACATCACCAACCCGTTGACCGTCACTCTCGATAACGGCCAGACCATCACCATCGGCGTTAATCAGTCCAGCGGCAACGTCACTGTTGTAGCTCCAGATGACGTGTACAAGGGCGACCAGACCGTCACTACCGCTATCACTAATGTGGCCGGCGGTGAGCACTTCGAAAATCTGGTTCCAGGTACTACGCCGGTCAGCACTACCGTCACCGACACTCCGGGTACTGATAACACCACAACCGTCACGCTGACGGCTCCCTCTGCAGTGAACGAGGGTGGTCAGATCACCTACACCGCTACGCTCTCCAATAAAGCGGGCACTGACGTCACGCTGAAGTTGGATAACGGCTCGACCATCACTATCAAGGCTGGCGACACCGTCGGCACCGTGACTGTCCCTGCGCCAAGCGATGACGTATTCATCGATAAGAGCACTCAGACCGTCAAGATCACTGACACCGCTGGCGGCAACTTCGAGAAGCTGGAAGTGGCGGGCGACGGCGCGACCACGACTATCAACGACACTATCGATAAGGTGGATGTCGTGTTGACCGCCACCACCACCGTTGGTGAAGGCGGCAATATCGTTTACACCGCCAGCCTTGTGGATAAAAACGGCGCGGCAGTGACCAACATCACCAATCCGTTGACCGTGACCCTGGATAATGGCCAGACCATTACCATCGGCGTTAATCAGTCGAATGGCAGCGTCACCGTTGTAGCTCCAGATGACGTGTACAAGGGCGACCAGACTGTCACTACCGCCATCACCAACGTGACCGGCGGCGCGCACTTCGAGAATCTGGTGCCAGGCACCACGCCGGTTAGCACTACCGTCACCGACACTCCGGGTACTGATAACACCACTACCGTCACGTTGACCGCGCCAAGCGCAGTCAATGAAGGTGGTCAGATTACGTACACCGCGACCTTGAGCAACAAGGCCGGTACTGACGTAACCCTTAAACTCGATAACGGCTCTTCCATCACCATCAAAGCTGGCGACACCGTTGGCTCCGTAACCGTCCCTGCGCCTAGCGATGACGTGTTCATCGATAAGAGCACTCAAACCGTCAAGATCACTGACACTGCTGGCGGTAACTTCGAGAAACTGGAAGTTGCAGGTAACGGCGCAACCACCACGATCAACGACACCATCGACAAAGTCGATGTGGTGCTGACCGCAACAACCACCGTTGGCGAAGGCGGCAACATCGTCTACACCGCCAGCCTTGTGGATAAAAACGGCGCGCCGGTGACTAACATCACCAACCCGTTGACCGTCACTCTCGATAATGGCCAGACCATCACCATCGGCGTTAATCAGTCCAGCGGCAACGTCACTGTTGTAGCTCCAGATGACGTGTACAAGGGCGACCAGACCGTCACTACCGCTATCACTAATGTGGCCGGCGGTGAGCACTTCGAAAATCTGGTTCCAGGTACTACGCCGGTCAGCACTACCGTCACCGACACTCCGGGTACTGATAACACCACTACTGTCACGCTGACCGCGCCAAGTGCCGTCAACGAAGGCGGTCAGATTACGTATACCGCTACGCTTTCCAATAAAGCGGGTACTGATGTAACGCTGAAGTTGGATAACGGTTCGACTATCACCATCAAGGCTGGCGATACCGTTGGCTCCGTGACTGTTGCGGCGCCTGGCGATGACGTGTTCATCGATAAGAGCACCCAGACGGTCAAGATCACTGACACCACTGGCGGCAACTTCGAAAAACTGGAAGTCGCAGGCGACGGCGCAACCACCACCATTAACGACACCATCGACAAAGTCGATGTCGTTCTGACCGCCACCACCACCGTCGGCGAAGGCGGCAACATCGTCTACACCGCCAGCCTTGTGGATAAAAACGGCGCGGCAGTGACCAACATCACCAGTCCGCTGACCGTGACGTTGGACAATGGCCAAACCATTACCATCGGCGTTAATCAGTCGAATGGCAGCGTGACCGTTGTCGCTCCGGATGACGTTTACAAGGGCGACCAGACCGTCACTACCGCTATTACTAACGTGACTGGCGGTGAGCACTTCGAAAACCTGGTGCCAGGTACTACGCCTGTCAGCACCACTGTCACCGATACTCCGGGTACTGATAACACCACTACCGTCACGTTGACCGCGCCAAGCGCAGTCAATGAAGGTGGTCAGATTACGTACACCGCGACCTTGAGCAACAAGGCCGGTACTGACGTAACCCTGAAGTTGGATAACGGCTCGACTATCACCATCAAAGCGGGCGACACCGTTGGCTCCGTAACCGTCCCTGCGCCTAGCGATGACGTGTTCATCGACAAGAGCACCCAAACCGTCAAGATCACCGACACTGCTGGCGGCAACTTCGAGAAACTGGAAGTTGCAGGTAACGGCGCAACCACCACGATAAACGACACCATCGACAAAGTGGATGTAGTTCTGACTGCCACCACTACCGTTGGTGAAGGCGGCAACATCGTCTATACCGCCAGCCTTGTGGATAAAAACGGCGCGCCGGTGACTAACATCACCAACCCGTTAACCGTCACTCTCGATAATGGCCAGACCATCACCATCGGCGTTAATCAGTCGAACGGCAGCGTGACCGTTGTAGCTCCAGATGACGTGTACAAGGGCGACCAGACTGTCACTACCGCTATTAAAGGCGTCACCGGTGGCGAGCACTTCGAAAATCTGGTGCCAGGCACCACGCCGGTTAGCACCACTGTCACCGACACTCCGGGTACTGATAACACAACTACTGTCACGCTGACCGCGCCAAGCGCAGTCAATGAAGGCGGTCAAATTACGTACACCGCGACCTTGAGCAACAAGGCTGGCACTGACGTAACCCTGAAACTGGATAACGGCTCGACCATCACCATCAAAGCGGGCGACACCGTCGGCACCGTGACCGTCCCTGCGCCTAGCGATGACGTGTTCATCGATAAGAGCACCCAGACCGTCAAGATCACCGACACCGCTGGCGGCAACTTCGAGAAACTGGAAGTTGCTGGTAACGGTGCGACCACCACGATCAACGACACCATCGACAAAGTCGATGTGGTCCTGACCGCCACTACCACCGTTGGTGAAGGCGGCAACATCGTTTACACCGCGTCGCTGGTCGACAAGTCGGGCAATCCGGTGACCAACATCACCAGCCCGCTGACCGTCACCCTGGACAACGGCAAAACCATCACCATCGGTGTGAATCAGTCCAGCGGTACCGTCACCACTGTTGCGCCTAACGACGTATACAAAGGCGACCAGACCGTTACCACCGCAATTAAGGGTGTAACTGGCGGCGAGCACTTCGAAAACCTGGTGCCGGGCACAACGCCGGTGAATACCACCGTCACGGATACACCTGGCACTGCGGACACCACGACCGTCACGCTGACCGCGCCAAGCGCAGTCAATGAAGGTGGTCAGATTACGTACACCGCGACCTTGAGCAACAAGGCCGGTACTGACGTAACCCTGAAACTGGATAACGGCTCGACCATCACCATCAAAGCTGGTGACACCGTCGGCACCGTAACCGTCCCTGCGCCTAGCGATGACGTGTTCATCGACAAGAGCACCCAAACCGTCAAGATCACCGACACTGCTGGCGGCAACTTCGAGAAACTGGAAGTTGCAGGTAACGGCGCAACCACCACGATAAACGACACCATCGACAAAGTGGATGTAGTTCTGACTGCCACCACTACCGTTGGTGAAGGCGGCAACATCGTCTATACCGCCAGCCTTGTGGATAAAAACGGCGCGCCGGTGACTAACATCACCAACCCGTTAACCGTCACTCTCGATAATGGCCAGACCATCACCATCGGCGTTAATCAGTCGAACGGCAGCGTGACCGTTGTAGCTCCAGATGACGTGTACAAGGGCGACCAGACTGTCACTACCGCTATTAAAGGCGTCACCGGTGGCGAGCACTTCGAAAATCTGGTTCCAGGCACCACGCCGGTTAGCACCACTGTCACCGACACTCCGGGTACTGATAACACAACTACTGTCACGCTGACCGCGCCAAGCGCAGTCAATGAAGGCGGTCAAATTACGTACACCGCGACCTTGAGCAACAAGGCTGGCACTGACGTAACCCTGAAACTGGATAACGGCTCGACCATCACCATCAAAGCGGGCGACACCGTCGGCACCGTGACCGTCCCTGCGCCTAGCGATGACGTGTTCATCGATAAGAGCACCCAGACCGTCAAGATCACCGACACCGCTGGCGGCAACTTCGAGAAACTGGAAGTGGCTGGTAACGGTGCGACCACCACGATCAACGACACCATCGACAAAGTCGATGTGGTCCTGACCGCCACTACCACCGTTGGTGAAGGCGGCAACATCGTTTACACCGCGTCGCTGGTCGACAAGTCGGGCAATCCGGTGACCAACATCACCAGCCCGCTGACCGTCACCCTGGACAACGGCAAAACCATCACCATCGGTGTGAATCAGTCCAGCGGTACCGTCACCACTGTTGCACCTAACGACGTATACAAAGGCGACCAGACCGTTACCACCGCAATTAAGGGTGTAACTGGCGGCGAGCACTTCGAAAACCTGGTGCCGGGCACAACGCCGGTGAACACCACCGTCACGGACACACCTGGCACTGCGGACACCACGACCGTCACGTTGACCGCGCCAAGTGCCGTCAACGAAGGTGGTCAGATCACCTACACCGCGACGCTCTCCAATAAAGCGGGTACTGACGTCACGCTGAAGTTGGATAACGGCTCGACCATCACCATCAAGGCTGGCGACACCGTCGGCACCGTGACCGTCCCTGCGCCTAGCGATGACGTGTTCATCGATAAGAGCACCCAGACCGTCAAGATCACTGACACTGCTGGCGGCAACTTCGAAAAACTGGAAGTTGCAGGTAACGGCGCAACCACCACGATCAACGACACCATCGACAAAGTCGATGTGGTCCTCACCGCCACCACCACCGTTGGCGAAGGCGGCAACATCGTCTACACCGCCAGCCTTGTGGATAAAAACGGCGCGCTGGTGACCAACATCACCAGCCCGCTGACCGTCACCCTGGACAACGGCAAAACCATCACCATCGGTGTGAACCAGTCCAGCGGCACCGTCACCACTGTTGCGCCTAACGACGTATACAAAGGCGACCAGACCGTTACCACCGCAATTAAGGGTGTAACTGGAGGCGAGCACTTCGAAAACCTGGTGCCGGGCACAACGCCGGTGAATACCACCGTCACGGACACACCTGGCACTGCAGACACCACGACCGTCACGCTGACCGCGCCAAGTGCCGTCAACGAAGGTGGCCAGATCACTTACACGGCAACCTTGAGCAACAAAGCGGGTACTGACGTCACGCTGAAGTTGGATAACGGCTCGACCATCACCATCAAAGCGGGCGACACCGTCGGCACCGTGACCGTCCCTGCGCCTAGCGATGACGTGTTCATCGACAAGAGCACCCAGACGGTGAAGATCACCGACACTGCTGGCGGCAACTTCGAAAAACTGGAAGTTGCAGGTAACGGCGCAACCACCACCATCAACGACACCATCGACAAAGTGGATGTGGTTCTGACCGCCACCACCACCGTCGGTGAAGGCGGCAACATCGTCTACACCGCCAGCCTTGTGGATAAAAACGGCGCGGCAGTGACCAACATCACCAACCCGCTGACCGTGACTTTGGACAATGGCCAGACCATTACCATCGGTGTGAACCAGTCGAACGGCAGCGTGACCGTTGTAGCTCCAGATGACGTGTACAAGGGCGACCAGACTGTCACTACCGCCATCACCAACGTGACCGGCGGCGCGCACTTCGAGAATCTGGTGCCAGGCACCACGCCGGTTAGCACCACCGTCACCGATACTCCGGGTACCGATAACACCACCACTGTGACACTGACGGCTCCGTCTGAAGTGAACGAAGGTGGTCAGATCACCTACACCGCTACGCTCTCCAATAAAGCGGGCACTGACGTCACGCTGAAGTTGGATAACGGCTCGACCATCACCATCAAAGCGGGTGACACCGTCGGCACCGTAACCGTCCCTGCGCCAAGCGATGACGTGTTCATCGACAAGAGCACCCAGACGGTCAAGATCACCGACACTGCTGGCGGCAACTTCGAGAAACTGGAAGTTGCTGGTAACGGTGCGACCACCACGATCAACGACACCATCGACAAGGTTGATGTAGTCCTCACCGCCACCACCACCGTCGGCGAAGGCGGCAACATCATCTACACCGCCAGCCTTGTGGATAAAAACGGCGCGGCAGTGACTAACATCACCAGCCCGCTGACCGTGACCCTGGACAACGGCAAAACCATCACCATCGGTGTGAACCAGTCCAGCGGCACCGTCACCGTCGTAGCACCCAACGACGTGTACAAAGGCGACCAAACCGTTACCACCGCCATCACTAACGTGACCGGCGGCGCGCACTTCGAGAATCTGGTGCCAGGCACTACGCCTGTTAACACCACAGTGACGGATACCCCAGGCACCACCGATCTCACCAGCGTCACGCTGACCGCACCAAGTGCCGTCAACGAAGGCGGCACCATCACCTACACCGCCACCTTGAGCAACAAGGCTGGCACCGACATGGTAGTCACGCTGGATAACGGTTCGAGCATCACCATCAAGCAAGGTGCGACCGTAGGCTCTGTGACCGTTGCCGCGCCTGGCGATGACGTGTTCATCGACAAGAGCACCCAAACCGTCAAGATCACCGGCACTACCGGCGGTAACTTCGAAGGCGTGACCATCACTCCGGGCGGCGCGACCACCACCATCAACGACACCATCGATGATGTGACCGTGGTACTCAAAGCCACCGGCTCGGTCGCTGAAGGCGGTCAGATTACCTACACCGCATCGCTGGTCGACAAGAACGGCGCGGCAGTGACCAACGTCGGTTCCGACTTGGTGGTAAGGCTGGATAACGGCTCGACCATTACCATCGGCAACGGCAAGTCCAGCAGCACCACCACGGCTGTTGCGCCTAACGACGCGTATGTCGGCGCCAACGATGTGAACAACAAGATTACCGGCGTAGTCAGCGGCGGCGACAAGTACGAACACCTGATCGTCGACGGCAGCACCGTCACCACCAAAGTGACGGATGTGGTCAACAACACCACCATCAGCATCACCGGCGACGCCTCGGTGACGGAAGGCGGTACTGCGCATTACACGCTGACCCTGAGCAACCCGGCGCAAACCGATGTGACCGTGACGCTCAAGTACAGCGGCACCGCCACCGACGGTTCGGACTTCAACGGCGTGTACACCGTGAAGATCCCGGCGGGTGCCAGCAGCGTGCCGTTTAACATCGCCACGATCGACGACAGGATCACCGAGCCGACCGAACAGATTGTCATCACTATCGACAAGACCACCGGCGGCAACTTCGAGAACCTGGTGGTCGGCAACGGCAGCGTCAGCACCAATATCATCGATAACGATGCGCCGCCGGTCATCGACCTGGACGCCAACAACTCCAGCGGCGCGACCGGTGCCGACTACAGAACCACGTTCACCGAAGGCACCGCCGGGCCGGGTGTGTCGATTGCCGACACCGATATCAAGATCACCGATCCGGACAGCACGATGCTGACCGGTGCGACGGTCACCCTGACCAACGCACAGGCCGGTGATGCACTGAACCTGGGCAACAGCGTCAATGGCATCATCGTCAGCACCAACAACCAGACGGGCACCATCACCCTGACGTTGTCGGGCAGCGCGACGCTGGCTGATTACATGCAGCGTATCCAGAACATCACGTTCACCAACAACAGTCACGACCCAAGCACCACGCCGCGGACCATCACCGTGACCGTGACCGATGGCGGCAACTATTCCAACGTTGCCACCACCACCGTTAACGTGGTGGCAGTCAACGATCCGCCAGTCGCCACCGGCAGCGCCGTGACCGGCACCGAAGACACGCCGCTGGCGCTGACCTGGGCCAACTTCGGCGTGACCGATGTGGATTCGCCACAAGCCAGCCTGGGCGTGAAAATCACCGACCTGCCGGTGGCCGGCAAGCTGCAATACCTGGCAACGGATGGCACCACCTGGACCAACGTGACTGCCAACCAGACCTTCACCAAGGCCCAGATCGACGGCGGCCAGTTGCGCTTTATGCCTAACGCCAACGAGTCCGGCGCCGACGGTTATGGCGGCACCGGCATTGGCAACAAGCAGGCTGATTATGCGCAGTTCAAGTTCCAGCCTACCGACGGCAAGGACCTGGGCAACAGCGCCACGGTGAAAGTCGATATCACACCCGTGGCCGATGCACCTACGCTGAACGTGGCCGATAACAATGTCGCCTCGACCGGTCTGATCAAACAGGGCTGGAACAGCATTGCCGGCCTCGGCACCAACGGGAACGGCGCGGCACCAGACGTACTGAAAAAAGCCATCGACAACGCAGGTACGCCGAACAACACCAGTGTCGTCACCAATGTCGAGTCAGTCGACAATGTCAACGCCGGCTCTGGCTCCAAGATCTCCGGCCTGATCTACATGGAAGCTGGCAAGAGCTACACCTTCAGCGGCGTCGCCGATGACAGTGTGGTGGTCAACGTTGGCGGTAAAGACATTGCCAGCGGGCTATGGGCGACCAACAGCGGCAAATTCAGCGGCTCGTTTACGCCAACGGTCAGCGGTTACTACAGCCTCGAGATCTACCAAGCCAACCAATCGGGGCCTGGCAGCTTTGACGTCAATCTGTCGATCAACGGCGGGGCGACGCAGAACTTGAGCACCGGCACCGTGCCGCTGTACACCGGCATCACTGACCTGACCAACGCCGGCGTGACCGTGTCCGACCTGCATGGCAGCAACGGTGACGGTTATTACGTGGGCTACAAGCTTAACGAAGCCCAGGAAAACGGCACTGTGAAGCTGTCCAAGGTAACCACCGCGCTGACTGATACCGACGGTTCGGAAACCCTGAGCGTGAAGATCAGCGGCGTACCGGCAGGCTCGGTCCTCACCGACGCGTCCGGGCACACCTTCACTGCGACCAAAGGCGTGGGCGAAGTGAACGTCACGGGCTGGGACCTGAACACCCTGTCCATCAAGCCACCGACCTATTACAGCGGCCAGTTCAACCTGACCGTGACGTCGACCTCCACCGAAAGCCTCGGCGGTTCGGCGTCTACCACGGCGCAATTGCCAGTCACCGTGTACCCGGCAACCTACAACTCGGTGACGGGTACTTCGGGCAGCGACAACATTGTCGGCACTGACGGCAATGACATCGTCGTGGCCGATATCGGCGGCCTGAACGTGGTGCAAGGCAAGAACTACAACATCGCGTTCATGGTCGACAGTTCCGGCAGTATGAGCGTCGACTCGATCAACGCGGCGAAGGCTTCGCTGACCTCAGTGTTCAAGTCGCTCAAAGACAGCCTGGGCGCCAACACCTCCGGCACCGTGAACATCTTTGTGGCGGACTTCGATACCCAGGTGAACAAGTCGGTTGCGATCAACCTCAACGATCCAAACGCGCTGACCTTGCTCAGTACGGTGCTGGACTCGATGAAGTCCGGTGGCGGCACCAACTACGAAGACGTGTTCAAGACCACGGCCAACTTCTTCCAGAGCGGCCTGGCCACCAGCAACACCGGCGCCACGAACCTGACTTACTTCATCACCGACGGCCAGCCGACGTACTACCAGAGCGGCGAGCAGACCAACCCGACGCTGTACGGCACCGTCAAGTTCGACAACGTGGTCACGACTGCCAACTACACGCCTGGCACAACGTTCTCCACCTACATCGACAATACGCACTATTTGTCCATCGACAATTCGGGTGCCGCTCAGCTGCAGATCTACAATGGCTGGCGATGGGTCGTCACCGACCTGGGCACCGTACATGCCCAAGGTGACGGTACCTTTGAGTTGTCTAACCTGGACGGCACGGGCAACAGCACTAACTCGGCGACGCTGAGCAATGCCAAAAGCGCCTTTGCCCTGCTGGGTGGGTTGTCGCAAGTGGAAGCGATCGGTATCAACGGCGACGTCAGCCTCAACGACCTCAAGCCTTACGACACCGATGGCAAGCCGCAAAGCAACATCGATCCGAAGGACCTGGCCAACGCGATCCTCGGCCACACCGAAGCCACGCTGCCAGGCGCCGACACCATCAGCGGTGGCGACGGCAACGACATCCTCTTCGGCGACCTGGTGAGCTTCAGCGGGATTACCGGTGAGGGCTACAACGCACTGCAGGCCTTTGTGGCACAGAAAACCGGTGTGGCCGTCTCCGCGGTAACCACCTCGAACGTGCACCAGTACGTCACCGAGCACTACGCGGACTTCGACGTCTCCGGCGCCAAGGACGGCAACGACACGCTGTTGGGCGGCGCAGGTGATGACATCCTGTTCGGCCAGGGCGGCAACGACCTGCTGGACGGCGGCAAAGGCAATGACATCCTGTTGGGTGGCACCGGTAACGACACCCTGATCGGTGGGCCGGGCAACGACATCCTGATCGGCGGCTCGGGTGCCGACACCTTCGTCTGGAAGGCGGGCGACTTCGGCAACGACGTGATCAAGGACTTCAAGGCCTCGGAAGGTGACCGGATCGATCTCAAGGATCTGTTGAAAGGTGAGACGGACAGCACCATCGACAACTACCTCAAGATCACCACGGTAGAAGGTGTGTCGACCCTGCAAATCAGCAGTGAAGGCAAGCTCAACGCCGCCGGCGGCCTGGCCAATGCCGATGTGACCATCAAGCTGGAAGGCAACGATTGGTCGCACACCAGCATCAACTCGCTGATCACAGGCGCCGACCCGACCATCAAGATCGACCACACCTCCTAAGCTGTGATTTATCGGCCGCCCGCAAGGGCGGTCGATTTGCTTGGGCGATACGTCGCTGGCCCTGGCGGCCGGTTGCATCGCATACTCGCGACCATAAACACAGCATTGACCTATGCTGGTGAACGCGTGTGGCTCATTTTCGAGGGATTCTTATGTTTTACGTGCAACGTGATGCACAGGGAGTGCTGAGTCGCGTGGAGGCCGCCGCCTTTGCCGATTCGACCGAAACCCTGCCGGCCGATCACCATGAGATCCAGGCCTGGTACGCCAACGAAGTGGTGGAAACCAGCCTGGCCCAGCTCAAACAAAGTGACATGGAGATGATCCGGGTACTGGACGACTTGATTCAGGTACTGACCCGCAAGGGCGTGATCAGCGTCACCGACCTGCCCCCGGCGGCCCAGGCCAAGCTGATGGACCGTAACCATGCACGGGAAGCGCTGGGTGGGTTGAGCCATCTGATCAATGATGAAGAGACTGGGTTGATCTGATTTCTTAAAGTCGAACCGGATCGAAATGTGGGAGCTGGCTTGCCTGCTCCCACACAAGCCCGCACACACATTGGATTTGCATCACTTCCAGGGAGCAGGCTCACCAATCAACTGCCCCTGCACACCGAAAATCCCCATCTCGCGAATCACCTTCAATTCACCTTCGGTCTCCACGCGCTCGGCAATCAACGGCAAGTCGATGCTGTGGGCCGCGCGCTGGATCGCTTCGATAAACAGGCGTTTGTCGCTTTCCTGGTCGATGGCGCGGATGTAGCTGCCGTCGATCTTCAGGTACGCCAGGCCCAGGCGTGCCAGGTTGCCGATCATGCTGAAGCGCCCACCAAAACGCTGCAGACTGAGGGAGAAGCCCAACTCGCGCAGGCGCTGGGTCAACTGCTCCAGCAGAGCCTGCTCGGGTAATTGTTCTTCGCCAATCTCCAGGGTCAAGCGCGGGCCGAGGTTGCTGTGCTGGCGCAGCAACTCGACAATCCGGTTCAACGCCTGGGCATCCTGCAAGGTGGCCGCCGAGAGGTTCAGCGCCAGGCTGTGCGTATGGCTGGCCATCTGCTTGAGCACGTGTTCGAGCATCAGTCGGTCCAGGCGTGCAGTCCAGCCGAAACGCTCAAGCCACGGCAGGAAACGCCCGGCCGGGATGGTGTGGCCGTCGTCATCCTGCAAACGCGACAGCACTTTGTAGTGCAGCACCAATTGCGGGTCCTGGCTGGCGACAACCGGCTGGAAGTACAGCTCAAAACGCTGGTGGGTAAGGGCCTGGTCCAACAGCGTGTGCCAGGCATGGTGATCGTCACCGACACTGGCGGCGGCGCTGTGGTCCAGGCACACCCAACTGCTGTCGCCCTGCCCTTCGGCCTGGGCCAGAGCCTGGTCAGCCAGGGTCAGCAATGCCTGGGGCGAATCACCGTGGTTGAATGGCGCAAGGCCAATGTAGGCCACCGGCGTGACGTCACTGGCACTGGTGGCCTGCAAGCTGAGCAGGGTGCTTTCAAGGTTTTGTGCCAATTGCAGCGCTTCTTCACGCACCAGCCCCGGCGCCAGAACCGCGAACTCGCCACCACGAATACGGGTGACGAGGTTGTGGGTTTCCGGGTAAGGCTCACACTGGCGCAATAATTGTTCGCCAACCGCTTGCAGCAACTGGTCGGTGCGCTGACCACCCAGGCGTTGGTTAAGGCCGGCCAGGTCCTTGACTCGCAGCAGCAGCAGGTAACCGGAGTTGGTGTCTTCCGGGTTACTGACGCGGGCGTTGAGCTGCATCTCGAAATAACGCCGGTTGGCGAGGCCGGTCAGGTTGTCTTGATAGGATTCGATGCGCAATTTTTCACTGCGCTCGGCCTGCTCCTGGAACAGCGCCTTGAGCTTCTCCACCATCTGGTTCATGGCCTGCACTACGCGCCGCAGTTCCGGCGTGCGGGGCAGATCCGGCAGGCTGAGAAACTCGCGGCGGGCGATGGCGTGGGACTGTTTGACCATGTAGTCCAACGGCTTCAACTGCCGACGAAGCAGCAATGCACCGAGCACCGCACTCACCGCGCCGCACAGCAGCAACCAGCCCAGGCTGCCCAAGGCGCTTTGCCAGAGCTTGGCCAGGGCGAACATCGGGTGGCTGACCACCTCCACGCGCGCCGCCTGCTCCCAGCCGCGGTTGACCAGTGCATCGCCACCGGCCGGTTCAAGGCCGATCAGCTTGACGAACCAGTTGGGCACGCCGTTGTTGTCCGGGATGCCGCTGCGTTCGACGATGGTTTTGTCGGTGGCTAAATCCACCACGCGGATGCTGGCGTAATAGCCACTGTCGAAAATCGAGCTGACCAGCAACTCCACCATCGCCGGGTCGTCGATATTGGGCGTCAGCGACAATGCCAGCGCAGTAGCCGCGTCCTGTGCATGGGAGCGCAATTGGTTGACGTATTGGGTGCGCGAGCTTTCCAGGCTGACCATGAAGCTGCCGCTGAAGGCGACCACCAGGAACAGACAGATTGCGATCAATAGTTGTTTGAACAGTGACATCCGATCAGTTACTCCTAGTTGGCAGGCTCGGCCGGGAAGCCTTCCGCACGCATTTTTTTCAACACATCCTGCCAACGCGACAAGCGTTTGGTATCACCGACTTTCTTGTTGCCCTTGGCGCCGGGCAGGTACAAGCCCTCGGCGTTGAATGAGTACACCGGCACCAGGTCGGTACGGCGGGTGGCCGGCAGGATCTCATCCATCAGGCTGTCGAGCACCAGCGGGATGGCATCGGGCGTCGGGTAATACGTCAGCACCATGTGCGCGCGATTCTGACGCAAAGCCTTAACGTAAGTAATGCGCAATTTGTCGCTGGAGACGCCCAGGTGGCGCAGGCTGAAATACTTGGCGATTGCGTAGTCCTCGCAATCTCCTGCACCCTTCCACAGCGCTTCGATGGGGGTTTCCCAATAGTCGACCACGTGCCAGAGGTCGATGTCTTCTACGTAGCTCATTTGCTTGTTGAAGAACAGGTTGACGACCTTGAGCTGCTCCTGTTCATCGACCTTCTTTTCAGTCGCCAACAGGCGCTGCCAGGCGTCGATGCGCTGTTGGCCCTCGCCGAGCGGCCCGTACAGAGCCGTGGCTTTGCGGCTGATCTGCGAGAAATCCCAATCGGCATGCAGCCCGCCGGGCATCAGGCCAGCGAGCAAAGTCGCTGAAAGTAGCCAGCCGACTATTCGAGAGGGAATAAAACTTACCGCCAAGGCGTTCAGTCCGTGAAGGGAGACGGAATTTCAGGGATGGTGAAGCTTCGATCAACAAAAAACAATGGCACAGTGCAATCATTCATGAGGGGTTCGAGTTTATAAACACCGCTTGTGGGACTCACAAAGTTCCGCCTGTAAGCCCTTACAAACTGAAACTTTGGCTGTTTGACAAGCGCGCGACCCATCTCTAGTGTGCTTTGGATCCAATTAAACACACTCCATTCAAGAAGGGAGGATAGCGTAACCGTGACGCAGAAGCCGAACCCATTAAGCAGCATCAAAATCAGCGGGCCTATTCCCGCCCATCTTGCACGCGCCGTTATTGAAGAAACGTTGCGCAATGCCATTCTCGACGGCAGGTTGCCCTGTGGTACCGCGATGCGCCAGCAAGAATTGGCCAGCCTGTTCGGCGTCAGCCGCATGCCCGTGCGCGAAGCCTTGCGCCAGCTGGAAGCCCAGTCCTTGCTCCATGTGGTAACCCACAAAGGTGCTGTGGTTGCGCCGTTGATCCAAGACAATTCGGCCGAGACCTATGCCCTGCGCATGTTGCTGGAATCCGAAGCGCTGCGCCTGTCAATTCCGTTGCTCACCGACGCAGACATTGCCGAGGCTGAAGCCTGCATCAATGCGTTGGAACAAGAGCGTGACTATGCCGAGATTGGCCGGCTCAATCGTCTGTTCCACATGGCGTTGTATGGCAAGGCGCCCAACCAGCGGTTGCTCAATCTGGTTGCGCACGGCTTGAATGAGGAGGAACGCTTTCTGCGCTTCAACCTCGAAGCGATGGGCCTGGGCGAGACATCCCAGGAAGATCACCGTGAATTGCTGAACCTGGTGGTGCACAAGAAAGTCGACGAAAGCATCCTGACGCTACGCAATCACCTGATGCGCGGCATGGAAGTGATCAATACCTACCTCGATAGCCTTGAGGGCACCGCAAAAAAAACTTCACAGTAAGGGTTTACACCGCCCTTTCTTGCCACGTTAACGCTATGGGGTATCTATCCTCTCAGGAAGTGCCCCACGTTTATGCGCCACGTTGAGATTAACATTCAAATAAGCCCACGCTTGTTAAAGAAACTTCTCACACACTTGCACACTACTTGATCACGACTAGTTGCTTCCCGCAAAAACATTTAATACTTTCATCAGTTTATCCAAACGTTTAATCGGATTATTATCTTTCACCCATAAAAGAACACTTCATTCGGCAGTGCCAACCTATGTCAGGTTAGCGCTGTACGCGTGGCTTGCCTAAACGCAGGCCATCCGCTTTTCATTACAAAACCCCATTACTGTTTCCAGAGCAGTCGCAACAACTTATAGGCGTCAACCATGCATCAACATTTGCTTGAACAAAAAAAACTACAGCTATGCAGCCATCCGTTATTTGCAGAAATAACTTCACTTAACAAGTTACAAATTTTTATGGAGCAGCATGTATTTGCTGTTTGGGACTTCATGAGCTTGGCTAAACGCCTGCAGCAGGATCTGACATGCATGCAATTGCCGTGGCTGCCACCCGTTGACCCGCAGAGCGCACGGCTGATCAATGAAATAGTGCTTGGCGAAGAGTCAGACGAACATCCAACGCGTGGCCACTGCAGCCACTTCGAGCTATATCTGGAGGCGATGACCGAGACCGGCGCAGATACCTCAGCCATCCAACGCTTCATTGAACTGCAGCGCCAAGGCGTCCAGGCAGATGCTGCGATGCAAAGGGTCAATGTACGCCCTGGCGTAACGCGCTTCGTCAGCAGCACCTTGCAGATCGCGCTGAACGCGCCCGCCCACTGTGTGGCAGCGACGTTCCTGCACGGCCGCGAGAGCGTCATCCCATCGATGTTCGAACGTATTCTGCAGGGCGACGCCTTCATGGCGCGTCAGGCACCGTTGTTCTGTCACTACCTCAGCCGTCACATCGAACTGGACACCGAGGATCATGGCCCAGGCGCAGAGCAGTTACTCCAGCGCTTGATCGGTGCCGACCCCAAGCGCCAACGCGAGGCGGATGAAACCGCCATCAGCGCCATAGAAAACCGCCTCGGTTTCTGGGACGACGTACATGCCTCCCTACACGAGGTGCGACCATGAACTCCGCAGACTACCGCTCGTTTGCCGAAGATTGGGAACGTCGCGCCACCATCCGCACGCGCCCCCGGCGCCTGCTGGAAAACGACGATCGCTTGATCTTTCCGCTCTGCCGCCAACCCCTGGTGCTAAACGCAACTTTTGTCGAGCATTGCCCGCAGTGGCGCGACTTCGTGTTGACGCAAAGTTTCTACAAATTCATTAATGACGTGGTGATCTTCGAAACCGAGATCGTCGACAAGACCGCCCGCAGCATTGCCAAGAATCGCTTCACACTGCCCTTCCCCCTTGCCTGTCGCATTGATGCGATGACGGTCGTGGTCGATGAGGATTACCACGCGCTGGTCGCGTTGGACTTCCTGCAACAGACCATTGAACTGACCGGCATACAACCGCTCGAGCTGCCCACGCAAATCGAACTGAGCCGGGCCTTGCCGGCCGCCCAGGCGCTTGCCCCGCAACACCTGCACGACGCTGTAGCGTTGATTGGCGTGGCCATCGCCGAGAACACCGTCACCCACGATGTAGCGGCGTTTGCCAAGGACGATAGCGTCAAACCTTCGATTCGCGGCTTGATGGCCGACCACTTGTTTGACGAGGGGCGTCACGCCCAGTTCTGGACGCAGCTGGTGCGTCTCTACTGGCAGGCGGCTAGCCCGGCAGACCGCGACAGCATCGCCGCAGTCCTGCCGACCTTCTTGACCCACTACCTGACCAACACGCTGCACAAAGGCTTCGACCTTCAGCTTGTCGAGCACCTGGACGTAGGCACCGACATCCGCCAGGCACTACGCGACGAAGTCACGGCCCTGCACTTTCCCATCACCCGCCAGCACCCGCTGCTCGGCAATATCATGGGGTTCCTGCATAACAGCGGCGTGCTGCACACACCAAGCGTCGCCCGCGCGTTGAGCGACTACCTGCCCGAGTCGGGGAGGCAGACATGCGACGTCTGAGTATCGGATGGGCCGGCACCAGCCACGCCCTGATTGCGCTGAAGCAAGTGCTCGAAGAATACGGACACGCCAGCGTGACACAAGCCTTCGACCTGTTTATCGAGGACGGCACTCAAGCGCCGCTCGCATACTGTGCCGCAACCCGATGGTTAAGCCTGCGGTTGGGTATCGGCCCGGTGTACGAAGGCGGCCTGCCCTCACTGCAGTTACGCTGCTATGACCGTGACCAACGCGTGCTGGCGGTACATAACGTTGCCGAGGAGCCCAGCGGCAACGGCCAGCGATTGCGCCGGCAGGCGACAAGCTCACTCGTGGAGTGGGCCACCTCGCTGGTCAGCGGCTTCTCGAGGGACGCGGGCTTTTTTGCCGCCAGCAGCACCATTAACCTCTGGCCTGAACAAAGCTTGCACGGACTGGATGCCCTTGCGTTTATGCACCGGTTCAATCGCACCGACCAGCCAGCCTTGTTGCTGGCTGCCCAGGTGCCGATGATCGAGCGATTGCAGGCCGGTCTGCACGCCTTCGCCGAGCGCCCGGCGCTGAACATCGCGGGTAGCGTGTTGACCTACCGCCAATTGCAGCTTCGCGCCTTGTCGATCCAGCAACGCCTGCACCCTCTACTGGAAGGCGTTGAGACGCCGGTGGTTGGCGTGTGCCTGGAAAAGTCCGTCGAGTTGTATGCCAGTATTCTCGCAGTACTCGGTTGCGGCGCGGTGTATCTGCCACTGGCTCCGGATCATCCGCCGCAACGCCAGCAGGCCATGCTGGAACACAGCGGCGCCAAGGTATTGCTGGATGACGGCCGACACCCTTTGCGCGAGCAGTTCACGACACTGAGTGTCGGCAATATTGACTCCAACCACGCCGACATCACGCAGCCATTGATACAACGCCGCCCCGACATCGACGCTCCGTGCATGGTGCTGTTCACCTCGGGCACCACCGGCCAGCCCAAAGGCGTACTACTGAGCCAGGGCAATCTTGCGCATTTCACCAGCTGGACCGGCGCCAGCCTGGCGTTGGATGAACACAGCCGTGTCCTGCAGTTTTCGCCACTGAGTTTCGACTCATCACTGATCGATATCTTCCCGGCCCTGATCGCCGGTGCCGAGTTGATCGTCCCAACCGAAGAGCAGCGGCGCGACCCTCAGCAACTGGTCGAGTTGATTCGCCAACAGCGCATCAGCCATGGTTTTTTGCCGCCGGCGCTACTGAGCATCCTGCCGTTGGATCAGCCCCTGGGCCTGACCCATCTGGTGACCGGCGGCGATGCCTGCGAACCCTATGTGATCGAACGGCTGGCGGGCCAGTGCCAGTTGCACAACCTCTACGGCCCTACCGAGACCACGGTGCTGGTCAGCCACCGGACGTTGCGCCCCGGTGACAGCAATCGCAACGTGGGGCGCCCCATTGCCAACAGCCAGGTGCTGATCCTCGATGACGCGCTGCAACCGGTGGATGAGCAGGTCATGGGCGACCTTTACATCACAGGCCCTGGCGTAGGGCTGGGGTATGTGACCACGCCGCCGCCCGGGGGCAACCCGTTCGTTGAGCTTACGTTGCCGGGCGGCCAAGCGCTGAGGGCCTACCGCAGCGGTGACCGGGCCAAATGGACGGCGGACGGTATAGAGCTGGGCGGACGACGGGACGATCAGGTGAAAATCCGGGGCTTTCGCGTCGAACCCCAGGAGATCGAACAGTGCCTGCGCAGCAGTCGGCTATTTCGCCAAGTGGCGGTGGTGATCGACCGTGACCGACGGATTTTAGCTTTTGCCGCCCAGCCCGAGGCCGACACAACGGTGACGGATCTGAAGCAGCATGCAGAGCAGTGGTTGCCGGCTTACATGCAACCCGAGCGCTGGACAGAGCTGCCGGGCATGCCCTGCACCGGCAATGGCAAAATTGACCGCCAGGCGTTGCTGACGGTGCTCGGGCACGCGACGCCGCGCACCGCCCGCGCCTCGGCGCAAACGCCGCTGCAAACGCAACTGGTGACCCTGTGGAGCGAGTTGTTGGGCGTGCCTGGCGTTGATCTTTGCATTGATGAGAGTTTTTTCAATCTGGGCGGCCATTCCATCTTGCTGTCGACCTTGCTGCTGCGATTGCGCGAACAGTTTGGCCGCAGCCTTTCTTTGAACCGTTTTTTTGAAGCACCGACGATTCGTTCGCTTGCCTTGCTGATGGAAGACGCCGCACCGTCTTACACACCGTCATGCCAGATGGAAAAGGACGCATGCCAGGCGCTGAATGTAGAAATCCTGCCAGAGCGGTCCGCTGGGGATCCGCGCAAGGTGATCGTCACGGGTGCAAACAGCTTCGTGGGTGTGCATCTGGTCGAAGCGTTGTTGGCGGGTGGAGCACAGGAGGTGGCATGCCTGGTGCGTGAACGCCCGGGGCACTCGGCGCCAGCGCGGTTTGCACAGGCACTGCGCGAGTACCACCTGGAGCATCTGGACCTGAGCCGTGTGCAGGTTTATGCCGCTGACATGAGCCAGCCTCGTCTGGGCCTGGCCTGCGATGTCTATGACCACCTCGCCCGAAACCATGGTGTGTTGGTGCACAACGCAGCCAGGGTCAACCATGTGCTGGACTATGCCTCACTTGCCCGGGATAACGTCGAACCCGTGCTTGAGTGCCTGCGCCTGTGTGAAACCCACAGCAAGAAAGTCTTCAACTTCATCTCGACGCTGTCAGCCTGCAGCAGCATCGACGCTCAGGGTCACGTCCTCGAAGCACCGGCCGTGGCCACGTTGCCGCTCTACCTCAAGAATGGCTACAACCTTTCCAAGTGGGTTGCCGAGCGGCTGCTGGGGCGTGCGGTCGAACAAGGTGCCTGGGTGAATATTCATCGACCGGGGAATATTGCGTTCAACAGCCACAACGGTGTTTGCCAGCCGCAAAACAACCGCCTGATGCTGATGCTCAAGGGGTCGCTGCAGTTGGGCTTCGCGCCCAGCCTGGAAGTGAATTTTGACTTGATGCCGGTGGACTTTCTCGCACGTTTCGTCGCGTTTCACTGCAGTCAATTCGCGGCACGGCGAAACGTCTTCAACCTGCATAACCCGCAGCCTTTGAGCTGGGACCATTACCTGGATGCGTTCAGCCAGGCCGGCCATCTTTTCGAACGGGTGAGCATCGCGCAGTGGCAAAAGATGCTGCCAACGGTGGGGCCTGATAACGCGCTGTTTGGCGTACTGGGTTTTTACCTGGATGACCTCGCGGAAGATATCAGCGACGTCTCGATGATTTGTCACGACAACGCACGCCAGGGTGTGGCAGCGATGGGCGAACAGTACCCGCGAAAGGACCCTGCGCTGTTGCGCAAAGGCTGCGACCACCTCAAGGCTATTGGCTTTCTTTGACAGGACTCCTTATGGAACCGCTGCAACCCGATACATTGATCCGTAACCCGAATGGCGCGCCGCTGATAGCGTGTGTTGACGTCGCGTGCGATGCCGCAAGCCTGTGGAGTGTGGTGGGAAATTTTGCAGGCTTTGATGCCTTCATTCCTGCCCTGTCGCACATCGAAATGACGGGAACCGGCGTAGGCGCATTACGCACCAAATTTTTCCATGATGGGCATCGCGTCGTTGAGCAACTCAACAGCCGTGACGACGAAGCGATGTGCATGACGTGGACCACCCTCTACAACACCTTGGGGGTCGCGCGGCTATGGGCCGCCATGCGTGTGGAAGCACTTGGCGCCAAACACGCCAGGGCGACCTGGACGCTGATTGGCGAACCGGTTGATACACCGCAGGCGGCGTTCGAGCAGTTTGCGCAGGCTTTTGCCGATAGCGCCTTGGAGAATGTGCGCCGGATGTTCGACTGATCAGCAGGAGCGAGAGGCCTCGCTCCTGCCAAGCCGGGTCAGATCTTGAAGCTGTCGACCAGTTGCTTCAATCGACTGGCCTGCTGCGACAACGCATCGCAGTCCTTGAGCGTTTCGTTGAGGTTGACGACACCTTGCTGGTTCAACAGATTGATCTGGTTGATATCAACGTTGAGGGTTTCAACCACTGCGGTCTGCTCTTCGGTAGCCGCCGCAACCGATTGGTTCATGCCATCGATCTCGACGATTCGCTGCGTCACGCTGACCAGGCGCTCACCCGCCTGGTTGGCCACTTCAACGCTTTCTTCGCTGGAGACCTGGCTGGCGTTCATGGTGGTCACGGCTTCACGCGAGCCCACTTGCAGCGAAGTGATCATCTTGTGGATCTCTTCGGCCGATTCCTGGGTACGGTGCGCCAGGTTGCGCACTTCATCGGCAACCACGGCAAATCCGCGCCCGGCTTCACCGGCACGCGCAGCCTCGATCGCCGCGTTGAGCGCCAGCAAGTTGGTTTGCTGAGAGATGCCTTTGATCACATCCAGGATGTGCCCAATGTTATCGGTGCTGGCGTTGAGGGTTTCGATCTGCGTACAGGACAAGCTGATCTTTTGCGACAGTTCCGACATGGCCAGGATGGTTTGCTCCACGACCTTGCGCCCGTCATCTGCTTGCTCGCTGGCACCGCTGGCATGTTGCGATGCGTCGGCTGCGTTGCGGGCGATTTCCTGGGTGGCGGCGCCCAGCTCGTTGATGGCGGCTGCCACGCTGTTGGTGCGCGCGCTTTGCTCGTCCGAGCCGATGATCGAAGCGTTGGAGGACGCCATGACGCGCTGCGACAGGTCGTGCACCTGACGCGTAGCCGAAGACACTTCGGAAATCGAGGCATGGATGCGCTCGACGAACTGGTTGAACGCACTGCCCACTTCGCCGAACTCATCTTTGCTGGTCACGTCCAGGCGGCGGGTCAAATCGCCTTCGCCCTGGGCGATGTCCTGCATGGCCACGCCCATAGTGGTCAGCGGGCGCAACAGCACTTGAATCAGCAGGCTGAGCAGCACGGCGATCGCCACCACGGCGATCAACATGGCGATCAGTGCCGATGTACGGAATTTACTCAGTGGTGCGTAGGCTTTGTCTTTGTCGATCGACAGGCCGATGTACCAATCCGCGCCCGGCAAACCGCTGATCGGGGTAAATGACAGAATACGGTCCTGGCCGTTGAGCACAACGTCCTGGCTGACCTTCTCGATACGCAGGCTGGTGCCCGGGTAGATGTCCTTGAGGTTCTTCATCACCTGGTCCTGGTCAGGACTGACGATGACCTGGCCATCGGCGCTGACCAGGAACGCATGGCCAATACCCCCGAAGTCCACCGAATTGATGATCTTCACCAGGGTTTGCAGACTCAGGTCACCGCCGACTACGCCGAGCAGCTCGCCGTTCTTTTTGACCGGCAGGGCGATGGTCACGATTTGCCCGCCAACCGCCGCCATATAAGGCGGAGTGAGCATGGTTTTATCGGCCGCGACCGCCTGCTTGTACCAAGGGCGCTGACGAGGGTCGTAATCGTCGGGCATTTTGGCGTCAGGGCGCTGCGTAAATACGCCGTTGGTTTGGCCGACATAGGTGAACTGGAAGTTCGAGGTGAGCGCGGGCTGGTCGACCAGCCCTGGCAGGTCAGCACCGCTGCCCTGGTGAGCAACGTTTTGCGCCAGGCTTTCGAGGACCAGGATGCGGCCACTGAGCCAGTTCTGCACGCTGCTGGCCGTGAGTTCGCCCGATTGTTGAATGGACGACTCAAGGTTTTGTTTGATGGTGCTGCGCTGCAGGTAATCGTTGTAGAGGGTAAATAGCGCGAAGGCCAGAACCACGACGCCTGACGCGGCCAGTAGAATTTTATGACTGAACTTGAGATTCATTTCATCGACTTCTTTTGCCAAAGGGGGGTGAGCGTGCCGAGTGGAACATTCCATGTAACGGGATAGGCGGACTCTTCGGCCGCTCTATTTCGGTGCACGCATGGCTCGTCAGGCTTTCGGCCACTTCAGGAGAAATCTTAGAGATTTGTGAGAAGCATCCTGATTTTGAGTAGGAAACCGACCAGCGGTAGACGCTCAGGGTTCGGCGCTGCAAATTTTTTCTGCCCTCGCGACAATGCGACTAATTGTCATTTGTGACACTTGGCCAGGCCTGTGTGAGTGCCCTCTACTGACTACATTGCGCGCGAAAGGGTTGTACACACGCTTTGCAGCACCCACCACAACTGGCTCAACACTTGTCTGCGCAGTCGCTTGGGCAAGGGCGGCGATTCCTGGGGCGCATGCGGCACTGGAAAACGTCGCACAAGGCTTGGGCCGACGACGGGCACTGAAGGTGTTGTCGAGTGTGGTGTTGGTGGGGTCCGCGGCGTGGATAAGCCGGGACATGACCGGCTGGCAGCGCTGGACCTCCGATTTCGCAACCGCCACCGGCGAGCGGCGCAGCGTGCAATTACCGGACGGCACACGCCTGCAACTCAACTCCGACAGTACGGTGTACCTCACCTTCAATCCGCAACAGCGCCTGATCACATTGGTGCGCGGGAAAATCCTGGTGACCTGCGGTTCGCCATCGTCAGCACCTTTGCTGGTACACACTCGCCACGGCTTGCTCGAAGGCATCGATGGGCGTTTTACCGTTAGCCAAGACAGCGAGTGCACACGCTTGAGCGTGGTCAGCGGCAATGTGGTCATCCATTCACCGCAGACGGCCGATGGGCTGATTGTGACGCGAGACATGCGCCAGGCTGACTTGGTGTCGGATGTGGAGCGCTACCGTCAGGGTTACCTGGGCTGTGCGGCGGATATCGGCGACTTGCGGCTATCAGGGGTTTTCCGCTTGGACGACACCGACAAGTTGCTGACGATCGTTGCGCAAACACTGCCAGTTCAAGTGCGCTATCGCACACGTTGGTGGGTGAGCCTGGAACGCCTGGCCTGACTTTTTCAGTTTTTGTTGGCGGCTTTTTTCCGTGAGTCCGGCTTAGACAGTAAGCCTCTTTATCTGCCTTGACCGGCCTCTACGGACCTTGATCATGACTGTGCGCTTTCTCAACGACTCACCAGACTCCTCCTACCATACGTTGTTTGACGCTTCAGGAGGATACGACTTGGGCAAAGTGGGCTTGAAGGGTGTGGATGTAAGGCTCAATGCCAACAACCTGACCAATGAGAGTTATGTGGCGTCCTGTGCCAGCCTGAACTTTTGCTATCTGGGTGAAGAGCGTAATGTCAGTGCGACGGTCAGCTATCAGTTCTGATCCGTTAAAGCTTCTAACAAGCCGGCGCCTGATTCCTGGTGCCGGCTTTTTTGTGGGTGTCGTCAGGTTGCCTTTGTCCGGCCCAGACGTATATGTGGGCGATCTGCAGCCGGGGCATTATCATCCCCCCTAAACGACAAAACCCCTGTCTGCGTTAGCAGACAGGGGTTTTGGAATTTAATCTTGACGATGACCTACTCTCACATGGGGAAACCCCACACTACCATCGGCGATGCATCGTTTCACTGCTGAGTTCGGGATGGGATCAGGTGGTTCCAATGCTCTATGGTCGTCAAGAAATTCTGTGTACCAGCCCGTTGCGCTTGCAACGTGCCGGTGAAATTCATGGACTTCTACATAAACAAAACCCCTGATTGCGTTAGCAATCAGGGGTTTCGGAATTTAATCTTGACGATGACCTACTCTCACATGGGGAAACCCCACACTACCATCGGCGATGCATCGTTTCACTACTGAGTTCGGGAT
>NZ_JAAQWL010000018.1:0-61024 GCF_012985495.1 Pseudomonas sp. WS 5146
GCCCGGAATCCGCCGGTGATTTGGGGGGCCGCCGCGATGGGCCATCCTTGGCCCAGCGCGGCTAAACCGGCGTCCCTGCCGGTTTACCCCCCAAATCACTGTCAGATTCGGGCCATCGTGTTTGACGGGGCGATTTCAGATCAAGATCAAAAGCGCAGATCAAAAGACCGCTGACTTCGTCATCGAAAAGGATGTAAGGGCCGGAGCAACAGCAACAGCAACAACAGAGCCATACTCGGTCAAAGGTGGGAGCTGGCTTGCCTGCGATGGCATCAACTCGGTGTACCTGACACACCGAGGTGTCTGCATCGCAGGCAAGCCAGCTCCCACAGAAAAGCAGACGAGCCACCACCCCTCAAGGCCCACACACCAACGCCTGCCGCTCATAGTTCAGCGCCTTGTTTTGCGGCGGTAGCGCATAGCTTGCACTGCAGCGCTGCTCGCCCCACTTGATGACCAGCGTTCCCTGGTCCTGCTCCACCAACGCCAGTGCATTCCCATTCGGGTCCGCAATCGCCAGTTGCTTACCCGCCGAGTCCTCCAGCGAAGCCCCGAACGACAACGGCTTGTGCTGCGCATCAAACAACTCGAACAACACCCGTCGCCCGGTGGTGCCGCTGTAACGCGCCACCACGATAGCGCCACGGCGCGGCACCAGTTGCTGGGTGGCGTTGGTGATCTCCACATCGCCGCCCAGGTCGCGGGTGTCCAGGCTGATCCAGTTCACCCGGTAAGGTTGCGCCGTGGGGATCACCGCATAGCCGTTGTAGCCGGTCTCGACGCCGCTGTAGCTGCCGATTTTAGCCCCCGAGATACCCGGCACTTCAGCCAGGGCGAAGGTTTCGCTGACGGTCTGCCCCAGGTTGATGCCGCCTGCGTGGGCAACCACGGAGCCAGCGAGGTTGAGGTTCTGCGAGTTATAGCCCTGGCCCTGGCTGTAACCCAGGCTCACATCCGCCATAGAGGTGCGGCTGTTGATATTCACCGAGCCGGAGTCGCCGCTGGTATCGCTATGGCCCGCCTGCACCGAATAGAAGGTGTCACTGGTATCGGCGACGTAACCGTTGATACCCGCTTGCGTGGTGGTGTCGCCGCGCTGATGGCTGGTAGTGACAAAGGCTCGCGGCGCACGGGCCTGGCTGCCCAGTGGGAATGAGACGGACAGGTTCACTTGGGTGTCGCTGCTGGGCTCACCATAGGTGACGATCTGCTGGGTGCGCGTCACGCCAAGGTTGTAGCTCAGGTCGCCCCAATTGCCGGTGTAGCCGGCGGACAAACTGCGCGAACCGCCACGGTTCCAGTAGCGCTGGTCACTGGCATTGACGTACAGGCTGCCGAACTGGCTGTTACGCCCCAGGCTCTGGTTGATGGTCAGGTCGGTACGGGTT
Organism: Pseudomonas sp. WS 5146; assembly: GCF_012985495.1. Taxonomy (NCBI): domain Bacteria; kingdom Pseudomonadati; phylum Pseudomonadota; class Gammaproteobacteria; order Pseudomonadales; family Pseudomonadaceae; genus Pseudomonas; species Pseudomonas sp. WS 5146. The sequence continues at coordinate 1,389 of NZ_JAAQWL010000018.1, forward strand.
TTCGAGTGGCCGGTGCGCACGCGCACGTCTTCACTGTTGTCTTCCACGTGGTCGGTGAGGGTGCGGTAGCCCTCGGTGGAGTAACGGTAGGCGGCCAGGGTGAAGTTGGTGTCGGTGCCGGCAAAGGTCTTCGCGTACAACGCCCGCACGCTGCTGCCCTGATGGGTTTGCCCGCGCGCTTTGCTGGACGAGTGCGTGGTATCCAGGGAGAAGGCGCCGAACGCAGTGTTCCTGCCAGCGCCGATCGACAGCGCGCTGTAGTCCTCGCTGGCTTGCAGGCCGACGATGCCGCTGAGGTTACTGGTCAAGCCATACGCCAGCGTGCCGCTCAGAAAACGCGGGCTGCCCAGTCCGTCGGCATTGCTTTTGAACGTGCCCGCCGAGAGGCTGTACTTGACCTGGCCTTCACGCACCATGATCGGCAAACTGGAAAATGCCTGCATCGTCACCCGCCGGCTGCCGTCGGCTTCGATCACGGTGATTTGCAAGTCGCCGTTGGAGCCGCTGGGGTAGATGTCGTTGATCTCGAACGGGCCGGGCGCAACGTTGGCGGTGTAGAGGATGTAGTCGTTCTGGCGGATCTCTACGGTCGCGTTGGTCTGCGCCACGCCACGGATCACCGGCGCATAGCCGCGTTCGCTGTCGGCACGCATGCCGTCATCGGAGGCCAGTTTGAGGCCGCGATAGCGCACACTGTCGAACAGGTCGGTGTCGGAGAAAATCTCGCCGGCGCTGAACTGGCCCTTGATCGCGGTCACGTCGTGCTGCACGTAGGTGCGGTTGCTGGTGAAGGTGTTCGAGCGGTCGGTGCCGCTGCTCATGTTCGATTCGTTGCGCAGGCGCCAGGCGCCCAGGTTGATGCCGTTGCGCAGCCCGAGGTTATTGGCGATGCGGGTTTTATAGTCGCCGGCGGTGCGGCTGCTGTTGAGCTGGTAGTTGATGAACGCGGCCGGCACGCCGTCGTCCCACAACTCTGGGTCGACATACCCGCGCAAGCCGCGCTGCATGGCCACTTGCGGAATACTTGCCAACAGGCGCAGGCGGCTGCTGTCGTAACGCACGCTGGCGTCTTCGATCATGTCCGCGAGGGCATAACACTCTTGCGGTTGTTGCGGGTCGAGTTTGCCTTCGGCCTGCAATCGGCCCATGTCGACGCCCAATTGCTTGAGCAGGTCGAGGGTCAGGCAGGCTTCGACCCGGCCGTTTTTCGGGTTGCGCTTGAAGTCGATATCACGCCGGCCCACCAGCACTTCGTTGCTGTACAGGTCGACCCGGTAATTGCCCGGCAGCACGCTGTTGGCTGAGAGTAGTTGCTGCAAATCGACAGGCGACTGCGAGCCCTGCAGGAACGTAGTATTGAAGCTTTGCGCTGCGTCATCGGCCACCGCCCAGGTCGGCAGGCTGGCAGCCATCGCGAGCGACAGCGTCTTCAACTTCAGTACGCCACGTGCGGGCCTGTTGCTGGAAAGAAAAGACATGCGAAGACCTATGACATCCCTGATTGACGGACAGCCGGGCACGCAAACACGCACGCGAAGTGAGCCTGTGGGTTAGAGAAGCTACTTAGGGTTTGAGGCGCGATTCAGTCGCGTGTGCAGGTAGCGCAGCGCCGCTCGACAGGGGCGCGCTGTAGTGGTTTTGCGCGCCATAGTCATTGATGCTGGAAAACGACAGCTGCACCGGGCCGTTGGCGATGGCTGCTGCGATCGGGAACTGTTTTTGCTCGCCAGGCGCAATCATGGTGGAGTCGCTGGCCAGCACCGACTGTACTTTGATGTCGGCCATGGACACGTGATACAGCGTCGGGTTTTTCACCTGCAGCAGGGTCTGGCCGCCGTGTTTGGCCAGTGTCCATTCAAGTTGCGCAGGCGCTTGCAGCGCGCTGCCGGTAAGGCCGGCAGGGCGGTAAAAAATCTTGATGCGCTGGCGGATGGCCAACTGCAAGGTGTTCTCGGCGGCGCTGGCCTTGGGGATTTCCTGCACGTTGAGCCACACCACCGACTCGCGGTCCGTGGGCATGCCTTTGCCTTCGTACAGAATGCGCAGCAATTGTTGTTCCTTGGCGAATACCCGCGCCAATGGCGGGGTGACGGCAAACGGTGCGCGACTGGCGCTGGCATCGTTCATGTCGACCCAGGATTGAATCAACACATCCTGGTTGCCGTTGCGCACGGTGATATTGGCTTCCTTGTGGTCGCCATCAAACACGATGCGGGTGGCATTCAATGAAATGCTGGCGGCGGCCTGGGCAGCCATAAGCAAGCCCAGTAGCCCCAAGCATGCGGCGATAGAACGAGGCGGCATGAGGGTTATCCGGTGTAATCAAAAGACAATGGCGAGGCCGCAGGGCCTCGCGCGTTCGGTGCCTGGGGCGCCGAGTTATTCGTATTGCAGGATGAACGGCAGGGTGGCATCACCGCGACCGGCGGTGGACGAACCGGCGGCTGCGGTGGTGACGTAGGCGGCCGCGAAGCTCAGGGTGGCGTCGCCGCCAGTAGTGCCGGCGCCGTGCATGGTGCTTTCGATGCGCGCGGTGCTGGAAGAGCTGAGGTCGATCAGGCTGCCTTTGCTGTCGAGCAGGGCGATACCGACGTTTTGTGCAGTGGCCGAACCCGGGTTCAGGGCCAGGACTTTTTTGCCGGTGACCAGGCCCGAACCGCCGTTGTTGGCGTCAAAGATCATTGCGACTTTGGTGCCCTGGTTGCAATTGACGTTCAGGTTGAAGTCTTTGGCGGTGACACGGCCTGCGGTTGGGTTTTCGGCGGTGCCCATGTCCTTGATCGACACGTTGCCCATGTCCACCGAAATGGTGCGGTCGGAGTTGGCGCCGTCGACCGAGCAGGCATCGTTGTTGATCACGCCGGTGAAGGTGATTTTACCGCTGCCGCCCAGGGTCGGCGTCGGTGCCGGGTCGACGGCAAATGCACTGCCGGAAGCGGCGATAATGGCCGAGGCGATAACAGCCAGGGAAAACTTCTTCATGATGATGTCCGTTAGTGTTAGTTGGAAAATGCTGTTGTTGAACTGCGAGAGGAGAATAAGCGGCGAGGGCAAGCGAGCGAATAAGACGATTCTTATAAGTCAGGAAACGGACGGTTTAGAGCGGTGCAAGGGCGTGTGAATACTCAGCAAATAAAGGGCGAAGCCATTGTTTTAAATGGCTTGCTAGTTGTGGGTTAGTTGAAAATGTTACGTGCCAGGCAATAAGCGAGCAGGTCCTGGTCACTGCTCACTTCAAGTTTGCGCATGGCCGAGATCTTTTGCGCGCTGATGGTCTTTGAACTGCGGTTCTGGCTGCGCGCAATATCACTGACGCTCATGCCGGAAATAAATAAGCGCAGGATCTCGAACTCTTTGGGCGACAAACTGGTAAAGCGCTCGTCAATAGCCGTAAGGGTCTCGATCACCGAGGTTTTTGGCGGTTCCAGGCTGCGATAGGCGCTCTGCTGGGCGATCGCCTTGAGCGCCAATTGAATCTCGGTGTGCAACTGGCTTTTCTGGATGATGCCGACCACACCCAGCTCTTGCAGGCGGGTGAGGATCAGGTGGTTGGAAATCATCGTCAGGATCAAGATCTGCACCTGCGGAAAATGCCGCTTGAGGTACTCCACCAATTTGAGGCCGTCGCCGTAGGGCGAGTCGCCCGGCATGTTGTAGTCGGTGATCACAATGTCGGCGCCCTGGTGCTGCAACAGCGCGATCAGGCCGGCCGAGCACACGGCCTCGCCGACCACCTGGAAGCGTGTGTCGCGCTCTACCAACTCGCGAACACCCAGCAATACGATCGGGTGATCGTCCGCGATTACCACGTTGAATTTTTTCATAAAGGGCCGTCCGTAGTGCCAGTTCAAGTGAGTGAAGAGTGCCCGGGCTGGAGAGTTTCCAGAACGGCCGACAGACGCTGCATCACCGCCTTCACCTTGAGTTCAAGTGCCGTGTCGAGGCTGCCGCGGTTAAGTGCGCTTTCCAGTTCGATGCACGCTTGGGCCAGGTTCAGCGCCTGGACTGCGCCCAGGGCGCCGGCGACCGAATGCAGCAATTGGCCCAGGCCGTGGGCATCACGTTGCGTCAGGGCGGTATCGATACGCTGCAAGTCCTGCTGCACGCTGCTGATGAACAACGGGCGCATCTTGTCCGACAGCTGCACGCTGTCGTCGCAGGACGCAGTGGCAGGCTCCGGCGCCGGCTTGACCTTGCACAGCTTGATCAACTGCCCGCGCAGGGTTTGCAGGCTTAACGGCTTGACGATCCAGGCGTTCATGCCCACCGCCAGGCAGCGCACGCCTTCCTCGCGCATGGCGTTGGCGGTCACGCCGATAATCGGCAGGTGCGGGTCATGCTCACGCAAGGTCCTGGCCAGTTCATAGCCATTCATCAACGGCATATTCACGTCGGTCAGCACCAGGTCAAACGCCTGGGGTTGCCACTGTTGCAGCGCCTGCTCGCCGTTGGCGGCCAGGCTCACCGAACAGCCGAGCGCTTCGAGCTGTTCCTTGATGATCGCCTGGTTGACCGGGTTGTCCTCGGCCACCAGGATGCGCAACCCCAACTGCCCGATGCTTTGTGGCCGGGCCGCTGCGGGTTGCTCATGCTTGCCGTGCTGCGCCAGGGACACGGTGCTGGCGATGCTGCGCACATCGTGCAGGTCGACCACCCAACCTTGCGCCGTGTGCAGCGGCGGGCTGTGTGCGCCCGGCAGGCACAGCACGCGTTGGCCGCCCCATGGCTTGGCGGGCTCGCTGGGCAGCAGGTCCACCAGCACCGCGTGGCGGCTGTCTTTTTCCTGGGTGGTCGCCGCCAAGGCCGCTGCGATGCCTAGCCGATTGAGCCAGTCACTCATCGACTGCGCCAGTTCGCGCACCGGCGCCTGCACGTACACCGGCGTCGGGCTGGGTTCGATCAGCGGCAGGTTGGTCAGCGTGCCGCAGCACAGCGGCAGGCGCATTTTCAGGGTAAAGCTGCTGCCCAGCCCCGGCTCGCTGACCACCCGGATCTCACCGTCCATCATCTGCGCCAGCCAGCGGCAAATGGGCAGTCCCAGCCCGGCGCCGCCTTCGCTGGCGGTGTCCGGCGCCTGGTAAAACAGGTCGAACAGCTTGGCCTGCTGCGCTTCGGGAATGCCGACGCCGGAGTCGGTGACTTGCCATTCCAGGTCGACATGCTCGGCGTCCAGCGCCATCACCCGGGCACGAATCACCACGCGCCCGATGTCGGTGAACTTGATCGCATTGCTCACCAGGTTATTGAGGATCTGGCGAATGCGCATCGGGTCGCCCATCAGGCAGTCCGGTAACTGCGGGTCAATGCAACTGTAGAGTTGCAGACCCTTGCGCTGGGCGAAAGCGGCGTAGGTATGCAAGGTGTCTTCGAGCATGTCCAGCGGGCAGAAGTCCACGGCTTCTATTGCCATTTGCCCGGACTCGATCTTCGACACATCCAGCACATCGCTGATCAGCTGGAACAGCGTGGCGGACGAACGTTGAATGGTGTGCAGGTAAGTCTTCTGATGCGGATCCAGATCGGTCAGGCCGAGCAATTCCAGGGTGCCGAGCACGCCATACAACGGCGTGCGGATCTCATGGCTCATGGTCGCCAGGAACAACGTCTTGGCCTCGTTGGCGGTATCGGCGGCGTGACGTGCCTCTTCCAGCGCCTGGGCGTCTTCGATGTGCCGGGTGATGTCGTTGAAGGCATACAGGCGCACGTCCTCGGCCTGATAACGGGTCGACACGAAGCCGATTTGCAGGTGCCGGCCTTCGATCTCCAAGTGGCTTTCGCCGTTCTCGACGCCGTCGTGTTGACCGGCCATGGCCGCCACCAGACGTGCGGTGCCCGGCCACTGCTGGGCGCGCTGGTTTTCGATCAGCACCTTGCCGTCGCTGCGCCGCACCACGCACAAGCCGGTGGGCGCGGTGTCGATGATCACGCGGCTGAACGCCACGCTTTCGGCGATGCGTTCGTGGGCCAGGCGCGCCGGACTGATCACCTGGCGCCGGTACCAGCGGCTGCCGGCCCAGCCCAGGGTTATCAGGCTGACCAGCAGCAGCGCCAGGGTGCTCAATGGCCATAAGGCCGAGTGGAAGAAGTGCGAGTAGTTCAGGCCATAGACTGCGCTCCAGGGCCGGTCGCCAGCCTGGGTAATCTTGAATTCAAAGCCATGTGCCGTGAAGTGCACGCCATTGCTGAGCGACGGCTCGGTGGCTGGCCCTACCAAACGGGTGCCGTCGGGCGCAAACAAGGTGAAGCGATCAAACGCGGAGTGATCCAGCGCGCGCTGCACATCGTCGACCTGCGACAGGTCGAGCAGGGTGCCGATCACCGTCTGGCCCTGGCCGTCGAGTGACAGGCCAATGTAGGCCAGCAAGTGCTCGGGCTCCGGCCCTGCTTTCCAGTACACCCAATCCTGCTCCAGTACCTGTGGCGTCTGCGCAAGGCTTTGCTGCACAGCATTGACCAGCGCCACCTGGTTGCCGGTCTCTTCAGTGCTTTCGCGACGCTGATAGCCCACGGAGGGAATGGTGATGGTGTAGTGGGTCTGGCGATTGAACAGAAAAGTTTGCGGTGCCTCGTACGGTGACGAAGACCAGAAGGCGCTGTAGTAGCTGGTCAGGTGTGCGCCCAGGGCAAAAATCGGTGGCCGGGCAGCTACGCCGACCTGCTGCTCATCGAACTTGACGTCGAACGGTACCGAAAACGAGTACTTCTGGCCTTCATATAACGTGCGGCGGTTCTCGACCATTCGGCTCTTGAGGCTGACCTGCACGCTGGTTGCCCGCAGCAATTCGGCCTGGATGCCTGGGTGCGTCAAGCTCTTGAGATAGGTTTGCTGCTCGCTGAGGTTTTCCATTAGCCGGGCAAAATGAAAGCGCGTTGCGCCATAACGGGTTTCGATCCCGCGTTGCAATGACCAGTAGTTGGTGAGGAGCAGCAGCAACGCGATTCCAATCAGCACCATCAGGCCTTTGTTCAAGCGTACGGAGCTGCGGGTAAAGGCTTCGAGTATCGCGTTGTTGTGCTTCATCAGGGGTTTCCGCAGGCGCAGGACAAATCGGCACTGGATGGAGCTTGCGCTTTATAAAGGGCAAATAATCCGGGGCCTCCAGCTAGTGAGATGTCGCGGGGCCATCATTGTTCAGTAGTTGCTGAAATTGGTCCGAAGACACCGCGTGGGAGATCAGGAAACCCTGCACCTGATTGCAGTCGATTTTGCGCAGCAGCGCCAATTGCGCTGGCGTTTCCACACCTTCGGCGACCACTGTCAGGCCGAGCTTGCGGCCCAGCGCGATGATGCTCGCCAGCGCCTGGGCGATGCCTTCGTTGTCATGGCTGCCCTGCACCAATGCCTGGTCGATCTTCAGTTCGGTAAACGGCGTTGAGACGAGGTTGAGGTATGAGCTGTAGCCCTTGCCAAAATCATCCTGGGACAAGCCGAAGCCTTTGATGCGCAAGCGGCAGGCCCCGGCGTAGAAGTTGCTGATGTCCTGTGGCACCGAGCATTCCATCAACTCGAAGCAGATCATTCCGGGAATGCCGTCGTGGTGCAGCACAAACTCCAGCAGGCGGTCCGCCAGGTCATGGCTGTTGAGCAGGTGGGTGGGCAGGTTGATCGCCACCGGGATTTCATAGCCGCGTTGGCGCCACTGCTCCTGGGCGTGAATCGCCTGTTTGAGTACCAGCCACAACAGCCGTTCTTCCAGCTCGAAGGCCTTGATCGCCGGCAGGAACGCGGCCGGCAGCATCACGCCTTGCTCGGGGTGCATCCAGCGCACCAGGGCTTCGGCGGCGACGATACGCCCGTTGGCGAGGGACTTTTTCGGTTGGAACCAGGCCTGCAACTGGCCGCTGCTCATGGCCTGCACCAGCGTATGGCGGTCGATGTCCATGTGCTCGGGCAGTTCGGGGGAGGGCTTGCGCACCGTGTTCCTGAGCTGATCGACCAGATTGCGTAAGGCCTCGGCGTTAACGGGCTTGGAGATCAGCCCGATCACTTCCACATCGAGGTTTTTCGCCACCAGGCTGGCTGCCATCAGCATGCGCCGCGAGGCGGCGCTCATGATCGCCAGGGCCGGCTTGCTGCGCAAGTTGGCCAGGCACTGGATAAATTGCACGCCGTCCATGCCGGGCATCAGCAGGTCGGTCAGTACCAGGTCGAAATCGCGCTGGCGTAAACGCTCCAGCGCTTCTTTGCCGTCCTCGGCGGTTTCCAGCCTGAAATCCCCCAACTCACTGAGCAAGTGCTGCAGGTAGATGTGCTGCAGGGGATGGTCCTCAACAATCAAAATACTAAGGGGCTTCATGGGTGATCCGTGCATAAGGCGCCAGGGAGTTGAATAGAGCCCGCAACGCAAAGGGTTTGACCAGGCAATGGTTCATGCCGGCGGCCAGGCACAGGTCGGCCTCGCCGCGCATGGCGTTGGCGGTGGCCCCGATAATCGGCAACGGGCAGCCTTGGCGGCGCAGTTCGCGTGCCAGTTCATAGCCGTTGATGTGGGGCATGTTCACGTCCGTCAACACCACGTCGAAGCTACCGGCGGTGTACAGCTGCAACGCTTCCTGACCATCGGCCGCCAGCTCCACGGTGCAGCCGAGTTCTTCGAGTTGGTCACGCAAAATCAGCTGGTTGATGATGTTGTCCTCGGCTACCAGCAAGTGCAGGTTGAGTTTGTTCAGGTCGCGCTGGCGTGTTTGCTCATCGGCACGGGCCACCCACAGCCCTTGCGCCTGGCTCACGGCCTGATGAATCGCACCCAGGTGGTTGAGATTGACGTGCCAGGCGCCGGCCTCGGCTTCCACGGCGGTGCAGGCATTACTGCTCACGTGAATCACCGGCCCCGGCCATTCGGGCGCCAGCAGCGGGTCGACGCTGCCGGGGTGCACTTGCAGCAGCAGATGCGTATCCGGCAATGTCGGCAGGCCGGCCTGGGCCCTGGCGCCCCAGCGGCGCAGCCAGCCGCTGACGGAGTTGGCCAGTTCCGGGATCGGCGACGCCACGTAGATGGTCTCGGCCAACAGCGCGGTCATCGGCGTGGTCGGCGCTTCTTCCAGCGGCAGGATCAGGCTGAAACTGCTGCCCAGGCCCAGTTCGCTGACCATGCGGATGTTGCCGTTCATCAACTCGGTCAGGCGCTGACAGATCGGCAGGCCCAGGCCGGTGCCGGCCACCACATTGGTGTTGCCTTCACTCTGGTAGAACGGCTCGAAAATCATCGCCTGGTCTTCCTGGGCGATGCCTTTGCCGGTGTCCGAGACCTGCCACAACAGGCTGGAGCGTTCACCGTCACGGCCCAGTACCTTTACCCGCAATACCACGCGGCCGTAGTCGGTGAACTTCACCGCATTATTGAGCAGGTTATTCAGAATCTGGCGAATGCGCGTCACGTCGCCGATCAACCTTTCGGGCAGCTTCGGGTCGAAGCAGGCATACAACTGCAAGCCCTTGCCTTGGGCGGCTGCGGCATAGCCCTGAATGATTTCGTGGACCAGATCCAGCGGTGAAAACTCGCTCATTTCCAGCGCCAGCTGCCCGGCTTCGATCTTCGACACATCGAGCACATCGCAGATCAACTGCAACAAGGTCGACGACGAGCCTTCGATGGCGTGCAGGTAGTCCCTTTGCTGGGCATCCAGTTGCGTGCGCGCCAGCAATTCGAGGGTGCCGAGCACGCCATACAGCGGCGTGCGGATTTCATGGCTCATGGTTGCCAGGAACAGGGTCTTGGCGGCGTTGGCAGCGTCCGCCGAGTGGCGTGCTTCTTCCAGCGCTGCTTCGACTTGCTTGCGCGCACTGATATCGCTGAACGCGCAAAACAGCACGTCCTCGCCTTTATAGCGGGTGGGGGCACTGCTCAGGTACAGGTGGCGGCCGTCGATGGTTTCAAAGTAATCACTGCGTTCGCATGGGCCTTGGGCGAAGGCTTGCTCGATCCAGCCGGCCCGCAGTGCCTCGCGCTCCGGGCCGTTGCCCAACCATTGCTGGGCCAGGGTGTTTTCCAGCACCACCTGGCCGTCGGTGCGGCGCAGCACGCAAAGGGCCACGGGCGCGATCTGAATCACATCGCGGCCAAAGGCTTCGCTTTCGATCAACGCCTGGATGCGATGGATCGACGGAATAATGAAACGCTGGTCGACGCGGCGCATCACCAGCCAGATCAGCGTGAGGCTCATCAGGCAGAACAGCAGCGAGCCGAGCAGCTGTTTCCACAGGCCGGTGACCACCGCGCGCAGGTCGATGGAATACATCAGTTGCCATTCCGAAGACTTCAAGTGCTTGCGAATCACCAGGTGGTCGGGCAGCAAACCGTTGCCGACAAAGCCGAAAAAGCTTTCTTCGCCGGGCCGCAAATGTTGTTGCTTGAGCTGGGTGTCGGTGCTGTTGGTAAACACCAACATGCCCTGGGAGTTGAGCATCATGAACTCACCGGCACTTTGGTCGCTGAGGGTTGAAGACACTTCACGACTTTCCATCTCCAGGCCCAGCCAGCCGGACTCAGGGTCGCGCTCGTCGAGGCGGATGAAAATGTAGAGGTGCGAATGGCCTTCGGTGTTGTCGCTCAGCCACAACTCGTTAAGTGTGGCCGGGTCGATGTGCTGCAGGGCCTTGAGGCGGTTGAGCATGCACTTGGAAATCGGCAGTACCTGCGCGGTGGCGTCGTACAGCCGCGTCACCTGTGGGCTGGGGCCGGCGTTCACATACAGCAGGTTGAGCTGCTTGGCCTTGAGGTAGTCGCGCATGCGTGCGGTCAGCCAGATGCTCCACTGGTTGCCGGGTGTGTTGCCCAGTTCCAGGTGTTGTTCTTCCTCGGAGGAGGGGTAGAGCCTGGACTGTTTGCGCACCGCCGACAGGCTCAGGCTTTGCAGCAGCGCCTCGCGGTTGGTGAAAAAAGTATGGGCTTCGGCGATGGCGCTGCTCATGTAGCCGCGGCGCTGGGAGATGTCGTTGTTGAAGGTCGACAGCAGAAAGGTATAGACCCCGCTCAGGATGCCCACGAGCAGCACGCTCGCAAAAATACGAAGCAGCCTTCTGGCTGCTTCGGGTCGGGAGAGGACGGGGTTGATCTGGAGCAGGTAACTTTTCAATCGCATCGGCGCAGAGTAGTGGCATATCAATGCCAACGGCATAAGACGATCCTTAAAGTCGTCGGCTACTTGTAAAACATGTCCACCACCACTGCGGCTTCGAAAGCCCCCGGAATCGGCAGGGTGCGCCAGCTCAGGTCGGCGCGAAAATCATTGCGTGCCTGGCCGGAGCCCATCAGTGTCTGCAACGTAAACCAGTCATTGAAGGGCAGGCGCTGATCGCTGTCGGCGCGAGACAATGAGATGCCCACCGAGCTGTTGTTGGCCGGCACCAGCAAGCCGTTGATGACACTGCCGCCACCCGGGGTGGTGGCGAAGCGTGCATTGACGGTGTAGGGCGTGTCACAGACTTTGCGCAGGCTGAGGTTGAAGTTCGCGGTGCTGGCCACGGCGCCGACCTGCGCCTTGCGTGATGGGGTGGGGAAGTTGACGACACTGGGGGTAATGGTCAGTTCGGGCGCGCAGGGCACGAAGCGGATGTCGTTCATGCCGGTGACGATGTAGTTGAGGTTGCTGTTGGGGTTGGTGTTGAGCCCGCGTACGCCGTCGAGTTGGAACACGCGATATTGAGCCAGGGTGCTGGCTTGACCGCTGGGCGGTGTCTTGCCGTATTTTTCGATGAATACACTGAAGTTCAGGGTAAAGCGCGCTTTGTCCCAGCCTGTGCAATTGGACCAGTTGCAACCGCGGTCCGAGTAAAAACCGGTGCCGACCTTACCGGTGCTTTGGGTGATGGGTGCGTTGTTGTAGCGGATGCCTACGCGGATGCCTTGGCCGATGCTGACGTTGGCCGGGTTGACGTAGAAATACACTTCTTCGCGGCCGTGGTTGCGGTCGTCCTTGCACAACACATTCGTGGAGCGTGGGCCCGACTCCCAGATGATCGTACCGTCCGGTGCATCAGCCGCAACCGCCAATGAGGTGCCAAGCGGGTTGATATCGACATAGGCGCCGCTGCCATCTTCCACGCACGACAGTGCATAGCTTGTGGCAGGAAGGGCCGCGCAGCCGCACAGTAGAAGGGGCAGTAAACGTTTGGTGAGAGACATAAATGCAAGTTTCCCGCGATTGATCACTTGAGCACCGCGCTATGGCGGGCCTGCAAACCGATATCGTTGATGTCGGTGAAGTGAAGGGTGGATCCTGTAGGTAAAGCAGTCGCTGTACTCAGGCGCTTGCTCTCAAGGGGTTTGAGCAGCAGGTAGTCGCTGAGCTGCTGGGTGTCCGTCTGCACATTGATCAACGACAGGTGGAATGCGCTTGGGTTGTGGGCGATGACGCTGTGATCATCGCGGCTCCACACCAACTGCTGCAGCGCCTCGGCCGAGCCACCCTTGAGCGCCGGTGGCCGATAGAACAGCTTGAGCCGTTGGCGTATCGCAAACTGCACGCTGTTGGGGTCGGCGGATTTGAGCGGAATCTCCATGATATTGAGCCAGAACAGCGATTCGCGATCGGCGGGCAGGCCTTCACCGGCATACAGGATGCGCAGCCTGTGATGCTCGCCGGCGCCCAATTGCACCAACGGCTCGGTGGCAGCAAACGGCACGGGGCTGTCGGCTGATTCGTCCTCGCTGGTGATCCAGGTTTGCACCACCACTTGCTGTGAGGCCGGGTTGACCACGCTGATGCCGGCGGCCTTGTCCTGGCCGTAATAAATCAGGCGTGTGCCTTCGATCTTCAGCGCCGCGCTGGCTGGCGGTGGCGCGAGCACCAGCAGCCCGCCGGCCAGCAGCATCATTCTGAGTAAAAACATGAACACAAAAATTCCATGGCAACGTGTGGGAACGCAGCCATGGTAGGGGCGGGTGAGTGCGAGGGCTTTGAGGCGATTCTTAAAAGCGTGCAGTGCCCGTTTCAGAATCGCCTTAAAGGCATGTTCGAGCCCCGACAGTTACCGTGTTCGACGTTGAATGATCGACGCTGATGCCCAACTGTCAGGTTTACCCTATGTCCAATAAAGCCTTACGCCTTCTGATTGCCGATGCAGACCTGCTGCAGCGGATCAAGCTGGAGAAAATGCTCAACCAGCTGGGCTACCACCGCATCGCCCCCTTGAGTTCGTTCGACGAATTGCAGGCGTTGACGCGCTCCGGTTGCGTGGCATTCGACCTGTTGATCATCAATACGGCGCTGGTGCGTTCGCGGCAGGTCAACCTGTTGAAGTACTGCCATGACAACCCATTGATTCGCCATACGCTGATCTACGACGGGCAATGCGCACAGAGCTCGGTGGTGTCGGTGTCGGTGAGCCAGACCTTGCACCTGTCGCTGTCGCAGTCGCCGGATTTCAACTCCCTGCGCCGCTGCATGGAGATTGTCGACCCCCTGCATAGTCTGCCGACGGTTGAGCGACCGATGTTGCGCGCTGTCGACAGCCGGGTCGCTGCACCCTCGACGGCTGCGCGTAGCGTTTACCTGGGCGACCCGGCAGTGATGGCGTGCGCCGTCGGTTTATCGCCCAAGCGCTGAGCCGGCCTCAGGTGCGCCACACCGGCAGGCTGTCGTGGGCCAGTGCCCAATGCGGTTGGCCAGGCTTGAGGCACACACCACCGACCCAGCGCTCATGCCCGGCGTGGTCCAACCAATAAGCCTCGCCGCCCAGCACTCGATGCCCCAATGGTGTCAGCGCCAACTCGCGGCGCGGCCAGTCGCGCTCGGTTGCGGTTTCTATCAGCAAGGGGGTCGGGCCGTCGATCAATGGCCGCAACAGCGCGTGGAACATCATGTCGCCCAGGAACGGCAGCGGCTCACGCTTGGCCATCAGTTCGGCGAACACCCGGCCGAACGGCACCGGCCCGGCCTCGGCGATGTAGCGCAGCGACAAGCGTTCAGTCAGTGACAGGCCATCCTCAATACCGGGCAACTCCTGCAACTGGCGCAACAACGCGTTGGCTAGAAAGGGCAGGGCCGGGTGGTTGCCGTGAGCCAGTTGCGCAAGCTTGACCGGCGAGCTGTCGCAGTAAGCCGCCCAGGCCTGTCGGGCCAGTTGCACCGCTGCGTCATCGATCAAGCGTCGTTGGGGCCACAACCACGCCAATACATCGGGCGCCAGCTGGCCGATGCCGATAAAGCGTTCGACACCCGGAATACGGTCGACTTCGATCAGCTCGAGCTTTTTCGGCGCGCGCTCAAGACCGGCCAGCGCGCGGACCAGAAACAGCTGATCATAGGCGTCCGCTTCGCACCACAGCACGCTGTGATCGGCGCTGGCCAGGGCCTGCAGGTGGTCGTATTCATCATTGACGCGGTGGGTTACTTCAGCAGCGTCCAGGGCAAAGGCCTGGCTGATAAAGGCACTGCGCATCGCGCGGAAATCTTCACTGGGCAGGTCGCGCACCGGCCCCATGCATAACGGATCGGTGAGCATGCGGAACTGCCCCTTGAACCCGGCCAGTTGCAGGCTGTGGGCAATGTCACTGCCACAGCGCCAGTGGGTGGTGCGGGCTTCATCGCTGGCAGCAAAGTCCGGGTGGCGGGCGGCGAAGTCGATGGCGTCGACATGCGCCTTGAGTTTGGGCCAACTGCTGAAACCCAGCTGCCTGGCGACCTGCCATTGGGCCTGGGACAAGGTGGCGTGCGGGTCGAGGGTTTTCAGCCGTGGCAACAGTTCCTTGGCGCGCTTGCGCTGTTGCTCAAGGTTGAGGCGGCCGTCGGTAGTCGAGGATAAGAGGCGTTGCGACATACGATCTCCTTGCACAAACCTTTTCCGCTTTCAGGTTGGGAGTCGTAGAAATGTGATATTCAGTCAGGATCCTGGGCGCAGCCCTTTCCGCGGAAGGTGGCGTGGAGTGCGCCAGGCACGAAATATAGGCAGTGGAGTAGTCGATTGCAAGCCGTTAAGCCGAGTACGAGTTGATGACCGACACCGTATTGATCGAAACCCGCGCCCTCACGCGCAGGGACGAGCGGCGCCAAGTGGCGTTGCTGCAACCCACGGATTTCAGCCTGAAACGCGCCGACCGTGTGTCCATCACCGGCTCCTCCGGCTCCGGTAAAAGCGTGTTCCTGCGCGCGCTGGCGTTGCTGGATGCGCCCACGTCGGGGCAGATCCTGTGGAACAACCAGCCGATCGCAAATGCGCAGATTCCCCACTATCGCAGCCACATCAGCTACCTGTCGCAACGCCCGGCGCTGCTGGAGGGCACGGTGGAGGACAACCTGCGTTTCCCGTTCAGCCTCAAGACACTGCGCACGCGCAGCTTCGACCTGCAAGCGGTGACCAAACTGCTGGAACATGCCGGTAAAAGCCCGGACTTCCTGGGCAAAAACGCCGGCGACCTGTCCGGTGGTGAATCCCAGGTTGTGTCACTGATCCGCACCTTGCAACTGAACCCCGAAGTGCTGTTGCTGGATGAACCGACGGCCGCTCTCGACCCCACGTCCTCGCGCGATGTCGAGGCACTGATCAGCGCCTGGTATGCCGCCGACAACGCCCGCGCCTATATCTGGGTATCCCACGACCTCGACCAGGCCCGGCGCATGAGCGCCATTCACCTGCACATGAGCGCCGGTGTCCTGAGCGGAGCCGCCCAGCCATGAACTATCAAAACCTCACGGCATTGGACATGGGCATCGCCGCCTCGCTGATCCTCATTAACGGCGCGCTGTCGCTGTTGCTGCGTCTGGGCCTGGGCCGCCAATTGCTGTGGGCGGCCGTGCGTACCGTGGTGCAATTGCTGGCCATCGGTTACCTGCTGGGTTGGGTGTTCGAGTTTGCCTACTGGTATGTGGTGCTGCCGCTGATGTGTGCGATGACCCTGATCGCCGGGCTCTCGGCGGCGGGGCGTGGGCGCCGCACTTACCGTGGGCAACGGGTCGACAGCATTCTGTCGGTGTGGGGCAGTTCGTGGCTGGTCACGGCGGTGGGGTTGTTTGCGGTGATCCGTATCCATCCGTGGTACGAGCCGCAGTATGCGATTCCGATCCTCGGCATGATCCTCGGTAATACCCTCACCGGCGTGTCCTTGGGCATTGAGCGCATGACCCAGGAACTGACCTCGGGGCGCAACACCATCGAGATGATCCTGGCACTTGGCGGTTCACGCTGGGAAGCCGCCCAGGAGGCGATCCGCCAGGCCGTGCGCGCCGGGATGATCCCGACGCTGAACCAGATGACCGTGGTCGGCATCGTCAGCCTGCCCGGCATGATGACCGGCCAGGTACTGGCCGGCGAAAGCCCGGTGGACGCGGTGCGTTACCAGATCGTGATCATGTTTCTGATCGCCGCCTCCTCGGCCTTGGGCACGGTAGGTGCGGTACTGCTCACCTACCGTCGGTTGTTTTCCAACAGCCATCGGTTCTTGCGCGATCGGCTTGAAGAGCGCGCTTGAACCTCAGGTGCTGGTCTGGCCGTTCCGTCACCTGATGCCCGCTGCTCAACCCACATGGCGCTTTTCTGTGGGAGCTGGCTTGCCTGCGATACGGGCACCTCGGTACATCAGGTACACGGAGGTGATGCAATCGCAGGCAAGCCAGCTCCCACATTTGACCGGACCCCGTCCTGCCAGAAGGCCGCCACAACGGTGAATCAAGCTCAGTCAGCCACACCAAAATCCAGCACCACTTTCATCGCCTGGGTCTTGTCCGCCGCCAGTTCAAACGCCTGCACCGCCTGTTCAAACGGCACGGTGTGGGAGATCACCGGTTTCACATCGATGATCCCGCGATTGAGCAAATCCACCGCCTGGGCAAACTCGCTGTGAAAGCGGAAGGTGCCGCGCAAGTCGATCTCGCGGCTCACCAGCAGGTTCAATGGCAACGACACATCGCCGCCGAGTCCAACCGTCACCAGCACACCCCGTGGCGCGATGCATTCCAGGCCATTGCGCAAGGCCTGGGCGCTTCCGGAGACTTCGAACATTACCTCGAAATAGCCCTTTTCGGCGGTGTAGCGCTTGAGTGCCTCCGCGCCGTCGGCAATGTTGTGGGTGCGCGTGGCGCCCATTTTTTCGGCGCAGGCGAGGGCGCTGGCAGACAGGTCCACGGCGACGATTTCACCCGCCCCGGCAGCCCGCAAACTGCCAATCAGCAGGTTGCCGATCGGGCCGCAACCGGTCACCAACACGCGTTTGCCGAACACCGCGCCGGCGCGTTGAATCGCGTGTAAACCCACCGACAACGGCTCGGCCAGCGCACCTTCGGCCAGGCTCACGTGGTCGGCCAGCCGATGTGCCTGATGCGTCTCGATCACCAGGCTCTGGCGAAACGCGCCCTGGATATGCGGAAACGGCATCGCACTGCCGTAGAAACGCATATTCAGGCAATGATTCGGCAGCCCTTGATGGCAGTAGCGGCAACCGCCGCACGGGCGCGACGGCGATACGCTGATGCGCTGGCCGACCTTGAACAACCCGGCATCCGCACCCACGGCGTCGATCACCGCCGACACTTCATGGCCCAGCACCATCGGCTCGCGCAGGCGCACGGTGCCGAAGCCGCCGTGCTGGTAGTAATGCAGGTCCGAACCGCAGATGCCGCCACGCGCAATGCGCACGCGCAGTTGATCGGGGGCGAGGGGTTGCGGTTCGTCCTGGGGGTCGACCCGCAGGTCTTTGGAGGCGTGACAGACGATAGCGTGCATACAATTCTCCGGATTACAGCGACGCGGTGATACCGCCGTCGACGTACAGAATATGGCCGTTGACGAAGCTGGCAGCGTCACTGGCAAGGAACACGGCGGCACCGGCCAGTTCGGCCACGTCGCCCCAGCGGCGACTCGGTGTGCGTTGCACCAGCCAGTCGCTGAACTCGGGGTTGGCCACCAGGTTGGCGTTCAACTCCGTCTTGAAATAACCGGGGCCGATGCCATTGACCGTCAACCCATGCGGGCCCCAATCGATGGCCATGCCCTTGGTGAGCATCTTCAGCGCGCCTTTGCTGGCCGCATACGGCGCGATGCCGGGGCGGCCCAGCTCACTTTGCACCGAACAAATATTGATAATGCGCCCGCGCTTGCGCGGGATCATCGCCCGCGCCACGGCCTGGCCAACCAGAAAGGCGCTGTCCAGATTGGTGCTGATCAACTCGCGCCAGTGCTGCTCGCTGTAGTCCTCCAGCGGCCCACGCCGTTGCATGCCGGCGTTGTTCACCAGGATCTCCAGCGGGCCGAGGCGCGCTTCGATGTCCGCCACGGCGGCCTGGATCGCCGTGCTGTCGGTCACGTCAAACGCCTGGGTGTGCACCGTCAACCCTTCGGCCGCCAGCAGCGCCGCCGCATCGCGCAAGGTGCTGCGGTTGCGCCCGTTGAGCACCACCTGCGCCCCGGCCTGGGCCAGGCCGCGGGCAATCGCCAGGCCGATACCGGCACTGGAGCCGGTGACCAGCGCCAGCCGGCCATCGAGGCGGAAGTTGTCTAGAACGCTTTGCATGAGCTACCTCTCCTAACGCTTCACACTACCAACGACAGCAGCATGATGAACTCCAGGGTGACAAAGGGATGGACCTTGAGGTGGGTGATCAACAATATCTATCCGATAATCGTGATCAGCGCGACCAGCAGCAGATACGTGGGGTCCGTGTTCGGATTGTTATAGGCCACGCCCCGTCATATCGTGTATGAATTGGGCTTACTTCACCCCAGGCGCTGGGCAGCGTCCAATTTTCATTTGTGATCGGGTGATCACCGTTTGTGATAACCGTTTCTGATAGCTGAGAGAATTTAATGGAGTTAAAGCACTTGCGCGCCTTTGTGGTGCTCGCTCAGGAGCTGCATTTCGGTCGGGCAGCGGCGCAGTTGTCGATCGTGCAGCCGGCGCTGAGCATGCAGATAAAGCTGCTGGAAAGCGGCTTGGGCGTGCGCCTGCTGGATCGTAACCGCCACTCGGTCACACTCACCGAAGCGGGGCGGGCGTTCTTGCCTGAGGCCCAGGCCACCTTGCACCAGGCCGCTCGGGCGGCAGAGGCGGCGCGGGCATCCCACCGCGGTGAAATCGGCCGGGTGCGCCTGGGGTTTGTGTCCTCGGTATTGCCGCAATTGCTGCCGCAACTGATCCGCGCGGTGCATCAGCGTTACCCGCGTATCGAACTGGAACTCAAGGACATGCCCGGCCCCGACCAAGCCGCCGCGTTAAAGAATGGCCAGCTGGATTTCGGCCTGATGCGCCTGCCGGCCGCCCACCCCGGCGTGCAGACCCGTGCGGTCTTGCGTGAGAGTTTCTGCGTGGCGCTGCCGATGGACCACCCTTTGGCCGCCCTGGAGTCCATCCAGCCTGCCGACCTGCTCACGTGGCCGGTGTATATCCTCGCCAGGCGTTACGCGCCGGGGTTCTACGATGAGTTTATCCAGGCCGTCGGCATACCCTTGGACATCGCCAGCGAACTGGGTGAGTTCACCACCATGCTCGCGCTGGTCTCCGCCGGGTTGGGCATCGGCGTGTTGCCGCAGCAGGCGGCGCGGGCGTTGCCAGTCAATTGCGTGTCGCGGCCTTTGCAATTGGGTGGGTTTCAGGCCACCACGGGGTTGGCCTGGACCGAGTTGGACAGTGCGGTGAAGACCACCTTGTTCAACCTGATCGTGGAATTGTTTGGCGAGTGATTGTTTCATCGAGTGAAATGCTCGATTGTAAAGTCTGGTGATTCCATCGATCAGGGCAGCGGTGGAGTATGTGTGGCGTCAACACCCCCACTTTTGGAGCCTCTCATGTCCCAGCCTGCGATCAAGCTTTATGGTTTCCCCTTGTCCGGCCACTCCCACCGGGTCGAGCTGATGTTGTCGTTGCTGGGCTTGCCCAGTGAATTTATCCTCGTCGACCTCAAGCAAGGCGCGCAAAAAGCGCCGGACTTTATCGCCCACCTCAACCGCTTTGGCCAGGTGCCGGTGATTGACGATAACGGCACGGTGTTGGCCGACTCCAACGCGATTCTGGTGTACCTCGCCAACCAATATGGCAACGGCCAGTGGCTGCCGAGCGACCCTGTCGGCCAGGCTCGCGTGCAGCGCTGGTTGTCGGCGGCTGCCGGCCAACTGCACGCCGGGCCCGCTGCTGCGCGGTTGGCGGTGGTGTTTGGTGCCGAAGTCGATACCGTCGCGGCCATCAGCCGTTCCCATGCGCTGCTCAAGCTGGTGGACGAACAACTGAGCCAAAGCCGCTTTTTGGTTGGTGAGCAGCCGAGCATCGCCGATGTGGCGTTCTACACCTACGTGGCCCACGCGCCGGAAGGCAATGTGTCGTTGGCCGACTACCCTCAAGTGCGTGCCTGGCTTGCTCGCATCGAGGCGTTGCCGGGGTTTGTCGGCATGCCGCGCAGCGCCGTGGGTCTGCAAGCAAAGTAATGTGAACCCCCTGTGGCGAGGGAGCTTGCTCCCGCTGGGCTGCGCAGCAGCCCCAATAAGGGCAGCGCGTTAATTCAGGCAATACGCGGTCATTTTTTTGGGGGCCGCTGCGCGCCCCAGCGGGAGCAAGCTCCCTCGCCACGGGTGAGTAGTTTTCAGCTAATGAGAAGGCGTGCCGATGGATCGATTTCATGAGATGCAGGTATTCCTGGCGGTGGCCGAGGAGGAGGGCTTCGCTGCCGCTGCGCGGCGCCTGAAAACCTCGCCGCCCAGCGTGACCCGAGCGATTGCCGCCATGGAACAGCGTATCGGCACGCAGTTGCTGGCACGCACCACCCGCAGCCTGCACCTGACCGAAGCCGGCCAACGTTACCTGGAAGATTGCCGACGCATCCTGGCCGAGCTCGATGAAGCCGAGGAAGCGGCGGCGGGCAGCTACTCCATCCCCGGCGGCCACCTGACGGTGACCGCGCCGGTGCTGTTCGGCGAGCTGTATGTGGCGCCGGTGCTGGGGGATTACCTGGACCGCTTTCCCTTGGTAAATATCACCGCCTTACTGGTCGACCGTGTGGTTAACATGACCGACGAAGGCGTCGATGTGGCCGTGCGTATCGGTCATCTGCAAGAACTTGGACAGCAGGCCATAAAGGTCGGGGAAGTGCGCCGGGTGGTGTGTGCATCGCCCGGTTACCTCGACCAGCACGGTCGGCCGCAACGGCCTGAGCAGTTGCGTGAAGCCAAGATCGTCACGTCATCCTCCAGCCAGCTGGTAAGTGAATGGGCGTTCGTCGACGCCGGGCAGCCGTTGACGGTACCCATCGAGCCGCGTCTGGTGGTCACGGCAAATAATGCGGCGATCAACCTGGCGCGCCTGGGTTGGGGCATGACGCGGGTGCTGTCTTATCAGGTCGCGGCAGCGGTGGCGGCGGGGGAGTTGGAGGTTGTGCTGGAGGCTTTTGAACCGCCACCGCTGCCGATCCAGGTGGTGTTCCAGAAAAGCGGCCGCGTACCGGCCAAGGTCCACACCTTTGTGGACTTCCTCACCCATCGCCTCGGGCAGGACGCTGCCCTGAACCCGGCGATGAAGCGCCGCGGCTGATGGAACGCTATCGCGACATGCAGCTGTTTGCAGCGCTGGCTGATCAGCCCAGCCTGGCTTCGGCGGCGCGCCAGGCCCAGGTTTCCGGCCCGACCCTGATCCGTGCGGTTGCTCGCCTGGAAGCCCGCCTGCGGGTGCCGTTGTTGCAACGCAGCACACGCGGCGTGAGCCTGACCGAAGCGGGCAGCGCGTATCTGGCCGATTGCGTGCGGTTGCTGGCAGCCGTCGATACCGCCGAGGCTTCGGCCAAGGGGCTGCACGTGCAGGCCCAGGGCAATTTGCAGGTGTTCTTGCCGTTTCTGTTCAGCCGTTATGTGATGGCGCCGGTATTGGCCAGCTATATGGACAACTACCCCGACGTCCGCCTGGTGGCGCGCTACCACGACTACTACCCGAACCTGCACGAAGAGGGGCTGGATGTGGCGATCCTGGTCGGCGAATTGCCCAATTCATCGCTGATCGCTCGGCCGGTGGGGCAGGTGCGGCATATCCTCTGCGCCAGCCCCGATTACCTCGCCGCCCATGGCGAACCCCGACATCCGAGCGAGCTTAAAAAGCATCGGCTGATTGCCAGTGCCGACCCGGTGGCCTGGGATTTCCAAGGCTTGCAGCTCAAGGCCCGCGCGCGCTTGAGCTGTGCCAGCGTGCAAGGTGCAATCAATGCGGCGGTGCAGGGTGCGGGGGTGATTCGTTGCGTGAGTTACCCGCTGCACCAGCACCTGCAGAGCGGCCAGTTGCGCCGTGTGTTGCCTGACTTTGAACAGCCACCGTTGCCGGTGCATGTGGTGTACCGCGAGGGCCGCAACGCACCGATGCGCGTACGCAGTTTTGTCGACCACTGTGTGGCGGCGCTGCGTGAGCATCCGGCATTTCAGTCGGTGAAATAGTGGATTGCCAAGTGTGGGCATTCTCACGTTGGCAGGTGGGGCGCAGCATGGGCGCATCCAACCTGAGGTGCTCAACATGAACCCAGTCGAACAATCTCCCTGGCATGCCGGCGAACGGCACCTGCAAGCAAGCGCTGGCGCGGCTGAGCGCATGGCCGTGGTCGGGCTCAAGGTGATTCGCGATCACTTGCCGGAGCAGCATCGCGACTTCTACCCGCTGTTGCCCTACCTGATGCTCGGCGTAGTGGATCCCCAGGGCATTCCCTGGGCGACCATGCTTGAAGGCGCGCCGGGCTTTGCGCATTCACCCGACCCACACACCTTGCAGATCGACAGTTTGCCGTCCAAAAGCGACCCGGCGCTTGGCGCCTTGCACTTAGGTGCCAGCGTGGGTTTGCTCGGCATTGACCTAAACACCCGGCGCCGCAACCGCATGAACGGCCGCATCGGTGGTTTGGACCACGAAGGTTTTTCGGTCGATGTGGTGCACACCTATGGCAACTGCCCCAAATACATCCAGTTGCGGCCCGTCGACGGCATCGCCCGCAAGCCCGGCACCACGGTCGAGCGCCTCAACGGCCTGGACGCTGCGGCACAAATGTTGATCCGCAGCGCCGACACTTTCTTCGTCGCCAGCTACGCCGACGTGGATGGCGCACGCTCGGTGGACGTTTCACACAGAGGCGGCAATACGGGGTTTGTGCGGGTTGAAGGCAACGTGCTGACCATCCCGGATTTTGCCGGCAACCTGTTCTTCAATACCCTGGGCAATTTGCAGCTCAACCCAGTGGCGGGGTTGCTGTTTATCGATTTTGAATCGGGCGATGTGTTGCAGGTTGCCGGGCGCACTTCGCTGATCCTCGACGGGCCTGAGGTGGCCAGCTTCGAGGGCGCCCAGCGGTTGTGGACAGTAACGGTGGAGCAGGTCATACGCCGCCCGGCGGCATTGGCGTTGCGCTGGCAGAACTGATCGTTCCCACGCTCTGCGTGGGAATGCCGCCCCGGACGCTCCGCGTCCCTATGTCAGCGCTTATGTGAGCCTTGTGAGCTGTGACGCGGAGCGTCACGGGATGCGTTCCCACGCGGAGCGCGGGAACGATCAGTCAGCGAAATCAATGGGTTGACGCTCCAGGCGCCGCCCAGAGCCGTGTACAGGTTCACCTCCGCGACCAGTTGCGCCAGCCGATCGACAATCAGCGCCTGCTGCGAACTGAACAAGGAACGCTGCGCATCGAGGAACGTCAGGTTGCTGTCCACACCGCTGCGGTAGCGGTGCTGGGCCAGGTCGTAATAGGCCTGGTTGGCGGCGACGAAATCCCGTTGCGCGTCCAACTGGTCGTTAAAGGTTTGCCGGGCGGCGAGGCCGTCGGCGACTTCCTGAAACGCCGTTTGAATGGATTTTTCGTACTGCGCCACCGTAATGTCTTTCTGCAGTTTGGCGTAGTCGAGGCTGGCGCGCAGGCTGCCGGCGTTGAAGATCGGCAGGTTGATTTGCGGCTGGAAGGTCCAGGTGCCCGCGCCGCCCTTGAACAGCCCCGACAGCTCCTTGCTGGTGCTGCCGGCGTTGGCGGTGAGCGTCACCGACGGAAAAAATGCTGCCCGCGCCGCGCCGATATTGGCGTTGGCGGCTTGCAGTTGGTATTCGGCCTGGAGGATATCCGGGCGCCGTTGCAGCAGGTCGGAGGGCAAGCCTGCGGGCAGGCGCGCCACCAGGTCATCAGCGAGCGGGCGCGACGGCAGGTTTTCATCCACCGGGCCGCCCACCAGCAGGGCCAGGTTGTTGACATCCTGGGCGACCTGGCGCTCATAGCGGGCCACGCTGGCGCGGGTGCTTTCTACTGCCGTGCGGGCTTGCACCACATCCAGTGCCGAGGCCTTGCCCGCGGTTTTGCTGCGGCTGGTGAGCTGCCAGCTGTGGTCGTTGGCGGTCAGGGTTTGTTTCGCCAGGGTCAGCAGCTCCTGGTCGGCGCGCCAGGTCAGGTAGGCATTGGCGACGTTGGCCACCAGGCTCAGTTGCGCGCTGCGCCGCGCCTCTTCGGTGCCCAGATACGTGAGCATCGCCTGCTCGCTGAGGCTGCGCACCCGTCCGAACAGATCCAGCTCATAGGCACTCAGGCCCAGGGTGGCCGAATAGTTGGAAGTGATCGCCGACTTGCCGGTGCCGGTCAGATCGCCCGGTACTTTCTGGCGTTTGCCGGCGCCGCTGGCCGATATCGCCGGGAACAGGTCCGCTCGCTGGATGCGGTACTGCGCCTGAAACGCCTGCACATTCAGCGCCGCTACCCGCAGGTCGCGGTTATTGGCCAGCGCTGCGCCGATCAGCTGTTGCAGCGCCGGGTCGTGGAACAGCTGCTGCCAGCCCGGCTCGACCGCCACAGTGCCGGCTTGCGCCAGGCTGTAGACCCCGCCTTGTGGGTACTGCGCCGGCACCGGCGCAGCGGGCCGCTGATACTCGGGGATCAGCGAGCAACCGCCGAGCACCCAGGCCATGCCAACGGTGGTGAGGATGAATTTTTTCATCAGGCGCCAACCATCCATTTGGCCAGGCCATGGCGCCCGCTGACGCCCAGTTTGGCGGCGGCACGCTTGAGGTAGGTTTCGATCGAGCTGTTTTTCACGCTGAGTTTTTCCGCCATTTGCGGCACGGTGCCGCCGGTCAACAGGCCCAGGCACACCTCCTGCTCACGCGCCGACAGGGTGATATCGCTGAGGGACAGGCGCTTGTAGAACTCGCGCTGCAACTGTGACTGCTCCAGCTGGCTGTGGGCTGGTTCGGCCTGGCTGTGAGGGGCCTGGCGCAAAATCCGCGCATGCCGTTCCATCAACGGCAACAGGGTGTCCGACAAGCACTTGAGAAACGACAGTTCTGCCAGGGAAAAGCCTTGTTGGGTCGGCGGGCGGTAGAACGAAATCACGCAGCGTCGGTTGCCCTGGCGCGAGACCAGGTTGCACTGGTGCGAGGTGCCGCGTGGGTGTGCGCTGTTGGCCTTGGCCTTCATCTGGATCAGCAACGGGTCTTGCATGCGCAGCATTTCCCGTAGCAGCGGGTGGTCGTTCAACGCATGTACGGGCTGGGGCGCCAGCAGGTGTTTTTTCAACCCGGCGCTGCCCAGCAGTTGAATATCGATCGCGCTGTCACGCAGTTCGTCGAGGGTCCATTCACTCAGGTCGACCAAGTGAATCGGCACCCATTTATCCACCAGATGCAGCATGTTGGCGGCGAAATTTTCCTGGCCGCTGTTTGAAATCAATTCACCCATTTCGGCGTAGAACTGCGGGCTGTGGGCGCCGCCAATACTAGAAGTCAGACTCATAGCCATCTCATCCTTGATGTCGAAAACCGTCAACGGGTGCCCTGGGTCTGTGTGGGGCGGCCCGTACTCCTTGAACGTGACTCTTCTTTAGCGTCATTCGGCGTTCGAGATTTTATTTAGCCATAGCGATTTGTCCTACGTATGTAGCGGAAACGAGGGACACAAGCTGCCATAAAAACTACGTCATTAATTCGACGTTTCAGACGGAGAATTCCGCCAACGAAAAACCATGGCTAAAAATTAGAGCTGATTAACCAATTGATATTTATAGTAAAAATAAGTAATTGGGGCGTGTTGAGAAAAACTGACTGCGGCCATGTGTAGTCAATTTCCTACAGCGCTTTAATCGTTTCAGCAGTCAACCATCAGCCAAGCCCGTTTCCATCCATATGAATGTCCGGGTTTCGGGTGACAGACACCTTCGGGTCGCCATGCTCAAATCCGGCAATTTTGGCGAAATAGGCCCGTGTGCGGCCGTGCCGGACTCCTATTGAGAAGGATCTTATGAAGCATTCCCCAAGCTTCCCCCTGACTGCCGCCCAGCAGGACATCTGGCTCGACCAACTGCGAGCAGGCGACTCGCCGCTGTACAACATTGGCGGCTATATGGATTTCGCCGGCCCCTTGGTGCCGGAACTGATCCAGCGCGCCGCCGAGCTGCTGGTGGCCAAGCACGATGCCTTGCGCACCCAGTTGCACACCGATACCGACGGCTTGCCTCGACAGACCTTCGACGCTGCGCTGACGGTGCAGGTACAACGGCACGACTTCTGCGCGCTGCAAGACCCGCAGGCCGCGAGCCAGGCGCTGATGCAAGCGCAAATGGCCCGGCCCTATGCGATGAGTGGTGAACCGTTATTGCGGTTTGTCCTGGTCAAGCTCGATGACGACCACTACCGCCTCGGCATCCAGGCCCATCACCTGATTCTCGATGGCTGGGGCTTTGGCCAGGTGCTGCAATCCCTGGCCCGGCTGTACACCGACCTTGAACAGGGACGGCAACCGGAGCCGTACGCCCCGTCCTATATCGACTTTATCGACACGGACCTGCGTTACCAGGCATCGGCCCGTTACGCCCGTGACCGCGCGTACTGGCTGGACAAATACCAGGTGCTGCCCGAGCCGCTGCTGACGCCGCGCCACAATGCCCCGGCGTCGAGCAACACCTGGGTGGAGCCGTTCCCGGTGGCGCTGCTCAACCGCATGGAGCAAGTCGCCAACCGTTACCAGGCCTCGGCCTTCCATGTGTTGCTGGCGGCGCTGTACGTGTATTTCACCCGCACCAGCCAGCGTGAAGAGTGGGTGGTGGGGCTGCCGATTCTCAACCGTTCCAACGCACGTTTTCGTTCCACCGTGGGCTTGTTCACCCAGGTCAGTGCAGTGCGTTTCCAGTTCGATGCGCAATTGCCGTTCAGCGCGGTAGTGCGCGGTGTGCGTGACCAGCTCAAGCAGGACTTTCGCCACCAGCGTTTTCCCCTGAGCGAGATGAACCGTGAACTGGGCCTGCGCCGTACCGATCGCGGCCAGTTGTTTGATTTGTCGGTGTCCTTTGAGCAGGACGATCACGACCTGCGCTTCGGCCAGGTCCAGGCCCGCGCGGTCAAGGTCTCCAACTACCACGAGCCGCTGCCGATTGCCTTCCACCTGCGCAGCAACCGTTATCAGGACACTGCTTGCCTGCACTGCGTGTACAACGAGGCGTGGTTTCGCGAGGACGAGGTGCAGGCGTTGGCGCAGCGCTTTACCTGGCTGCTGGAACAGGGGTTGGCGAATACCGCGTTGACGCTGGCTGAGTTTGCCTTGGTGACGCCGGCCGAACAGCTCCGGTTGCAGCAGTGGAATGC
This sequence comes from Pseudomonas sp. WS 5146, assembly GCF_012985495.1. NCBI lineage: Bacteria > Pseudomonadati > Pseudomonadota > Gammaproteobacteria > Pseudomonadales > Pseudomonadaceae > Pseudomonas > Pseudomonas sp. WS 5146. The sequence goes on from NZ_JAAQWL010000018.1 coordinate 28,883, forward strand.
CACCGCACAAGCGCCTGCCAGCGCGCAAACCCTGCATCGGCGCATCGAGGCGCAAGCAGCGCGCACGCCTGACGCCATTGCGGCGGTGCATCAGGACCGGCAATTGACCTACGCCCAGCTCGATCAACAGGCCAATGCCCTGGCCCACCAATTGCTCGAACATGGCGTGCAGCCGGATGACCGTGTGGCGATTGTGGCGCGGCGCGGGCTGGACACCGTGGCCGGGTTGCTGGCGATCCTCAAGGCCGGCGCCTGCTACGTACCGGTGGACCCGGCTCACCCGGCCGAGCGCCTGAGCTACCTGCTGCACGACAGTTCCCCGGTGGCGGTGCTGGCCCAGCACAACGTGCTGGCGCGCCTGCCGATGCTCGACGTGCCGATAATCCGTTTGGACCTGCCGGCCCACGGCCGCAGCGACAGCCCACCGGTGGCGGTCACGCCGTCGAACCTCGCGTATGTGATCTACACCTCAGGCTCCACCGGTTTGCCCAAAGGCGTGATGGTTGAGCACCACACCGTGTCGAACCTGGTGGACTGGCACTGCCGCGCCTTCAACCTGCACGCGGGCAGCCAGACGGCCAGCGTGGCCGGCTTCGGTTTTGACGCGATGGCCTGGGAAGTGTGGCCGGCGTTGTGCGTGGGCGCGACCTTGCACTTGCCGCCGGCACAGGACGACGCCCAGGACATTGATGCGCTGCTCAACTGGTGGCGTGCGCAGCCGTTGGACGTGTGCTTTTTGCCGACGCCGGTGGCCGAGTACGCCTTCAGCCAGCGTCTGCAACACCCGACCCTGCGCACCCTGCTGATCGGCGGCGACCGCCTGCGCAGCTTCAGCCGCGCACAAACCTATGACGTGATCAACAACTATGGCCCGACCGAAGCCACCGTGGTCGCCACCTCCGGGCGCGTCGAGGCGGGCCATGCGCTGCACATCGGCGCGCCGATCGACAATGCCACGGTGTACGTGCTGGATGAACAGCGGCGCCCGGTGCCGATTGGCGTGGCGGGGGAGCTGTATATCGGCGGCAAGGGTGTGGCGCGGGGTTACCTGAACCAGCCTGAACTGAGCGCCGAGCGCTTTGTGGATGACCCGTTCAGCGAGGGCCGGATGTACCGCACCGGCGATCTGGTGCGCTGGCTGCCCGACGGCAACCTTGAGTACCTGGGCCGCAATGACGACCAGGTGAAAATCCGTGGCGTGCGCATCGAACTGGGGGAAATCGAGTCCGCGCTGGCCAGCCATCCGGCGGTCCAGGAAGCCGTGGTGCAGTGTCGCGAGGGCCAGTTGTTGGCTTGGTTTGTCGCCCGGCACAGCGTCGAAATCGAAGCGTTGCGTGCCCATCTGCAAGCCTCGCTGCCCGATTACATGCTGCCGGCAGCCTATGTGCAGTTGGAGGCGATGCCGCTGACCGCCAACGGCAAGCTCGACCGCAAGGCGCTTCCTGCGCCCACCCAGCAAGCCTTTGTCACGCGCCAGTTCGAAGCACCGTACGAAGGCGCGGAAACCCTGCTGGCGCAGATCTGGGCTGAACTATTGCAGGTGCAGCAAGTGGGGCGCCATGACCATTTCTTTGAACTGGGCGGCCATTCGCTGTTGGCGGTGCAGTTGGTGCAGCGCATGCGCCAGGCCGGCTTGCATGCCGATGTGCAGGTGTTGTTCGGCCAGCCGACGCTCGCCGCGCTGGCGGCGGTCAGTGGAGGCAGTGAGGTACAGGTGCCGGGCAATCGTATTGCGCCAGGTTGCAGCCACATCACGCCGGACATGCTCGCACTGGCCGAACTCGACCAGCCGAGCCTGGATCGTATCGTCGCCGGCATCCCCGGTGGGGCTGCCAATGTGCAGGAAATCTACCCGCTGGCGCCGTTGCAGGAGGGCTTGCTGTACCACCACCTCACGGACGCGCGCGACCCCTACCAGCAACATGCGCTGTTCAGTTTTGTCCGTCGCGACCAGTTGGAGGCGTTTGCCCAAGCGTTGCAGCAGGTGATCAACCGTCACGATATTCTGCGCACCAGCCTGGTGTGGGATGCGCTTGAACAACCGATGCAAGTGGTGTGGCGCCAGGCGCAGTTGCGCGTCGAACCGCTGCAGGATCAGCACGCACCGCTGGATCTGCGCCAGGCGCCGCTGATGGCACTGGATTACGCCGAGGAGCCGCACAACCAGCGCTGGGTCGCCAAGTTGCGCTTCCATCACCTGGTCAACGACGCCACCTCGACCACTGTGCTGGTGGATGAAATTCGCGCCCACTTGCTGGGCCAGCAGGCGCAATTGCCGGAACCGGTGCCTTACCGCAACATGGTCGCGCAGGCCCGTTCGGCAGCGCGCCAGGCGGCCCATGAAGCGTTCTTTCGCGAGCGCCTGGCCGACGTTGACGAGCCGACCCTGGCGTTCGGCTTGCAGGAGCGCCAGGCCAATCGCGCCGACATCGAAGCGGCCGAACGGCCCTTGGCAGACGCCCTCAACCTGCGCCTGCGCGCTCTAGCGCGAGCGCTTGGGGTGAGTGCCGCGAGCCTGTTTCACCTGGCCTGGGCCCAGGTACTCAGCCGGGTCGCGGGCCGCGATGATGTGGTGTTCGGTACCGTGTTGCTCGGCCGTTTGCAAGCCGGCGAGGGCGCCGACCGTGCCTTGGGCATGTTTATCAACACCTTGCCGCTGCGCGTGCGCCTGGCCGGGCAAAGCGTGGTCGCTGCGCTGGCAGACACCCATGCGCAACTGAGCGCGCTGGTCGCCCATGAACAGGCATCGCTGGCCCTGGCCCAGCGTTGCAGCGGTGCATCGCCGCTGTTCAACAGCCTGCTCAACTATCGGCACACGGCGGCGGACAGGGACCTGAACCTGGTGCCGGGCATTGCGCTGCTCAGCAGCGAAGACATCCTCAGCTATCCGCTGATGCTGACGGTCGACGACGTCGCCAGCGGCTTTCGCCTCACGGCCAAGGCGCCGCGCAAGGTCAGTGCCGAGCGCTTGCTGGATTATATCGAGACGGTGTTGCGCGGCCTGGCGGAAGCCCTTGAACACGCGCCGACCACACCCCTGCGCGAGGTACAGGTGCTGCCGGCCAGCGAACTGAAAACGCAGTTGCTGGACTTTAATGCGACCCACACCGACTACCCCGAAACCCTCACCGTCCAAGCCCTGTTCGAAGCCCATGCGCGGCAGATTCCCAATGCCATTGCGGTGCAGGCCGGCGAACGGCAGTTGACCTACCGCGAGCTCAACGAGCGTGCCAACCAGCTTGCCTTTCACCTGCGCGAGCGCGGCGTCCAGCCGGATTCGCGTGTGGCCCTGTGCGTCGAGCGCGGGCTGGAACTGGTGGTGGGGTTGCTGGCGATCCTCAAGGCGGGCGGCGCCTATGTGCCGCTGGACCCAGGCTACCCGCGCGAACGCCTGGCCTACATGCTCAGCGACAGTCAGCCCGTGGCGTTACTGGTGCACGCGGCCACCCGTGACTTGCCCGGCGAGGTGTCGATGCCGGTAATCGACTTCGACCGCTGCGCCTGGAGCCAGGCACCTGGCGGCAACCCGTTGGTGCCCGGTTTGAGCGTCGCCAACCTGGCCTACGTGATGTACACCTCCGGCTCCACCGGCACGCCCAAAGGCGTGATGATCGAGCATCGGGGCTTAAGCAACCTGATGCACTGGGGCTCCCGGTTGTGCCCGAATGCCCGGGGCGGCGCCTTGTTGCAACGTGCGCCGTTCAGCTTCGATGGCTCGGTGTGGGAGCTGTTCTGGCCGCTGACCAATGGCATGCGCCTGGTGCTCGCACGGCCCGATGGGCACCGTGAACCGGCGTACCTGGCCCAGGTGATCCGCGAGCAACAGATCAGCGTGATCAAGTTCGTGCCGGCGATGTTGCAGCAGTTTCTGGAACTGGAAGAGTCCGCGCTGTGCACCAGCCTCACCGACGTGCTCTGCGGTGGCGGTGAGCTCACTGAAGCCCTGGCCCGAGGCGTGCAGGCACGCTTGCCCAACGTGCGCTTGCATAACGTCTACGGCCCCACCGAAGCCACGGTGGACAGCAGCGCCTGGACCCTGGAACCCGGCGCCGCCGTGCCGGCCGTGCAACTGCCGATTGGTCGGGCGATCAACAACACCCGCCTGTATGTGCTGGATGAACATGACACGCCGGTGCCCATGGGCGTCAGCGGCCAACTGCATATCGGCGGCGTCGGCGTTGCGCGGGGCTATTTGGGCCTGGAACAGATGACCGCCGAGCGCTTTATCGACAGCCCGTTTGTGGCCGGTGATCGGCTGTATCGCACCGGCGATCTGGTGCGTTACTTGCCCGATGGTAACCTTGAGTTCCTGGGGCGCAATGACTTTCAGGTCAAGCTGCGGGGCGTGCGCCTGGAGCTGGGCGAAATCGAATCGCGCCTGGCCGCGCACCCGGCGCTGCGGGACGTGGCGGTGCTGATTCGTGATGAGCGTTTGGTGGCGTACTTTACCCTGCGCGGGCAAGTGCCAAGCCTGGAAGCCTTGCGTGCGTACGTGTTGGAACAGTTGCCTGAATACATGGTGCCGGCGGCCTTTGTGCAGCTTGATGAATGGCCGCTTAACCCGGCTGGCAAACTCGACCGCAAAGCCTTGCCGGAGCCTGGGTTGGAGGCGGTGGTGAGTCGCGCGTATGAGCCGCCGGTGGGTGAGATGGAAACCCTGATGGCGGGCATCTGGGCCGACGTGTTAAAGCTTGCGCGGGTAGGGCGTCACGACCACTTCTTCGAATTGGGCGGGCACTCGTTGCTGGCGGTGAACCTGGTGGCACGGATGCGCAAGGCTGGGTTGGAAGTGGATGCGCGCACCTTGTTCAGCCAGCCGACGTTGGCGCAATTGGCCGCCTGTACCACCGCTCAGGTACAGCGCGTAGAAGTGCCGCAAACCGCGATCCCCCAACTTAACCGCCGCCGCCGGATCTGAAGCCTGGAGGCGGGCGATGTGGGAGCCGGGCTTGTCGGGTCGCCGCATCGCCGCGATAGCGGTAGTTCAGGCAACGCCTCTGTTGCTGATACGCCGCTATCGCAGCATGGGTATCTACACAACGTTTGAAGGCAGCCAATTTCACCTGTGGCGAGCAGGCTTGTCCTGCGTTGGGCTGCGAAGCAGCCCCTAACCCAGACGCTGAGTTCTTTCAGGAAAACTGCAGTGCCTTTACTGGGGCCGCTTCGCAGCCCAACGCAGGACAAGCCTGCTCGCCACAACAGCCCACCTGCCACAGACTTGGCTATCGCAGGCAAGCCAGCTCCCACATTTTTAGACCACAGTCAGGCAGTTGGTTTTGGAGGATTCAGGCACTCGATAGAGCGGTCCACCGTGGTCTTGGCCACCTCCAGCAAATGCCACACCGCCAGAATCTTCTCCCGCTGGGGGCTGGCCAGCAGATCACCGCAATTGAGCGCGGTCGCTGAAGCGCTGTCGAGCAAGCTGGCGGTGTAGAGCAGGGCGTCTTCGAAGCTCAGGTCTTCGATTTGAACACCCTTGGAGGGCAGGTAATGGTCGATGGCGCGATTGAAGGCGGCGCGGTCTTTGGTGCAATTGCGGGGTGGGTCGGGGACGACTTTTTTCATGGTGTACCTTCGCGTTAGATAAGGGACGGACACCCTTCGCGACTAAACGAGGGTGGCGGCTGTACGCAGGTTAGTCGACCGGCTCCAACGCGAAAATTCCGGCGCACCCGAAGGTGCCCTGCGCACAGCCACCATAAAACCTCATGGAGGACCATGCACGCGTTGGAAGGTCGGGCGACTAAACCCGATCACTGATGAGCAGTGACGGATCGCAGACTAGCCACCGATTCCAACGGGCACAAGGCGGCAGGGATTGTCTAGGAAACGTCCTGCAATTAAAAGAGACACGCCTTGCTGGCCCTTTACAAACCATGACCAAACGCCATCAACCGCAGGTTCCGATTTGATCGTTCCCACGCTCCGCGTGGGAATGCAGCCCGCGACGCAAGTGCGCAATGGTGGAGAGACGCAGCGCGTCCCAAGAGGCGTTCCTTTGCTGCGCGTGGGAACGATCGCCATCAACCGCAGGTTCCGATGGAACCTTTTTTGCCGTCACCACCAACACACTGTGCAGTTTCGCCTGAAACGTCGGCGTCAGCGTTTCGACGCCGTTGGATTTTGATGGACAACCTGGCTCATGACCCCAACGCTTGGACACTTTCAGCCTTTCATACAGACGCGCGCGCCGACGTTGCCTACCCCTCGCACAGAGGCCGACACCTCCAGCCTGCCGACGCGCGCGCAAACACGGCCGGCGGATGATCAACGCTCAGCGACGCAAATCTACAAGGACAACCCCATGCTGGGCACGGGCATCATGTCACGCGCCTATGGCTGGAACCCACAAAGGCGTGAGCGCCAAACCCGATTGATCACCCACTTGAAGCGACAGGTGGGCGACTTTACCGCCGCCAACCCAGACCCCGTGTCGCGCGCCGACGCCATGTATCGCCTGGCGCGGGTGATCCACCACATCGACAACGACCCCTGTCTGCGCCGGGTCAAAGGCAGTTATCCAGGGGATGGGCGCCTGGACGTGCAGGGTATAAAAGGGTTTGCGTCCGAGGTGGACCGCCTGACTCAGTTCGCCGAGCAAGGCTACCGCGTACTGGTGGAGGGCGGTCGTGGGGTCGTCTGGCCAAAGCCTGCCCCCCACGGCCGCGCAGCAGGTGACCGACGCGCGGTGCAGGCAATCACTGTGAATCCCTTGTTCAAGGCACTTGATAACGTGCTCGACGCGAACGAACGGCTCGCCTTCAAAGTGCTCGTAGGCGGTGACTGGAACGACCCCCGGTTACCCGCCGATGTTCGTGCAGCCAGTGCCGCGAATGCTGAACACCTCCTTGAATTCATTGATCAGCAAGGCGGCGCCCATTCCACGGCCAGTAACGGCGAAATAGACGGAAGGGTGGAGGACGTTCCTGACCTTCCTGCGTCTTACCTGACACGTGAGCATTTCACTTACCCCGGTTCTGAAGCGCGGCGGCTGTCGGATTTTGCTTATGTCGGTTATGCCGTGTTTGAGAAGCGCTAGCCGTGTTGCCGACGGGCACGTACTGCTGGCGTTCAATATCCTGTTGCATCACTGCGCAAATCAACACCAGCGCATGTCTGGTGTGTTGTGTTGCAAGGGGCATCGCCGGGATGTTTGAAGTGGAACACGTGTGAGAGGCAAGTAATACCGTTTATCGGATGAGTGCACTGTTTTTGAGAGGGATATCTTCTGTTGTACGCGTCTTTTTGAATGAAGGGCTGAGGGTGTTTGTAGATTGATAGTTTATAAGGTATTAATTCTGCACGGATAATAACTTGGCGTTGAAGGTTGATTGCCTGTTATTGGTAGTGCGCAATTATTAGTCATCTGATTTGATTGAAAGATATTTCCTATTGTTTGGTCCGACTTCTCCTACGTCTGCGGCGTGAGAGGTTTGCATTTTTTTGCAGTAGAGCTAAATTGGCTTTGTTTATTTTAATAGAAGATTGAAAAACAACCCATTCATAACTACTCTGGAGAAAGAAGATGAAAACTGTTGAAGAGTTTTGCGAGTCGGTTTTTTATGGTGGGTTTGGTTTTGCATCATATGGCGGCAGACTTGGTGGGTCAGACTTCTATGCTGCCTTCGCGCTTGAAAGCGATGGTGCCTTTTCCATGAGGTGATTAATGAACGTCTATTTATTAATTAGGTCGGGTGCGTTAGCGACTCTTTTTATTAAAGAACAATTGAAGGAGCCTCTTGCGTTATTTTGGATCGTCCTCTCCCCAGTTGTCACCTTTTACTTAATTATGTATGCCCGGATGACCCGTGCGGAAATGTCGGCTGATTACATTTCGGTGACCTCATGGTTCTACGCCTTCGTATCGTCGAGTGTCGCCATGTTTGGGCTGGCGTTTTATATAGTGGGGAGAAGAGAGAGCGGTTTTCTTCGATCGTTTGTCTATACGAATCGCACGAAGAGGGTCTTTCTTGTTGGTCAGTTTTTGGCCTATTCAATTATGTCAATGGTTTATTGTTTGGTGTTCTATGTTCTGACGCGGGTGTACTTTGGTGAGATGAGTTTTGTTGAGTTTCTTGTTGTCGCTGGAAGATTCTACATTTGTTTTTTGCTGTTTTCGATACCGTCACTGTTATTGACGCTGGTTCCGCTGGGGTTTCAAAATGCGAATACTGTGTTTTCAGTGTTGTCTTTCCTGATGTTGGCGCTTGGGATTGTGAGTATAAGCTCGTCCCATCCGGTGATAGAAGTGGTGAAATTTTTCAATCCGATGTGGTGGGCTAGCCAGATTATGCAGGGGGGTGTCTTTGAATCTTTATATGTAGTGATGACCATTGTAGTGCTGTTTGTTTTGTCGCTGGCTGTGGTCTATAAATTTTTGCTCGTCAATCCGGTTTGGAGTCGTTACTGATGAAACGTTTGATTGTGAATTCGCTAGACGTCCGGTATGAGCGCCATACGGTATTTAATAAGGCGTCAATGGTGGTCGAAGCGGGCTCCATCTCAGGCTTACTGGGGCCTAACGGATCTGGAAAAACTACTTTTTTTGATGTGATTTGCCGTCTGAAGAAAATGGAGGCCGGTGAGATAGTCAATTCGTTCTCAACGTTTCTTTACTTGTCTCAAGTTATCACTACGCCTCCAGTGCTTCGAATGTTTGATGTGTTTAAAATGATGATGATTTTTTGTGCTGATGTGCCGGTTACTCAAAAGCATGCGTTAGAAAAAATCGAAATGTGGAGCCCGGGGGTTGCCGAGCGCTATTGCGACATCTGGAACAAAAAATCCTCGCTTTGCAGTTATGGAGAAAAGCGTTGGTTTTTTACGCTGTCTCTGCTCGCTGTAGGGGCCGATCTGGTCATTCTGGATGAGCCTACAGCGGGCGTGGATCCGGAGTTTCGTTATCATATTTGGAGGTGTTTGGAAGGCGCTGCGCAGCAGGGTGTTGCTGTTCTCGTCTCGTCACATAACGTTGACGAAATCGTCAATCATTGCGATGACTTTTACATGCTGAGTCAGCAACGCTTTAACCGCTTTACTGACGCAGGAGGGTTCATGGGGGCGTATGACGCCAAAAGCCTGGATGAGGCCTTTATTCACGCGGCAAGCTTGCCAACAAATTAAGTCAGACTTTGCCGCGCGACGTTATTTACCTATGGGAACAAACGCCACGCTGCCACCCGAGCGCTTCTGGAACAACCGTTCGCCATTATCCGGCTGAGTGGTGATCACCGTGTGATCCGCGCCCAGGTAGGCCAGCGGCGTCGGGTCTTCCTTGGAATACTGCGCGACGATAATGGTGTGCTGCGGGTCGAAGCCCTGGCCGCTGGTTTTTTCCAGCCAGGCCATCAAGGCGGCGCTGTCGCCCTGGCGCGGGAAGTCCTGGGTCTCGCTGACGTAGTAGAACGGTTTGCCGCCATTTTGCAGGTACATCGGCACCTTGTTGTCGACTTCTACCATCACCATCTGCCAGTGAGCCCACGGCGCACTTTTGACCGCCTCGGCCTGTACGTCGTCGGCGAAGCGGGTCACGCCGCCATTGCCGTTGACCCAGGGATAGATCCCTCCGAGCACCAGCAACAGCAGGCCTGCGGTGAAACCGAAGCCTTTTTGCCAACGCGGCCAGCTGGCGGTTTTTTGCTCCAGGCGTTCACTCAACCACCAGGCCGCCAACAACTGGGCAAAAGGCACCAGCGGCAGCACGTAGTAGCTGCGCCGGCTGCCACTGGCGGTGAAGAACACAAACAGCAGGCCCAGGCCCCACACCAGCCAGCGCACGTTCGGTGGCGTGTGGCGCCAGTTGCGCAGCGCCAGCCACAGGCCCAGCAACCAGCACGGTGCCCAGGGCAAGGTGTAGGCGGGCAGGTAGATCAGGTAGGTGTAGATCGGCCCCATGTGGTCGAACGGGTCGAAGAAACGCACGACGTTTTCCTTGAACACCAGTTCAAGGCCACTCTCGCCGTAAGTCGGCGCGCCGTAGAGGTGGGACAGCACGAAGGGAATCGCATAAAACGCCGCTGCAATCAGCATGGCCAGCAGCAGGCGCAGGTTGAGGTGGCGCTTGTAGCGGTGCTCGCTGAGCAGGTGCGGCAGCAGCACCAGGCCCGGCAGCACAAAACCGATCAAACCTTTGAACAGCGAGGTGGCCGCCAGCAGCAGGAAAAACACCGTGTAGCGCCCCAGCCGCGTGTCGTCCGGCCCGCGCCAATACCACCACACCGCCGCCAGCACGCCGCACACGGTGAGGATATCGGCCGTGGCCACGCGCGCCCAGAACAGAAAGTAGAAGGTGGTGGCGAGCATCCAACCGGCAATCAGCCCGGTGCCTTTGCGAAACAGGCGTTCGCCGATCAGGTACACCAGCCAGATGCTCAGCCACGCCGCAATCACCGACGACAAACGCAGCGACCAGGGGCCAAGCCCGCCCATCAGGTTGGCGAAGCCGGTGATCAGCCAGTAGGAGGGCAGGGGTTTGTCGTAGTAGGGCGCGCCCTTGAGGTAGGGGTCGAAGTAATCACCGCTTTGCAGCATCTGCAACGCGATATTGGCCCAGCGGGTTTCCGGCCCCCACAGGTCGCGACTGCCCAGGCCCAGCAGCAGGAGCAGCGCCGAGACGCCCAGCAGCAGCACCAGGGCGCCGCGTTCGGTTTTGAAGACACTCATGGGCGGCTCTCAAGGCAGACGTAACGTTAAGGAAGCTGCGGATAAATAATCAAGAGCAGGGCGCCTTTGCGATAGCGCTTGCCACCCGGTGGCAGTTGCCCTTCTTCGCGGTGTTCGCTGGTGCTGCGCACGCGCATCAGCACACCGACCGAACCTTGCTGGCGCGCCTGCGCAAGCCAGGTCTGCACGCTGTCCAGGTCGACCTTGCGGTGCACCGAGTCGGCGTACTTGAGGCCATAACGCAGCTCGCCTTCGGTGTCGTAAAACGCCACTTCCGTGCGACCCAGGCGCCAGGACAAGGCCGACGCCGAGCCCAACTCGTTGCTGATCAAAGCATGGGTTTGTTGCAATTCGTCCAGATGCTCAAGCACGAACTGGTCGGGCATTTCGGTATCGGTGATCATTTCCGGCATGCCCGCCGGCAGCAACGCCACCAGCAAACCGATGCCCAGTGCCGGCATTGCCCACAGGGTCAGCGGGCGCAGCGCTTGCAGCAGGTTGGCGAGGATCCAGGCCAGCAATACGATAAACGCCAGGGACAGGCTGAACATCTCCGCGTGGCTGTTGCCGTACATCGGGTTGCTGATTTGCAGGTAGATCAATGCCACCATCGCCGCCAGGCCAATCACGGCGTTTACCAGCCCGTTGATCAGGATCGCGCGGGCCTTGCCTTGCTGGATCAAGTCGATCAGCGCGTGGCCCATCAACAAGGCCAGTGGCAGCAGGCACGGCATGATGTAGGTCGGCAATTTGCCGCGGCTCATGCTGAAGAAGGCCAGGGGCAACAGCAACCACAGGGCCAGGAACACGATGGCCGGCTGGGCTTTGTCTTTCCAGGTTTTGATCAGTGTGGCTGGCAGCAACGCCGCCCAGGGCAGGCAGGCGACCACCATGATCGGCAGGAAGAACCACCAGGCCCGCGCATGCTGGGCATTGTCGGCAGAGAAGCGACGGATATGCTCGTGCCAGAAGAAGAAACGCCAGTAGTCAGGCTCCTGCAAGTGAATGGCCAAGGCCCACGGCACACACAAGATCGCGGCGACCACAATGGCCAGCGGGCCGTAGCGCAACAATTCGCCCAGGCGGCGCTGCCAGAGGATATAGGGCACGGCGATCAGCACGGGCAACAGCCAGGCCAGAAAGCCCTTGGTCATAAAGCCCATGCCGCAGGCCACGCCCAACACTGCCCAGGCACCCAGGCGGCTACGCGGCGTGCGGCTGTCGAGGGCAAACCACAGCGCTACCAGGCTGAGGTTGACCCAGAAGGTGAATTGCGGATCGAGGTTGGAATAACCTGCTTGCCCAGCCACCAGCCCGAAGCTCATGTAGAGCAGGGCGCAGGCGAAGCTTTTGCGTGGGTCGTTCCACAGGCGGCGGGCGATAAGGTAGGCCAGCACCACGCTCAGGCCGGTGGTCAAGGCCGAAGCCACACGCACACCGAACAGGTTTTCGCCGAACACCGCCTGCCCGAGGGCGATCAGCCAATAGCCGGCGGCAGGTTTTTCGAAATAGCGCACACCCATGAAGTGCGGTGCGACCCAGTTGCCGCTCTGGAGCATTTCCTGGCTGATCTGGGCGTAGCGGGTTTCATCCGGGATCCACAAACCGTGCAGGCCCATGGGCAGTAGATAGAATACCGCGAAGGCCAATAGCAATAGAGGTAAGGGTTTAAGCAGTCGAGTCATGAAAACGTCGCTCCTTGACGTTTAATGGCGAAGTAAGCAGATGTGTAAAAGTTTGTAGGAAGAATCACTAAGTTCACTAAGTCGATGAAAGTATTCATGACGTCCAATAGTAGCGGGCGCAGTTGAACATGCCAGAACAGGGCTGTCGTTTTGCTGAACATGAAGAAAGTTATAGGTAAAAAAGTGTCTATAGCTTTTTAAGTACGGCGGCCCAGGCGGGGCCTTTCATGATGCCAAGCGTCTCGAATTTGCCGTTGGCCAGTACGCGCACGAACAGGGCACTGCCGTACTCGGAGAACGTCGCATGGGGGTAGCCCAGGGCGCTTTCGAAGTCGGCAATACAGCCGCTGTGGGTGACAAAAACGAGGTTACGACCAGGTCGTTTGCGGCTGAGCAGTTCTTCATCGATGTCCTCGCCACAGATGGTCTTTTCCCCAGCGGTCAGCTCGGCTTTGCCGAACATGAAGTGCGAGGTCTGTACCGTGCGCAAGGCCGGGCTGGCAACGATGTCGCTGTTTTCCAGGCCCAGTAGTTTGAAGGCCTTGCCCACTTCTTCAGCGCGTTGGGTGCCGACGGTCGTCAGGCCTTCAGGTGCGCCGAAGCAGGCATTGGGCGAGCGGTCGCAGCGCTCTTCGTGACGCACCAGCACGATCAGGTCGCCATTACGCCAGGCCGGCAGCACTTGCGAGGTCAGCAGGCGATTGCCGACGCTCAGGTCGCGCGGCGAGAACGGCCACACCAGGAAACCGGCGAGCAGCAAGCCGATAACGGCAAGGCCCGCCCACCACTTTCGCAGGCGCTTGAGATAGCCCCGGCGTGAGCGCGGTTTGGTCAGGGTAAGGTCAACCACATCATTCACCATGGGCACTGTCTTCAGTGTTTTATTCAAATAGGCGCAACGCACTGACGGATGCCCGTAGTTGAAGCGGAGCGTGTCATAGCGCTGCTGTCTTTTGGCTGAACATCCGACGGTTAAAAGTTGCCGTGGGCGGTAACTAACAAGTTGCCGTCTAGCGACGCATGGCGGGCAATTTAGAGGGGCGAGGGTGGGCAAGCGGTGAAATCCATGTGAAAAATTTGCGTGGGGCCGTCAACCAGCCGTTATGCTCGTTTGCAGTCCTTTAAACGAGCGTGTTTATGTTGCAGGTGCAAGGTGTTGTTAAAAGCTACGCCACCCCGCAAGGTCCACTGCCGGTGCTGGCGGGTGTCGACCTGTACCTGGGAGAGCGTAGCAGCCTGGCGCTGATGGGCGAGTCCGGCAGCGGAAAAAGTACGTTGCTGCATCTGGTCGCCGGGCTCGACCGTGTGGACAGTGGCACTGTTCAGGTGGGCGAGCAGCGCCTGGACCAACTGAGCGAGGCGCAACTGGCGCATTGGCGGCGTACCGAAATCGGCCTGGTGTTCCAGCAGTTCAACCTGATCGGCAGTTTGCGTGTCGACGACAACCTGGCGTTCCAGGCACGTCTGGCCGGGCGCTTCGACCCGCAATGGCAGGCGCAACTGGTTGAGCGCCTGGGCCTGGGCGATTTGCTCAAGCGTTATCCCGAACAACTCTCCGGCGGCCAACAGCAGCGGGTTGCGGTGGGCCGTGCGTTGGCCTCGCGCCCCGGCTTGTTGCTGGCGGATGAACCCACCGGCAATCTCGACGAGGCCACCAGCGATGACGTGCTGCAATTGCTGCTGGACCTGCTGCGAGACAGCCCCACCAGCCTGTTGATGGTCACCCACAGCCCGCGCATCGCCGCGCGCCTGGACCGCCAGGTGGTGTTGCGGCGTGGTCGTGTGGTCGCATGAGATGAGGGTATTTTATTGGGCACTGCGCGCATTGTTGAGCCATTGGCGACGACACCCGGTGCAGTTCTTCAGCGTGCTCACCGGCTTGTGGCTGGCCACCGCGTTGTTGACCGGCGTGCAAGCCCTTAACAGCCAGGCGCGCGACAGCTATGCACGTGCCAGCCAATTGATCGGCGGTGAGCCCCAAGCCAGCCTGACTGCGCCGGACAGCGCGAGCTTCCCGCAAGCGCTGTTTGCCGAACTGCGCCGCGCCGGCTGGCCGGTGTCGCCGGTGGTGCAGGGGCGGCTGCAGCTCAAGGGGCATGAAGATCTGCGCCTGCAATTGATGGGCATCGAGCCATTGTCCTTGCCCGGTGGCGGTGCGGTGGCGGGGCAGCGCTTGAGCCAGGCGCAGATGCTCGGGTTTTTCAACCCGCCTGGGCAAACCTGGATCGCCGCGCAAACCTTGCAGGCGTTGGGGTTGCAGGCCGGTGCGCGACCGTTGACGGCGAACGGCCAACGGTTGCCACCATTGCAGGTTCAGCCTGACATGGCTCCCGGCCTGTTGCTGACCGATATCGGCTTCGCCCAACCGTTATTGGACATGCCGGGGCGTCTGTCGCGCCTGCTGGTGGACAAGGCCTTTGCCGCCACCCACCCGACGCCTCCCGCCGCGCTGCAACTCAAGCAAGGCGAGGACAACAACCTCTCGCGCCTCACCGAGAGCTTTCACCTGAACCTCGATGCCTTGGGTTTTTTATCCTTTGTAGTCGGCCTGTTTATTGTCCACGCCGCCATCGGCCTGGCCCTGGAGCAACGCCGTGGCTTGCTGCGTACCTTGCGTGCCTGCGGGGTCAGCGCGCGCCTGCTGATCGTCAGCCTGGCGGTTGAGCTGGGCGTGTTGTCGTTGCTGGGTGGCGTGTTGGGTGTGATCAGTGGTTACCTGCTGGCCAGCCTGTTGCTCCCGGATGTGGCCGCCAGCCTGCGCGGGCTGTATGGCGCCGAGGTGGCGGGCCAATTAAACCTCAGCCCGTGGTGGTGGCTGGCCGGCTTGGGCTTGAGCCTGCTCGGCGCGCTGCTGGCGGGCGCCAGCAGCCTGTGGCGCGCGTCGCGTTTGCCCTTGCTGGCGCTGGCCAATGCCCAGGCCTGGCACGAGGCGCACCGGCGTTGGCTGCGACGTCAGGGTTGGGTGGCGGCTACTGCGTTGGCGATTGCAATGCTGGCGCTGTGGTGGGGCAACAGCCTCACTGCCGGGTTTGTGCTCATGGCAGCCTTGCTGCTGGGCGCGGCGCTCGGCCTGCCGGTGGTGCTCAATGGCCTGTTGACGGCGGTGCTTGGACGTAGCCGTTCGGTGTTGGGCCAGTGGTTTCTTGCCGACTGCCGCCAGCAGTTGCCGGCCTTGAGCCTGGCGCTGATGGCGTTGCTGTTGGCCCTGGCGGCGAACATTGGTGCGGGCTCCATGACTTCGGGGTTTCGCCAGACGTTCAATAACTGGCTGGAACAACGCCTTACCGCCGAGCTGTACCTCAACCCGCAAAACCCGGCCCAGGCCGAGCAGATTTCCACCTGGTTGGCGCGGCAACCGCTGGTGCAGGCGGTGCTGCCCACCTGGCAGGTGGCGGTGCAATTGCAGGGCTGGCCGGCGGATGTGTTCGGGGTGGTCGACGATCCGACCTATCGCCAGCACTGGCCGCTGCTGCAAGCCGCCAGCACACCCTGGGATCAACTGTTGCAGGGCGATAGCGTGATGCTCAGCGAGCAATTGGCGCGCCGCTTGAAGGTGGGCCTGGGCGACGCCATCAAGCTCCCCACGCCGCAAGGCGTGTGGTCGCCAAAAGTGGTGGGGGTTTACGCTGACTACGGCAACCCCAAGGGCCATCTGCTGGTCAATTCGCAACACCTGCTGGCGCACTGGCCGGGCCTGGCACCGGCGCGCTTCAACCTGCGCGTACTGCCCGGCAATGTGCCGGCGCTGGTGCAGGAGGTGCGGCGCGCCTTTGCCCTGGAGGACAGCCGCATCGTCGATCAGCAGCAGCTCAAAGGCTGGTCGAGCCAGGTGTTCGAACGCACCTTCGCCGCCACCGCGGCACTCAACAGCCTGACCCTGGGTGTCGCCGGTGTGGCGCTGTTTATCAGCCTGCTGACCCAGAGCCAAAGCCGCCTTGGCCAACTCGCACCGCTGTGGGCGCTGGGCGTGACGCGCCGGCAACTGATGCTGCTCAACCTCGGCCAAACCTGGCTGCTGGCGGTGTTGACGCTGGTGTTGGCCTTACCCTTGGGCCTGCTGCTGGCCTGGTGCCTGGACGCGGTGATCAATGTGCAGGCGTTCGGCTGGCGCCTGCCATTGCAAGTGTTCCCGTGGCAGCTGGCGCAATTGCTGGGGCTGGCGATGCTTGCCACGCTGCTGGCCTCGGCCTGGCCGCTGTGGCAGTTGTACCGCAGCCGCCCGACGGATTTGCTGAGGATCTTTGCCCATGAAGATTAACCCCTGGTGCTGGGCCGCCGTGTTGCTATTGACCGCCTGCGACAAAGCCCCCGCGCCGCAGGAAAGCTTCGCCGGCCTTGGCAGTGAAGCGGCGGATTTCGCCCAGGTGGTGCCTGGCAAGGTCTTCAGCTTTCCCGAAGACCACGGCCCGCACCCCGGCTTTCGCATCGAATGGTGGTACGTCACCGCCAACCTCAAGGATGCCCAAGGCCATGTGTTCGGCGTGCAATGGACGTTGTTTCGCAACGCGCTCAAGGCCGGGCCGGTACATGCGGGCTGGCGTGACTCGACGATCTGGCTGGGCCACGCCGCCGTCACCTCCGCCACCCGGCATTACGCCGCCGAGCGCTACGCCCGTGGCGGTGTTGGCCAGGCCGGCGCCCAGGCAGCGCCATTCACTGCCTGGCTCGACGATTGGAGTTTTGCCACCCGGCCCGATGCCGCCAGCGCCTTGGCCGATATGCAACTCAAGGCCACAGGCCCACAGTTTGCCTACGACTTGCAACTGACTTCCAGCCGCCCATTGGTGCTGCAGGGTGAAAACGGCTACAGCCGCAAATCCGATCAAGGCCAGGCGTCCTACTACTACAGCCAGCCGTTTTTTACCGCAGCAGGCAATGTCACTCTCGACGGCACCACCTACCAGGTCAGCGGCCCGGCCTGGCTCGACCGCGAATGGAGCAGCCAGCCCCTGGCCGCGAGCCAGACCGGCTGGGACTGGTTCTCCCTGCACCTGGACCGTGGCGAGCAGTTGATGCTGTTTCGCGTGCGGCAAAAGGACGGCACGGGTTACCTGACCGGCACCTGGATCGACCAGCAAGGGCACACCCAGACCCTGCATAACGCCGATATTCAACTCACACCGCTGGCCACCACCGAGGTTGACGGGCGCACTGTTCCTACGCGCTGGTCACTGAAAATTCCCGGCAAGCAACTGGATATCACGCCCCAGGCCGTCAACCCGAAGGCGTGGATGAACCTGAGCATCCCGTACTGGGAAGGGCCGGTGCAGTTTGACGGTGGTGTGGGGTATCTGGAGATGACCGGGTATTAATCGCGGGTTTTTGTAGGCGATTTTTCTCTGCCGAGTAGGCAACTTCCCAAATGTGATTTCCCGCGCCCGCCCTTGTGTGCGGGCCGCCTGTGCTTGCCTATATTCCGACGCCATCTTCATTGCATCCGGGATGGAAGGCATGGCGCAGGGGTTCATCAATGACCGCACAACGGACTACGGCAGTTTGAAATCCAGGGCGATGGGCGGGGCGCCAAATCGTCAGCGTTCTGATCACTTTGACGTGTTGAACCGGCACTTACGTACTGGCCTGGTAACACCGGGGCAACTGGTAATTATCCCTGACGACTTCAGCTTCAGCTGTCGCAGTGAAGAAGCTTGGTTGATGCGTTATGGCGAGCAGATTCGCTGGGGGCTGGAGCCATCGGCCGGTTCGGCGGTAATCAATAACTACGATTTGCTGCAGAGCTTGCTGGCGAACGGCTCGATTGGTATCGGCAGCGCCACGTCGGCGTGGGCACGGCATCTGGATGAGGTGGCGCAGACCCTGGAAGCGATTGAGCGCTTGCATCAGCGGTTGAAGGGCGGTGGGTTGGAGCGGGGAGAGTTTGCTCGTCAGCGCCAAAGGCTGTTTCGGCAGTTGGACGCGCAACTGCAAGGCGCGGCGAGGTTTGGCACGGGGTTGCGGGGCAATCAATCGTTGAAGAAGGTGCTAGGGATATCGACCAAAAGCTTTCTGCATAAGGGTGAGATTGCGGGGTATGCGCAGCGGGTCGGGGACGTGGCGCAGGTGTCGAAGTGGTTGGGGAAGGGCACTTATGTGGGGTTGGCATTGGATGTGGGAGCAGCAGGATTAGAGATCAAGGAGGCGTGCGGGATGGGAAGGGAGGCGCAATGTAGAAGGGCGAGGTATGTGGAAACGGGAAGGTTGGTGGGGGCGGTGGCAGGTGCCGCTGTGGGCGGAAAATATGGTGCAGCCATCGCTCGTCGTGCATGCAACATTGTGTTGGGTATTTCTATGAAGGGGAATGGTGCGCTTGCCTGTGGCGTTATTGGAGGCGCCGCTGGAGGGTATGGCGTAGGCAATGAAGGTGGTGATTATGGAGCGCTTCTGGGTGGGAAAATCCTGGAGGTCAATGGTGATTTGATCTTCGAGCCAGAGGGCGCGTAACCATGGATTTTTTTCTGGTCTACTCAATTGTGTGGTTTGTTTGGATGTTCGTCGTTCTGGGGCTGATGCTTTTTGCCGAATATACAAAACTCGATGAGGTGGAAAGTTACTTCAGTCACAACGAGCGGGTTCGTGGCAACAAACGTTTTTGGAGACGAAAGGAGTGGATTGACAGGCAGTACCGCATGTTGCTGATTTTTGAGTTTCTGTCCGATTCAAAGCGCCACGTGAAAGCCGGTGTTGTGACCGAGGCCGAACTGGCGTCTGTGCCTTTAGCGCTCAAACGCTGGGTGTTATGGCCCTATTACCTGGGGTTTACCTGGCTGATCACAACCGTGGTCTGGTCCGTTTGGCGCAGGTGGGGTGACTTACCTATTTGAAGGAGGTTAATTTTTTCTAAAAAATACTGTTCATGCATACAGTATTGTTCTACATTCCATCCCAGGTGACCGGATGTCACCGATCACCTGAGCTTCAATTTTTTAACTATGGATGGATAAAAAATGAAACCAACCAAAGCCCTTATGCTGGGCGCGGCCATGATGGCCTCCTGCTTTATCTCGGCCTCTGCCCTGGCCGACCTGAACCTTCCCAAACTCACCCCCGGCACAGTCAGCCAAAGCGAGATTGACGCGCTCAAACCTGGCGGCACGCTCACTGCGGTGCCGATTTCGGAGGCGCTGCGGCAAAAGCTGCTGGATGCACGGGACGGCAAGGCCAAGGCGGCTACCAAGGCTGCCAAATCCGCTCCGTTCAACACCGTTATCGGCACGTTGAAAAAGCCGAATCAGAGCGAGCTGAAAAGTGCAGCGGTCGCCGACTTTGTTCCGCTGTTTCCGACCCTGGATATCAACACCCTCTACACCATCAGCGAAGTGCAAACGGGCCAGGATTTCCCTTACCACTTCAACCTGCCAAAAAGCGCGCGGGTGCTGGTGCAGTTGATCAACCAGAGTGCCGGCGCCGACATGTCGCTGAGCCTGTTCCGCGACGACGGCCAAGGCAACCTGCAACTGCTGGCCACCGCTGATAACGCCGGCAATGCCGATGAATACATCGACGGCGTGCTGCCGGCTGGTGACTACTACTGGTACATGGTGGCCAAGACCGCCACCAACGCGCAGTTCAGTTTCGGCGTGGCGGCAGACACCAACATCGATGCCTTCGAGCCCAATGACACGCCGCAAGATGCTTTTGCGCTGCCGGACACCATGAACAAGGTGAGCGGCAACCTCGACAACGCCAACGACGTCGATTACTTCGACTTCAAGGCCGTGCGTGGCCAGGCCGTGAGCATGTACCTGGCAGGCGATGACAGTGGCAGCCGTAACCAGTGGATCTTCGAGCGCTTTGATGGCGTCAACTGGATCGTCGTACCGGCCGGCTCTACGTCCACCTACCCGAGCGTCACGCCGGGTACGACGGTCAAGGTGCGTGTGCGGGCCAACCCGGCCGTGACGCAGGATCCAAGCAAATATTACAAGTTGAGCCTCGGTTCTGCGCCACGGCTGAACACCTCGCAGGTAACCGGTGACAACATCGTGCGGGTGCCGGCATCGATATTCTGGATGGCGACGCAGGCGGGGCGCACATTGAACTGGACCACCAATTGGTCTGACTCCACGGGCGCGCCACTGCTGGGCGTCACACCTGTGCTGCGTGTCGACAAGCGCTTTGAGGGCACCGAGTTTCATTGGACCGACTTCAAGGCCACCACCAACAGTGCCGGCACATCCCAGGCCAGTGCTGCGCTCGGTACCTGCTTTGGCGATAACCGTGTGCAGTACCCGGACAGCAGCACCGGCGTGCAGTACACCTGGGACACCACCTTCAACTTCGGCGGCTGGCGTATCGAGCTGGACGAGTTCCCGGGCGTGGGTGTCGGCGGTGATAACGTGCAGTATGTGACCTTTGGGCACATCTGCACCCAAGACATCATCCATTGATACCGTGATGTAAATCAGAAGGGGCAGCCTGAACAGGCTGCCCCTTTTTGTTATTCGCCGGCCAGCGCCAGCTTCAACGGCAGGCGCGCCATGCTGGTACTTGTGAGCGAGCCCAGGTACAACCAGTCGCCGTATTCGCGTGCGGTAGTGACCGGCGAGAAATTGCCCTCAGTGCCATCCTGCAAGTTGGCGATGACCTTGCCATCGATGTCCAGCCCCAGCACAAAGGCTTTACGCTCGATGGGCTTGGGCACCACCATCAGTGCGCGCACCATCACCTTGCGCAACAGCGGGTAGCCGGCGAAACCGTCCAGCAACGGGTTGCGCGGCGAATACAGGGCAACCCAGAAGCGATCGCGGCCATTGAAACTGAGGTTGTCCGGCAGGCCCGGCAGGTTGTCGATAAACAGGTCATGGGTGCCGCTGCGCTCGCCCTTGAGCCAGTAGCGGCTGATACGGTAGGCGCCGGTTTCATTCACCAGTACGTAGTTTTCATCCGGCCCCAGGGTCACGCCATTGGCAAATTGCAGCCGGTCCAGCAACACCTCTGTGGTGCCGTTGCTGAAGTCATAGCGCAGCAACCGGCCGTCGCCACCATGCTCAATCACTGCTGTGCCGTCCTGGCCATAGCCCCAGCGGCTTGATGCGTCGCTGAAGTAGGCATAGCGCCCGCTGGCATCGACGGTCACATCGTCGGTGAGGCCAAAGGGTACGCCGTCAGCGCTGCTGCTCAATGGCTTGAGTTGGCGATTGGCATCCAGGGCAAGCAACCCCTTGACCCCATCGGCAATGATCAAGCGCCCATCCGGGTGCAACGCCAGGCCGAGCGGGCGGCCGCCGGTGTTGGCGAGCACTTCCAGCGTGTGGCTGTCCGGCGAGGTGCGGATGATGCGCCCGTCTTGCAGGCCGCTGATCAGAAAGCCCTGGGGGTCGAGCAGCAAGGCTTCGGGGCCGGCGATGTCCTGCGCGCCGATTTTTTCAATACCCTTGAGCCGCTGGTTTTCGGCGTAGGCGCCGTCTTTGAGCGAGGGCGCCTTGGGCGGCGACCAGTTCACCGGTTGCACTTTGGTGGGCATCAGCAGCAGAAAAGCGATGACTGCAAGCAGCAGTACGAACAGCAAATGGCGCAGTTTTTTGGGGCGGGTACTCATGACTATTCCTGGTTGTCGTGGGCGTTCGGCTCCCAGTGCAGGGTGCCGAACAGGTAATCCATCAGGGGGAGGACGATATTGAAGTTGCGCCCCTGCATCAGCTCACGGCGGTGGTGCAGGGCATGCAATTGGTGCATCTGGCGAATCCATGGCAAGCGCGCCACCGGGTGCTCGGCGGGCAGGTGTTCGCAGGCGTGAAACACTTCGTAAAGTAAATACCCAAGGATCATGCACCCGGCAAACAACCCGGCGACGTTGGGGCTCAATTGTTTGAGCAGCCACCAGGCGGGCAGGGTGATCGTCAGGCTGTGCAGCACGATCAGCCAGGCCGGGAATAGAATCACACGCCAGTCTCGCGGGCTGTCATAGGTCATGTGGCCGGGAGTAAAGAAACTGTGGTGGTCACCTGTGTGGCGCGCATAGAACAGCCGGGCCAGGCTGTGTTTGTGATGGCCGAGGTGGCGGTGTACGAGGTAGATGCACAGGTTGAAAAACACCAGCGTCAGCGGCACGGTCAGCCACTGGAGCGCAGTGATGTGCGCGGTGGAGGACCAGGCCAGGGCGATGCAGACAAGGCCGTAGCCCAGCACGAAACTGGCGTGCAGCCAGGGGTTGTAACGGGCGCTCACGGCGGCGCGGTAGCCGGCGCGGAAGGTCTCGGTGGGATGGGCCATGGCGGCACGCTCTGGTTTTTTTGTTGGAGCCTGAGCTTAGTTGGTACGCGAGATAGTGCGAGTTTTTGCGCAGTACGCGGTTCAAGTGTGGGAGCTGGCTTGTGTGGAAACAGGCTTTTGTGGGAGCTGGCTTGCCTGGGATGCAGACACCTCGGTGTGTCAGGTAGAGCGAGTAGATGCTATCGCAGGCAAGCCAGCTCCCACACTTGAACCGCGGGCGACCGACGGGGGCTTGCACAGGCCTGATTTACTTGCTAGCTTCTCGCAAAATGTTATCGATAACATTTGCTCTAAAAATAAAAACAAAACAGAGAACCACGCCATGAAAATGCTCCCGAAAACCCTGTGTTTACTGGCTGTCAGCATCACCCTCGGCGCAACCAGCGCAGCGTTTGCCGACGCCGCCAAGCCCATCCGCATCGGCGCTTCCTTCCAGGAAATCAACAACCCCTATTTCGTCACCATGAAAAACGCCCTGGAAGAAGCCGGCGCGACCATCGGTGCGAAGCTGATCATTACCGATGCCCGCCACGACGTGTCCAAGCAGGTCAGCGATGTCGAAGACATGCTGCAAAAGGGCATCGATATTCTGCTGATCAACCCCACCGACTCGGTTGGCGTGCAATCGGCGGTCAAATCTGCGCACGCCGCAGGTGTGGTCGTGGTCGCAGTGGACGCCCAGGCCGACGGCCCGTTGGACTCCTTTGTCGGTTCAAAAAACTTCGACGCCGGCTTCCAGGCCTGTGAATACCTGGCCAAGAACATCGGCGACAAAGGCAATATTGCGATCCTCGACGGCATCGCCGTGGTGCCGATCCTTGAGCGTGTGCGCGGCTGCAAAGAAGCGGTGGCCAAGCACCCGGACATCAAGATCGTGAGTATCCAGAATGGCAAGCAGGAACGTGACCAGGCGCTGACCGTCACCGAAAACATGCTGCAGGCCCAGCCGGGCCTCAAGGGTATTTTCAGCGTGAATGACAACGGCTCCCTCGGCGCACTGTCGGCCATCGAAGCCAGCGGCCTGGACGTAAAACTGGTCAGCGTCGACGGCGCACCGGAAGCCATCAAGGCGATCCAGAAGCCCGGTAGCAAGTTCATCGCCACCTCGGCGCAATACCCGCGCGATCAGATCCGCCTGGCTCTGGGCATCGCCCTGGCCAAGAAGTGGGGCTCGCAAGTGCCGGCCACCATTCCCGTCGACATCACCTTGATCGACCAGGCCAAGGCCAAGGACTTCAGCTGGTAAATCGCCCCGGCCCCACGTGAACCGTGGGGCTTGAGGTCTCCTTCTGAATACGAGGTCGGCGGCATGAGCAGTCTTCTGAAGCTGGAAAATATCTGTAAGCGCTATCCGGGCGTACAAGCCCTCAAGTCCATCAACCTGCAGGTCGAACGCGGCGAAATCCATGCGTTGCTGGGTGAAAATGGCGCGGGCAAGTCGACCCTGATGAAGATCCTCGGCGGCGTCGAGCATCAGGACGAAGGGCAGATTTTAATCGATGGCCAGGTGCAAAAGTTTGCCACTTACCGCGATGCGATCGCCGCCGGTATCGGCATTGTGTTCCAGGAATTCAGCCTGATTCCCTATCTCACGGCGGTGGAAAACATCTTCCTCGGGCATGAGTTGAGCAACCGCTTCGGCCTGCTGCGCAAACGTGAAATGGTCGAGGCCAGCCAGGCGTTGTTCAAGCGCCTGGGCGTGAGTATCAACCTGCAATGTGCGATCAAGCACCTGAGCGTGGCCGAGCAGCAATTCGTCGAAATCGCCAAGGCCCTGGCCCTGGATGCGCGCCTGTTGGTACTCGATGAACCGACCGCTACGCTCACGCCCAGCGAAGCCGAACTGCTGTTCGAGATCATGCGCGAACTCAAGCGCCAGGGTGTGGCGGTGATCTTTATCTCTCACCACCTGGAGGAGATTTTCCAGGTGTGCGACCGCATCAGCGTGCTGCGCGATGGCGGTAACGTAGGCGTGACCGATGTGGCCGACAGCGATATCGACCGGCTCGTCGAAATGATGGTCGGCCGGCGCCTGGAAAACAGTTTTCCACCCAAACCCACGAAGGAGCGTGGCCCGCTGTTGCTGGAGGTCAAGGGCATCCAGTTGGTACGCAACGGCCCGCACAACCGCTTTCAGTTGCACAAGGGCGAGATCCTCGGCTTTGCCGGGCTGGTCGGCTCCGGTCGCACTGAGCTGGCGCTGGGCATGATGGGCGCACTGCCGTCGGTGAGCAAAGACGTGTGGCTGCGCGGCGAGAAAGTCAGCCTGGATGACCCGGCGCAAGCCTTGGCCCACGGCATCGGCCTGCTCCCGGAAAGCCGCAAGAGCGAAGGGCTGATCACCGATTTCAGCATTCGCGAAAACATCTCCCTGAACAACCTGCCCAAATACCAGAACGCCACGGGCCTGATCGACAAGAGCAAAGAGTGCGCCAGCGTCGACGCGCTGATGCGCCAGCTGTCGATCAAGGCGCCCAGCGGCGAAAGCCGGGTGTTCAACCTCAGCGGCGGCAACCAGCAAAAGGTTGTGATCGCACGCTGGATCAACCACCACTGCGACGTGCTGGTGTTCGATGAACCCACACGCGGCATCGACGTCGGCGCCAAGGCGCAGATCTACGCCCTGATGCGCAGCCTCACCGAACAAGGCTACGCGATCATCATGATTTCTTCCGAACTGCCCGAAGTCATTGGCATGTGCGACCGCGTCGCCGTGTTCCACAAGGGCGCCATCGTCAAGCTGCTGGAAGCGGCCGCCGTCAACCCACAAGAGGTCATGCGCCATGCAACAGGGGGCTCAAGTGAATAGGTCCATTAATACCGGCGACACCCGCCGACTGCGCCTGAACCTGGCGCGGCTGGTGCGCTCGCCGGCGTTTTATCCCTTCGTCGGGTTGGTGGTGGTGACCCTGGTGATGATCTTTGCCAGCGATAACTTCCTCACCACCAGCAACCTGTCGAACATTGCGCGCCAGGTGTCGATCAACGCGATTATCGCGGTGGGCATGACCTGCGTGATTCTCACCGGTGGCATCGACCTGTCGGTAGGCCCGGTGATGGCGCTGTCGGGCACCTTGACCGCAGGGCTGATGGTCGCGGGCCTGCCGCCGGGCCTGGCGATTGGCGCCGGCCTGCTGATCGGCGTGGCCTTCGGCATCGGCAATGGCGTGTTCGTCGCCTACCTGCACATGCCGCCGATCATCGTCACCCTGGCGACCATGGGCATCGCCCGTGGCCTGGGCCTGATGTACACCGACGGCTACCCGATTTCGGGGTTGCCGGAGTGGTTCGGTTTCTTCGGCCGCCAGAGCCTGTTCGGCGTCGACGTGCCGATCCTGATCATGCTGGTCACATACTTTGCCGCCTATGTGTTGCTGCAACACACGCGCATCGGCCGCTACATCTACGCCATCGGCGGCAATGAAGAAGCGGTGCGTTTGTCGGGCGTGCGGGCGGCGCGCTTCAAGTTGCTGGTGTACGGCATCAGCGGCCTGACCGCAGCGATTGCCGGGCTGGTGCTCACCTCACGCTTGATGAGCGGCCAGCCGAATGCCGGCGTGTCGTTCGAATTGGATGCGATTGCGGCAGTGGTCCTTGGCGGTGCGTCGATTGCCGGCGGGCGCGGGGTCATTGTCGGCACCTTGCTCGGCGCCATGCTGCTGGGCGTACTAAATAACGGCTTGAACATGCTCGGGGTCTCGCCCTACGTCCAGAGCGTGATCAAGGGCGGGATCATTTTGCTGGCGATTTTCATCAGCCGTCAGCGCCATAAATAAACACCTGACAAGAAAGGACCGAACACATGGACAAGCACACCGAGATGCAAGCCGTCGTTTGCCACGGCCCGAAAGACTACCGCCTGGAACGCATCGGCAAACCCAAGGCGCGCCCCAATGAACTGGTGATCCGTATCGCCGCCTGCGGCATCTGCGCCAGTGACTGCAAGTGCCATTCCGGCGCGGCGATGTTCTGGGGTGGCGATAACCCGTGGGTCAAGGCGCCGGTGGTGCCGGGCCATGAGTTTTTCGGCTACGTGGAAGAAGTGGGCGAGGGCGCCGAGGAACACTTTGAAGTGGCGGTGGGCGACAAGGTGATCGCCGAGCAGATCGTGCCGTGCGGCAAGTGCCGCTTCTGCAAGTCGGGCAAGTACTGGATGTGTGAAGTGCACAATATCTTCGGCTTCCAGCGTGAAGTCGCCGAAGGCGGCATGGCCCAGTACATGCGCATTCCCAAGACCGCCATCGTGCACAAGATTCCCGAGTCGGTGTCGCTGGAAGACTCCGCATTGGTGGAGCCGATGGCGTGTTCGATCCACACCGTCAACCGTGGCGAAATCCAGCTCGATGATGTGGTAGTGATCGCCGGTGCCGGTACGCTGGGGCTGTGCATGGTCCAGGTGGCGGCGCTGAAAACCCCGAAAAAACTGGTGGTGATCGACATGGTCGACGAGCGCCTGGAACTGGCCAAGCAGTTTGGCGCCGACGTGGTGATCAACCCGTCCCGCGACAATGCCCGCGAGATTATCAATGGCCTCACCGATAACTATGGCTGCGACGTGTACATCGAAACCACGGGCGTGCCCGCCGGAGTGACCCAAGGCCTGGACCTGATCCGCAAGCTCGGGCGTTTTGTCGAGTTCAGTGTGTTCGGCGCCGAAACCAGCGTCGACTGGTCGATCATCGGCGACCGCAAGGAGCTGGACGTACGCGGCGCGCACCTCGGCCCGTATTGCTACCCGATCGCTATCGACCTGTTTGAGCGCGGCCTGGTGACGTCCAAGGGCATCGTCACCCATGACTTCCCGCTGGATGATTTTGCCGAGGCCTTCGCGTTGGCCAACTCGACCAAGTCGATCAAGGTGCTGTTGAAGCCGGTGATTTGATCTATGAACTACGTAATGGGTGTCGATATAGGAACCCAGAGCACCAAGGCGCTGCTGGTGGATGGTCAAGGTACGATCATCGCCCAGCACAGCCAGGGGTATCGCGTCGATACCCCGAAAGTGCGCTGGGCCGAGCAATGGCCGCAGGTGTGGCTGGAGGCCGTCGAGGCGTGTGTGGCGCAGTGCATGGCCAAGTCCGGTGTGGCGGCCGGGCAGGTCAAGGCGCTGTGCATCAGCAGCCTGTATGGCGGTTCGGGGATTGCTGTTGACGCGCAGATGACGCCGCTGCACCCGTGCCTTATCTGGATGGACCGGCGTGCCGGCGAGCAGGTGGCGTGGGTGTGTGAGCACCTGGACCAGGAACGCTTGTTCGAAGTAACGGGTAACTCGGTGGACAGCTATTACGGCTTCACCAAGATGCTCTGGCTCAAGCAGCATCAGCCGCAGGTGTGGGCCGACACGCGCTACCTGCTGCCGCCCAACAGCTATATCAACTGGTGCCTTACCGGCGAATTGGCGGTGGACCATAGCAGCGCCGGCAATATCGGTGGGGTTTACGATGTGAAGGCGCGCGGCTGGTCCGCCGAGATGCTCGATGCATTGGGCATTCCACAGGCCATGATGCCCGAGCGATTGGTGTACTCCGGTGACGTGGTGGGCGGTTTGCTCGAAAGCTGGGCCACGCGCCTGGGCTTGCAGGCAGGCACGCCACTCCTCGCCGGCGGTGTGGATGCGGCGATGGCGACATTGGCAGCGGGTGTTACGCAGCCGGGTAACCATGTGGCGATGATCGGCACCAGCATGTGCTGGGGGTATTTGAACCAGCACGTGGACGCACATCACGGCCTGGTGAGCATGCCTCACGTCTACAACGGCCATCGAGACCTGTACATCTTTGGCGGTGCGATCACCGCCGGGGCGTCGGTCAGCTGGTTTCGCGAACAGTTCTGCCAGGCCGAAGAACAGCAGGCCCAGGCCACCGGCCAGGACAGCCTGGTGTTGCTGGAGCAGAGCGCCACCCAGGTTCCGGCGGGCAGCGAAGGTTTGTTGTTTTTGCCGTACCTGATGGGCGAACGCAGCCCGGTATGGGACGACCGCGCCAGCGGCAGCTTTGTCGGGCTGAACCTGTATCACAGCCGTATTCACCTGTACCGCGCGGTGCTTGAAGGCGTGAGTTTTGCCCTGCGCCACAACATTGAAGCCGGTACCCAGGGCGCGCATTCGCTGGACCCGCGCTTGATTGTGGTGGGAGGCGCGAGCCATTCGGATTTGTGGATGCAGATTATTGCCGATGTCACGCGCTACCCGGTCTACACCATTGTGCAGGAGGTGGAAGCGGCCTTGGGCGCAGCGTTGCTGGCGGCGCATACGGTGGGCTTGGTGAGTGATGACGAGATGGACAAAGGCTGGGTGCAGCTGGAACTGCGGGCGCAGCCCAAGCGCGAGAATGTCATGACGTATGACCGGGCGTTTGCCGAGTACCTGAAGCTGTATCCGGCCCTCAAGCCGATCATGCATAGCCTGCAAACCAACTGACCCAACACAGATCAAAAATGTGGGAGCTGGCTTGCCTGCGATAGCGGTGTATCAGTGCCAAATGTGCTGGCTGACACGCTGTTATCGCAGGCAAGCCAGCTCCCACAGGGATCTTCAGTGTTTATCGAGAAGTGACCATGACCACCACCTTCAACTTCACCCGCCAGCGCATTCTCGTCACCGGCGCCAGCAGCGGCATCGGTCGCGAAATCGCTCAACAGCTGATTGCCGCCGGTGCCGAAGTCTTCGCCCTTGGCCGCGACGCGCAAGCCTTGTCACAGCTGGGCTGCAACAGCTTATGCGTGGATATCGCCGACAGCATCGCCCTGGACAAAGCCCTGTCAGACTTGCCGCCGCTGAACGGCCTGGTCAACTGCGCCGGTATCTCACGCCTGGAGCCCGCCGCCGCCATCAGCGCGGAGGCGTTCGATCAGGTCATGCAGGTCAACGCCCGCGCCGCCGCACAGGTCGCCAGCCGAGTGGCGGCAAAAATGATCGAAGCGAAAATCCCCGGCAGCATCGTCAATGTCTCAAGCCAGGCGTCACTGGTGGCGCTGGACGATCACCTCGGCTACTGCGCCTCAAAGGCCGCGCTGGACGCGATCACCCGCGTGCAGTGCGCCGAGTGGGGGCGCTTTGGCATTCGTGTGAACAGCGTCAACCCCACGGTCACACTTACGCCAATGGCGACAAAGGCCTGGTCGGATCCGGCCAAACGCGACCCGGCGCTGGCGGCCATTCCGCTGGGGCGTTTCGCACAAACCGTGGAAGTCGCATTGCCGGTGCTGTTCCTGCTCAGCGATGCCGCCAGCATGATCAGCGGCGTGAGCCTGCCGATCGATGGCGGCTACACCAGCCGCTAGCCGTTTTCCAGCACGCCGGCGATCACCACTTTGTCCCGTGGCTTGTACGGGTCTTGCAAGCGGTCAAGCAGCAGGCGTACCGCGCTGCTGCCGGCCAGTGAGGCGTCGTGGGCCACGCAGGCGATCGGCACGCCGAAGATATCGGCGAAGGGCAGGCGGTCGATGCCGCAAATGGTCAGGCTGTCGTGGGCGATGTTGTGCATGCGCAAGGCACGCAGGGCGCCGAGGGTGATCAACTGGTTGAAACCCATGATTGCATCGGGCGCCGAGTGCTCGGCCAGGTAGTCGAGAGTGTGCAGGTAAGACGGCATCAGCGTGTAGTCACCGGCCTGCACTTCGACCTGAACATGGGGGTGTTCAGCCAGCACTTCGCGCAACCCTTTGAGGCGCTCCACGGTGATACGTGAGTGCTCCGGGCCGGTCAGCACCAGCAGGCGTTTAAGGTCGGGTGTCTGGCGCAGCAGGTAGTGCGCCGCCTGGATACCGCTGTGGTAGTTGTCGAGCACTACGCGGCTGAACGGGCTGTCGTGGATCGTGCGGTCGAGCAACACCACCGGAGTTTTGCCGTTGCCCAGGCGCTCCAGATAGTCGGGTTGGTAGCTGGGTTCGTCCGAGACCGGCGACAAGATAATCCCCGCCACGCGATAGCCCAGCAGGGTATCGACGGCTTTGCTTTCGAGTTCTTCCAGCTCATCGGTGTCCACCAGCATGATGGTGTAGCCGTGCTTCTTCGCCTCCCGGGAAATCGCCTTGATCATCTCGCTGTAGAACGGGTTGTCGACGGAGGCGGTGATCACGCCGATAATCAGGCTTTCACTGCGCTTGAGCCCGCGTGCGAAGGCATTGGGCACGTAGTCCAGCTCGCGAGCCACTTCGAGAATGCGCGCCAGGGTGGCGGGCTTGACCAGGTCGGGCTTGCTCAGTGCGCGGGACACCGTGATGGTGGTCATGCCCACCCGTTCGGCGATGTCGCTGATGGTGACGGACTTTTTCTTGTTCATCGGTAAGGCTGCGCTGGGAAACATCCGCAGGCTAGCATGCGCGCGGGCGTAGGGTGATTCAAATCAGCGGGTCCCAGCGTTGTGACCAGTCGCTTTCGGCCTTGACCACCTCGCGCAGCAGCCCCAGCGCCTGTTGCAATACCGCCGAATCCCGCGCCCGTGAGTAGACCAGATAGGTCGGGAAGCTGAATTCCGGCGCTTTCGGGACGCGTTGCATGACGCCGCTGTCCAGGTAGCTTTGCACCACCCGCGTGCGGAAGTACCCGGCGCCACCGTTCTCCAGGATGTACTGCAAGGCCAGCGGCCCGAGGTTGAAACTCAACGCGGCGCGGGCTTTGTCGGGCAGCGCGGCGTCGTGTTGCTGGCGAAAGCCCTGGCCCCAGTCGATATACACGTAAGGGGCGGGTTTGCTTGTTAACTGCACCAGGATCAGTTTTTCTTCCAGTACTTGCTCGACCTGCAGGCCAGGCCAGTATTGCGGCTGGAATACCAGCGCGGCATCGAGCACGCCCAGTTCCAGTTGGCGCAAGAGGTATTCACCTTCACGCACTTCGGTGCGCAGCGCATGGCCGGGGATCTGTTCGCGCAAGGCCTTGGCCCAGCCGAGCATCAACGGGTTGCACAGGCTGACTTCGCCGCCGATATGCAGCACATTGCGGTAGCCATCGGGCAGCGGGAGGTCGCGCTTGGCGGCTTCCCAGGTTTGCAGCAATTGGTTGGCGTAGACCACAAACGCCTCGCCATCGGCGGTGAGCCTGGCGCCTGCGCGGTTACGCACAAACAGTGTGCTGCCCAACTGGCTTTCCAGGCTTTTGACCCGTGCGGTGATGGCGGTCTGGGTGACGTGCAGTTTCTCGGCAGCCGCGGCCAGGCTGCCGCAGCGGGTGATTTCGAGGAAGGTGCGTGCCAGTTCGATGTCCATGAAGCCCCCGGGGATGAATGGGGGACAGTGTAATGGAATGT
This sequence comes from Pseudomonas sp. WS 5146, assembly GCF_012985495.1. Classification (NCBI taxonomy): domain Bacteria; kingdom Pseudomonadati; phylum Pseudomonadota; class Gammaproteobacteria; order Pseudomonadales; family Pseudomonadaceae; genus Pseudomonas; species Pseudomonas sp. WS 5146. Next base: position 60,687 of record NZ_JAAQWL010000018.1, read on the forward strand.
GCTTGGAACTGGGGTGTGTGTGGGTTTGTTGGGGGGCTGGGTGTATATCCGTTATTTAGGTCACGGCGGCTTATGGTTCCGCTCTTACAGCGGGTCACTTTTGGCAAACGCCCGGAATGCCGGCCCAGCCAAAAGTAACCAAAAGGTCTTCGCCCCACCACTCGGCACCTCGCTTAGGCTCGGTGTGCCCTCACTCCGGCTTGAATCCGTGGGCCGCCGCGATGGGCCATCCTTGGCCCAGCGCGGCTAACCCGGCGTCCTGCCGGGTTACCCACGGATTCAAGCCTGCGTTCGGCCATCGTGGTTAACGGGGCGCCTCAGATCAAAAGCAAGATCAA
>NZ_JAAQWL010000019.1:0-31580 GCF_012985495.1 Pseudomonas sp. WS 5146
GGGGTAAACCGGCAGGGATGCCGGTTTAGCCGCGCTGGGCCAAGGATGGCCCATCGCGGCGGCCCCCCAAATCACTGTCGGATTGCGGGCATGCCGAGCCACAGCGAGGCACCGAGTGTTGGGGCGAAGACCTTTTGCTTACTTTTGGGTCTTTCCAAAAGTGAGCCGCTGTAAGAGCGGAACCATAGGCCGCCGTTACCTAAATAACGGATATGTACTCCGCAGACCGCAGCCCGCAGCCACCCACAAACCTCACAACTGATAACTGAAACTCAAGGTATACCGCGGCCGCCGGTTAAAGCTGTCCAGGGCGATGTCCGACATCGGCTTGGCCGCTTCCAGGGCGATGTTGTAGTACTTGTTGTCGCCGAAGCGCAGGCCCACGGCCGCCGAGGACATGTCGTTGCCTTTGACCGGCAGTTCGTTGAACCAGGTCTTGGCGCGGTCAAGCACCACATACGGTTGCAGAACCTTCACCCAGTCGCCAGCGCGGTTGAAGCTGTAGTTGACCTCATACGCCACGCCCCAGCCCTTGTCGCCCGAAGCTTGATCATCGGGGTAGCCACGGCCGAAGTTCTGCCCGCCAAAGGTGGCGCGCTCGCTGTCGGGCAAGGTGGCGTCGCTCCAGTAGAACGCACCCGAAAGCACGCCTTGCCAGTTGTCGAAGAACTTGTCGCTCTGCACACCGGAAAGGCGCAGGCGGAAGAAGTCCAGATCAGGTTTAGCCGTGCCCAGGTCGCTGTGGGCTCTGGCACCCAGGCCGTTGATGCCTTGGTACAGGCCGGCGCTGAGGATGCGCAACTGGCGGGTGTCGGACTTGCGCCAGTCACCCTCGAACGCAAGGGCGCGCAGGTCGCTTTCGATGTCGAAACGGTTGGGGTAGCCCACGAGTTGATAGCGCGTGGTCTGGTCCACCGCATACAGGCGTGTGGCCAGGGTCAGCGACTCATTGGGTGAGGCAATCAGCGGGTGGCTGAGGCCAATGGTGTAGCGGTCGATCGACTGGTGCGGCTTGAGCTCGAAGCCGCCGTCCAGCTGGATATTGCTTTTGGGGTCGGCGCGATAACGCTCGGCGCCCAGTATCAACTGGCTGCCCTCGGCATTGATGAATTGGCTGTAGCCCACGCGGTAGTAATGTTCTTTGTCGTCACCCGGCGGGAACAGGCCGCTGACGTAAAGCTGCTCGCCCATGGACGTCTGGGAATTGCTGGTGGCGGTGAGCAACGCTTGGGTGCCGTTACGGTTGTTATCGACCAGGCTCATGCTGGTGGTAAACGGTTTGCGCGAGGCTTCGATCTTCATGTGCGTGGCGCCATCGGTAGTGCCCGGCGGCGGCACTTGCGCCTGCAGGGTCACGCCGGGAATACGCCCCATCAGCGTGGTATAGCGCTCGAACGTCTTGCGCGTGAGCGGGCGCTCGGCCAGCAGTTTGTTAGCCAGCTTGTCGACGTAGGCCGAGACTGAGCCGATGTCGCCGCTTTGCTCGTAATCCTTGATGTAACCCTCCACTAATACCACGCGCACCAGGCCGTTTTCGAAGCTCTGTTGCGGCAGGAACGCGTAGGACAACAGGTAGCCGTCCTGCTGGTAGCGACGCGTGATCGTGCGGGTGGCTTCGATCAGTTGCGCGAGGTTGGTCTCACGGCCAATCAGGGGCGCATAGGCCTTGGCTGTTTCGTCCAGCGGGTAGATCGTACCGCCCTCGATCTGCAGCTTGCGGATGGTGACTTTGGTGTCCATCAGCAACGGCTGGTTCTGGGGGGCAGGCGCTTGCGGCAACTGGGTCTGGGGTGTGGTCGGCCGATAAGCGTCGGCGGGCAGGTTGGGCACCGGCAAGTTGCGGATGGTGTCGTTGCTGTTGAGGAAGCTGGGAAGGGTCTCGGCCTGAACGTAAGCACTGAGGGTGAGCAATAACAACGGCGTCAACACGCGCATAGGACACTCCATGGTCAAACTGCAGCAGCGTTTCGGGCCCGCCGGGTTCTGGGACGCGGTTCGGGAGGGCCAGGTTTTTTAGATAAGACCGGCCCATAAAAAAGACGAGAGACTTATAAGGGTCTCTCGTCTCAACCAAGCGTAGGCGCTGTAGGGGAGGCCGTCTAATCGGCCAGGTGCAATTTATTATTTGCCGGTAAGGCCGTTCAGCAAACCGCCCAGACCGCCGCTTGTACCCGTGGTTGTACTGCCACTGCCCGATGTGCTGGCGCCGGTGCCGCCGGTGAGGCCGCCGAGCAAGCCACCGCTACTGCCACTGGTGCCGCCGGTGACCAAACCACCTACCGAGCCTACGGTGTTGCCGACTGTGGTGACGGTGGTACCTACCGCGTTGGTGATTGGGTTGGCATTAGCTGTGGTCAGGTTAGTGCCGATACCACTCACCGCACCGCCGACTTGAGTCACCAGGCCGTTGACTGGAGCGCCGAGGCCGGTAGTGGTGCCGACGTTTTGGGTCAGGCTGGTTACACCGGACGTTACTGGGTTAAGCGCCGCGCCCACGTTAGTGGCCAGGCCTGCCACCGGCGCAGTGGCGGCGGTGTTGGCGACGCCCGTGCCACCGAGAACGGTGCCGAGCGAGGCGACCGTGTTGCCCAATGCGCCACCGGTGACACCTGCTGCACTCACAGTGCCGTTGGTGTTGCCGGCGTTCAGGCCGCTACCCACGTTGGCCACCAGGCCACCGACCAGTTCAGGCAGGCCGGGCGCTGCTGCGCCACTGGCTGGAGCGACATAGCCGCCGGATTTATCGAGTGTGCCGCCTACGCCCGTCAGAGCGCTGCCGACGATGGTGGTAACAGGGTTGCCGGTGCCGCCAGCACTGGCGACTTGGGTGCCCAGGCCGGTGACGGTGCTGCCGACTTTATCCAGCAGCCCATTCACAGGGGTGCCCAGGCCGGTTGCCTTGCCGAGGTTGCCGGTAGTGTTTTCCACCAGCGACACCACAGGCACCAGTACTTTGCCGCCCACTGTGTTAGTTAACGAGCCCAATGGGCCAGTGGTGCTGGCAGTGCTGACGGTATCGCCGAGCATGGTGACGGCTTGACCGACTTTGTCCACTACACCACCTACCGTTCCACCGACGCCACCGGTCAAACCGCCCACTACGGGTACGCCGCCGAGGGTGGTCGAGAGCGATTTCCCAGTGGTCGACAGGCCAGTGCCCAGATCGGCAACGCCATTACCTACACCTGCGACCGTGATGCCCAGGGAGTTGCTGTTAGTGCCCAGCGAACCAAGACCGCTGGTGACGCCAGTGCCGATGCTGGTGACTGCAGTGCCGGTCGCCGTAACCAGGCCGCCTGCTGTTGTGCCGACGATAGGCACATTGTTCAAGGTCGAACCGAGGTCACCGACCGCTGCGCCTACGTTACCGACAGTGCCGCCCAGGGTGCCGGCAATCTGGCCGGTAACCAGAGGTGTAGTGGTTGAACCTGTGCCGCCGCCGGTTCCGCCACCTGTGCCACCGCCAGTGCCACCGCCGGTGCCGCCACCTGTGCCACCGCCAGTGCCACCACCGGTGCCGCCACCTGTGCCACCGCCAGTGCCGCCGCCTGTGCCACCGCCAGTACCACCACCGGTTCCGCCACCTGTGCCGCCGCCAGTGCCACCGCCGGTTCCGCCACCTGTGCCGCCGCCAGTGCCACCACCGGTACCGCCATCTGTACCGCCGCCAGTGCCACCACCGGTTCCGCCACCTGTACCACCGCCAGTACCACCACCAGCGCCGCTACCTGCACCTGCATCAGGAGAAGATGCCGCCACACTGCTGTGATGCCCGCCACCACCGCTGCTGCAGCCACCGAGGCTCATCGCCATGACCAGGGCCAGCGCGGTACTTGCTTTCCAAAGCACTACTTGAGTTTGAGTTTTCATGATTGAGTTTCCTTGCACCTGTACAACCTGGGTTGTTTTCAAACGCTCGCTATTTCTAGGGATAGCGATACGTTTGTCCGTGTTGTCATCACAGACCCGGGCACTCTTTCGCGCAACGCTCAACTTGGTATTAACGATTTATATACACCGGGCTGCAGTCGGCTTAATGACTAATACGAAGGGTGTAATCGAGGGATGTATCAAGATATTTATATTTTAAAAATCATGGGCTTGAATAAACAAACGGACGCCGAGGCGTCCGCTATAACTTAGGGTGTATATATACAATTAATGTGCTTTTTTCAGGCGATGGGTTGCCACTTGCCGAGCATATGTTGAATATCGCCGGCGCCGTTCAACTGTAACTCTCCGCTCGAGCCTGCGGCGCTGCTGAGCAAAACAACTTCACTGGGCAGGCGTACCGGTTTTTTGAACTCGACGTCTATTTCTACATTGGCGGCAGGCAAGTGCTCGTGTAGCGCGGCCAATGTTCGGGCGGTATTCCACAGCCCATGAGCGATAGCCTGGGGAAAGCCGAACAGCTTGGCCGTCAGCGCGCTCAGGTGGATCGGGTTGTAGTCGCCGGATACCCGCGCGTATTGGCGGCCGATATCAGCGGGCGCCTTCCACCGCGCCAGTTCGCTGACATTGCCGAAGACGGACAAGGGCTCCACTTGCGCCTCGCCGTCCAGCTTCACGCCTCGGCACAGCATGCGGCTGTTGGCTTCCCACAACAGTCCCAGCGCATCCTCGACCGTGGTCACAATGTTAAAGGTCGCACCTTTGGCGTGGGGCTGCAGATTGTGCGCGTATACACCGACCAGCAGGTTATTCACGCCGCCCAATGGCCGGTGGATACGAATGCGATTGCTCAGGTGAATCAACCCCAGCAGTGGAAAGGGGAATTTTTTGTCGGTGAGTAATTGCATCTGCAAACCGAACGCCAGGATATGCGGGTAAGTGCCCGGCAGCACCGGGCTGTCGGCAAACCCGCAGACCTTGCGATAAGCCGCGACGTCGGCCGGGTTCACGCGCACATGGCAGCGCAACCCTTCATCCGGCAAGGTGCTGCCGCTGATCTTGCGCTTGAGCGCCGCCCGCCAATACAGCGGCAACAGAAACGGGGTGCTGTCCAATGTCTGCCACTGCATAGTCACGCTCCCAGCAGGCTTTGCCCACATACGCGCAGCGCCTGGCCGCTGACGGCCCCGGAACCCGGCTGCCCGAGCCAGGCGACGGCTTCGGCCACGTCTTGCGGCAAACCACCCTGGCCCAAGGAACTCATGCGCCGCCCGGCTTCACGCAGGGCGAAGGGAATGTGCGCGGTCATCTGGGTTTCGATAAAACCCGGCGCGACCGCGTTGATGCTGATGCCACGCTCGCCCAGCAGCGGCGCCCACGCCTGGGCAAGGCCAATCAGCCCGGCCTTGCTCGCGGCGTAGTTGGTTTGCCCGCGATTACCGGCAATCCCGCTGATCGACGCCAGCAGCACTACGCGGCCGTTGTCGTGCAGGGTGCCGCTATCAAGCAGGGCTTTGGTCAGCACTTGGGGCGCGTTGAGGTTGACCGCCAATACGGCGTCCCAATATTCCGGCGTCATGTTGGCCAGGGTTTTATCGCGGGTGATGCCGGCGTTATGCACCACGATGTCGATGCCGTCGGGCAGGTGTTCGATCAACTGTGTGGCCGCGTCTTCGGCGCAGATATCCAGCACCACGGTGCGCGCACCCAAGCGAGCGGCGAGGGCTTCGAGGTCGGCCTTGGCCTGGGGCACATCCAGCACGATCACTTCGGCACCGTCGCGCGCCAGGGTTTCGGCAATGGAGGCGCCGATACCACGCGCAGCACCCGTGACCAGCGCCTTGCGCCCGGCCAGCGGGCGCGTCCAGTCTTCAACCGGGGTGGCGCAGGCCTGCAGGCGAATGACCTGGCCAGAGATATACGCACTTTTCGGTGACAGGAAGAAACGCAGCGCGCCTTCCAGCTGATCTTCAGCGCCGTCGCCCACATACAACAGTTGCAACACGCCGCCGCTGCGCAATTCCTTGGCCAGTGAACGGCTGAAACCCTCCAGGGCACGCTGTGCACTGGCGGCAAACGGGTCGCTGAGGCTTTCCGGCGCGCGTCCCAGAATCACCAGATGTGCGCTGTGATCGAGATTTTTCAGCAAAGGCTGAAAGAATTCGCGCAGTTGCTTGAGCTGGTCGGTGTGCTGCAAGTCGCTGGCGTCAAACACCACGGCCTTGAGCTTGGGGCCGTGGCCTGGGATCCAGGTCGACGATTCGGCGCCGTAGGTGTAAATCGCGTCGGTCAGTTTGTGCGCAAATACCTGCACCTTGGCGGCCAGCGCGCCACCGCCCAGCAGCAGAGCACCTTCCACCGGGCGCAGGCGCCCAGCTTGCCAGCGTTCCAGGCGTACCGGTGACGGCAGGCCAATGGCGGCGACCAGGCGATGGCCGAGGCTTGAGTTGGCGAAGTCGATATAACGGTCAGACATGGAACGCTCTCCGAGTGCTGGGGTTCAAACGGTGGACCATCAATAGGTGAAAGTCGTTCGATTGAGCCTAGGCTAGGCTCAGAGATTCACCCCATAACCTTCAGGGAGCTTTCCATGACTCAATTGCGCCGTGTAGCGATCATTGGCGGTAACCGCATCCCCTTCGCCCGTTCCAATGGCCCATATGCCACGGCGAGTAACCAGGCGATGCTCACCGCTGCCCTCGAAGGCCTGATCGAGCGCTACAACCTGCACGGCCTGCGCATCGGCGAGGTGGCGGCCGGTGCGGTGCTCAAGCATTCGCGCGACTTCAACCTCACCCGCGAATGCGTGCTGGGCTCGCGCCTGTCGCCGCAAACCCCGGCCTATGACATTCAGCAGGCGTGCGGCACCGGGCTGGAAGCGGCGTTGCTGGTGGCCAACAAGATTGCCCTGGGGCAGATCGAATGCGGGATTGCCGGCGGCGTCGACACTACGTCCGATGCGCCGATTGGTGTGAATGAAGGCCTGCGCAAAATCTTGTTGCAAGCCAACCGCAGCAAGTCCATGGCGGATAAATTAAAAGTCCTGTTACAACTTCGTCCCCATCACCTTAAGCCGGAGCTGCCACGCAATGGCGAGCCGCGCACCGGCCTGTCCATGGGCCAGCATTGCGAGCTGATGGCGCAGACCTGGCAGATACCGCGTGCCGAGCAGGATCAACTGGCGTTGGAAAGCCATCAGAAAATGGCCGCGTCCTACGCCGAAGGCTGGCACAACGATTTGCTTACTCCGTTTCTCGGCCTGACCCGCGACAATAACCTGCGCCCCGACCTGACCCTGGAAAAACTCGCCAACCTTAAACCGGCGTTCGAGCGCAGTGAAAAGGGCACGCTCACCGCCGGTAACTCCACGCCACTGACCGACGGCGCCTCCTTGGTGCTGCTGGGCAGTGAAGCCTGGGCCAAGGAACGTGGCTTGCCGATTCTTGCTTACTTGCGCGATGGCGAAGCGGCGGCTGTGGATTTCGTCAACGGCGCCGAAGGCCTGCTCATGGCACCGGTGTACGCAGTGCCACGCTTGCTGGCGAGAAATGGCCTGACACTCCAGGATTTTGACTACTACGAGATTCACGAAGCCTTTGCTGCCCAAGTTTTGTGCACGCTCAAGGCCTGGGAAGACCCGGAGTATTGCAGGACGCGTCTGGGGCTCGACGCGCCGCTGGGCGCCATTGATCGCAGCCGGCTCAACGTCAAAGGCAGCTCATTGGCGGCCGGCCACCCGTTTGCCGCCACAGGCGGGCGCATCGTCGCCAACCTGGCCAAATTGCTCGACGCGGCGGGCAAGGGCAGAGGGCTGATTTCGATCTGCGCCGCTGGCGGCCAGGGCGTGACGGCGATTATCGAACGCTGAATGCCGACGAAATTGGCATATTGAGTGCATTCTTCAGCGGTCAGAGGTCGGTAGCCCCTCCCACCGGCGCGCCGATTGCCGTATAACGAGTGCCATACGCGTATTTGGTAATAAAGGACCCACAATAAAAGCTGATGAAGACTCCTAAACGCATTGAACCCCTGATCGAAGACGGTCTGGTCGACGAAGTGCTGCGCCCTCTCATGAGCGGTAAAGAAGCAGCTGTTTATGTGGTGCGCTGCGGCAATGAATTGCGTTGCGCCAAGGTTTACAAGGAGGCGAATAAACGAAGTTTTCGTCAGGCATCCGAATACCAGGAAGGCCGTAAGGTTCGTAACAGCCGCCAGGCCCGGGCCATGGCGAAAGGCTCCAAGTTCGGCAAGAAAGAAACCGAAGACGCTTGGCAAAACGCCGAAGTGGCGGCGTTGTTCCGCCTCGCCGGCGCGGGCGTTCGCGTGCCTCAGCCGTTCGACTTCCTGGAAGGCGTGCTGCTGATGGAACTGGTGGCCGACGAGTACGGCGATGCAGCGCCGCGTCTTAACGACGTAACGCTGGAGCCGGACCAGGCGCGCGAATATCACGCCTTCCTGATTTCCCAGATCGTGCTGATGCTGTGTACTGGCCTGGTGCACGGTGACCTGTCCGAGTTCAACGTACTGCTCACGCCGACCGGCCCGGTGATCATCGACCTGCCCCAGGCAGTGGATGCGGCGGGCAACAACCACGCATTCAGCATGCTGGAGCGGGATGTGGGCAACATGGCTTCCTACTTCGGGCGTTTTGCCCCGGAGTTGAAGAAGACCAAGTACGCCAAGGAAATGTGGGCACTGTACGAAGCCGGCACCTTGCACCCGGCCAGCGTGTTGACCGGCGAGTTTGATGAGCCGGAAGAGCTGGCGGATGTGGGCGGTGTGATCCGCGAAATCGAAGCGGCGCGGCTGGATGAAGAGCGCAAGCAAGCGGTTCGGGCGGCGGATGATGCGCCACCGAGCAAGACTGCGGAAGAACCGCCGCCGCCTTGGATGCAGTGATCTCCCGGCAATTGGAGATCTAAAAAGTGTGGGAGCTGGCTTGTTGTGGGAGCTCCCACATAAGGCAGCCGCCACATAAGCCTGTTCCCATATTTGTTTTGTGCAGAGCTGATCAGGCGCAACAGCTGCCCGACGCCAACTCCTTGAGTATCGGGCAATCCGGCCGATGGTCACCCTGGCAGTGTTCCACCAGGTCCTGCAACGTGTCGCGCAATTGCCCCAGCTCCAGAATCTTCTGGTTCAGTTCCTCGATATGCTGGCGCGCCAGGGCTTTTACGTCGGCGCTGGCCCGCTGGCGGTCTTGCCACAGGGTCAGCAGCTTGCCGACTTCTTCCAACGAAAACCCAAGATCCCGCGAGCGTTTGATAAACGCCAACGTGTGCAAGTCATCGCTGCCATACACGCGGTAGCCGCTGTCGGTGCGGTGCGCGGCTTTGAGCAGGCCGATGGATTCGTAGTAGCGAATCATCTTGGCGCTCAGCCCGCTCTGGCGGGCGGCTTGGCCTATGTTCATGGGCGCTTGTCCTCCAATTGCTCCGGTTTCCAAATGCTCGGTTTCCAGGTTTTCAACAATAACGCATTGCTCACCACGCTGACGCTGGACAAGGCCATGGCCGCACCTGCGAGCACCGGGTTGAGCAGGCCAAAGGCAGCCAGCGGAATGCCGATCAAGTTATACACAAAGGCCCAGAACAGGTTCTGGCGGATTTTTGCGTAGGTCTTGCGGCTGATCTCCAGCGCGGCCGGCACCAGGCGCGGGTCGCCACGCATCAGCGTGATCCCGGCGGCGTGCATAGCCACATCGGTACCGCCGCCCATGGCGATGCCGATATCGGCGGCGGCCAGGGCCGGGGCGTCGTTGATGCCATCGCCGACCATGGCGACGACGCCGGTCTTTTTCAGCTCGGCCACCGTCGCGGCCTTGTCGGCTGGCAGCACTTCGGCGTGTACATCATCGATGCCCAGCGCCAGGGCGACCACGCGGGCACTGCCGCGATTATCGCCGGTGAGCAAGTGGCTGCTGATGTGCTGAGCCTTGAGTTGTTCCACGGCTTCCAATGCGCCGGGCTTGAGGGTGTCGCCAAACGCAAACAGCCCCAACACGCGTGGTTGTGCGCCTTGTTCAATCAACCACGACAAGGTGCGGCCTTCGGCTTCCCAGGCGTTGGCAGACTCGGCCAGCTCACCTGCGCTCAAGCCGTTCTCTTCGAGCATGCGGCGGTTGCCCAAGGCCAGTTCACGGCCATCCAAAGTGCCAGCAATGCCGCGTCCGGTCAGCGATTGGCTGGCGCTCACGTCCGCCACGATCAGCCCTTTTTCACCACACGCATCCAGCACGGCCTTGGCCAACGGGTGCTCGCTGCCGCGTTGCAAGGCGCCAGCCTGTTGCAGCAATAAATCTTCATTGCCATCCACCGCGGCCAGGTGCGCAATTTTTGGCGCGCCGGAGGTGAGTGTGCCGGTCTTGTCGAACACCACCGCGCTGACGGCATGGGCACGTTCCAGCGCTTCGGCGTCCTTGATCAGGATGCCATAGCGCGCCGCCACGCCGGTGCCGGCCATGATGGCGGTCGGCGTGGCCAGGCCCAGGGCGCATGGGCAAGCGATCACCAGCACCGCGACGGCATTGATGATCGCGGTTTCCAGTGAAGCGCCGTACAACCACCACCCCACCAGCGTAACCAAGGCCAGCACCAGCACGGCCGGCACAAAGACCTGGCTGACTTTATCCACCAGTTTCTGGATCGGTGCCTTGGCAGCCTGGGCGTCTTCCACCAGACGGATGATTCGCGCCAGCACACTTTCTGCACCCAGCGCCTGGGTGCGTACCAGCAAGCGGCCTTCGCCATTAATGGCGCCGCCGGTGATCTTGTCGCCCGGCTGTTTCGGCACCGGCAGGCTCTCGCCGCTGATCAAGGCCTCGTCGGCGTGGCTTTGGCCGTCCACCACTTCGCCGTCCACCGGGAAGCGCTCGCCAGGTTTGACCAGCACCAGGTCGTCGAGCTTCAGCGCAGTGATGGCGACGTCTTCTTCACGGCCTTCAAACACGCGAATCGCGCGTTCCGGGCGCAGGGCTTCGAGGGCACGGATGGCGCTGGCGGTCTGGCGCTTGGCGCGGCTTTCGAGGTATTTACCCAGCAACACCAGGGCGATCACCACGGCTGAGGCTTCGAAATACAGGTGCGGCATAGTGCCCACGGGCGCCGTGAGCCATTCATAAATGCTCAGGCCATAACCGGCGCTGGTGCCGATGGCCACCAGCAGGTCCATATTGCCAGCACCGGCGCGCACGGCTTTCCAGGCGGCTATATAGAAGCGTGCGCCAAAGATGAATTGCACGGGAGTGGCCAGCGCGAATTGCACCCAGGCCGGGAGCATCCAATGCAGGCCGAACGGCTCCACCAGCATCGGCAGCACCAATGGCAGCGCCAACGCGATGGCCAACAACAACGACCAGCGCTCGTGGTGCAGACGCTGGGCCTGTTTAGCGTCGGTGACGGTCTCGCTTTGCGGCAGGGTGGCGGTGTAGCCGGCCTTGTCGACGGCGGCGATCAGCACGCCGGGGTCCATCTGACCGAGAACTTCGATGTGGGCACGTTCGTTGGCCAGGTTGACGCTGACGCTTTGCACCCCCGGCACCTTGCCCAGCGCGCGCTCGACACGCCCGGCACAGCTGGCGCAGGTCATGCCGCTGATGGGCAGGTCAAAGGTGGTGGATCCATTCATGGGGCAGTCCTCCAGAGAAGTTGCCCCTAGCATCAACCTTGACCTATTGGGAAGGTCAAGCGTGTTCAGTAATCCAGTGCGGCGTTCTTCAGGTACATGCCATCCGGGCCTTGCGCGATGCGTACTTTGCGCACGTCGCCGGCTTTAAGCGTGATGTTCTGCGCAGGCGGTGCGAGCATGCCCGGCAGGCAACCTGGCGATTGACCCGGCAGCAGCTTGAGGCGCAGCGACACATTGCCCGCCGGCAAGTTGAACGAGGTGGCCTGTTCCTGGAACAGGCGCCCGGCCAACTGGTCCTGGATATACAGGCCGATTTCGCAATTGGTCGGCACTTCCAGGCGCTCGCGGGAAATGATCAACACCGCATAGTCCTGGTCCGCGTACGCCATGGGCGCAGCGGCGGACAAGCTCAACAGGCCGATAAGGCTAAAAAACGACCAGCGCATGGCGAATGCTCCGTGGTTCAAATCCAAGATGCATGAAGCTTGGCCGAGGCAACGCTGGAATACCAGCCCGGTCGCAATTTTGAGCGCTTGACCTTGCCATCGTGGCAAGGTCGAGACTGGCGCCAACCTCATCAAAGGAGTCATGTCATGCAAGTATTCAGTGTTGAAGGAATGACCTGCGGCCATTGTGTTCGGGCGGTCACTCAAGCAGTACACAGCCAGGACCCGGCGGCGAGCGTCAACGTCAACCTGGCCGCCGAGGAAGTCGGGGTTGAAAGCCGGCTGTCCGACGAGCAAGTCATCGCGCTGATCACCGAAGAAGGCTACAGCGCCAAGCTCGCGTAAAATTTCCGATAGTTAGCGAGCTATCGTAATGTTCATCACACCCAAGCGCGGCTAGACTGTCGGGCTGCCGACTCACTTGGGTGTCTGATGAACCTCCGCATAATCCTGATTCTGGGCGCCTTGAGCGCCTTCGCGCCGTTGGCGATCGATTTTTACCTGCCGGGCTTTCCGGCGATGGCCACCGCTTTTGCCACCGACGAAAAACACATCCAGCTGACCCTCGCCGTGTATTTCGGCGGCCTGGCCATCGGCCAATTGATCTACGGGCCGCTGGCGGATCGCTTTGGCCGGCGCGTGCCGCTGCTCAGTGGCGTGACCCTGTTTACCCTGGCGTCCTTCGCCTGCGCCTACGCGCCGTCCCTGGACTGGTTGATCGGCGCGCGTTTTGTGCAAGCCCTTGGCGGCTGCGCGGGCATGGTGATTTCGCGGGCGGTGGTCAGCGACAAATGTGATGCCGTGGGCTCGGCCAAAGTCTATTCGCAGCTGATGCTGGTGACCGGCCTGGCACCGATCCTCGCGCCGTTGGCGGGTGGGGTGATGGTCGGCCTGTGGGGCTGGCAGTCGATTTTCCTCGCGTTGTCGATTTTCAGCGTGATGGCGGCCATCGCCGTGGCGGTCGGGTTGCCGGAAACCTTGCCGGCCGATAAGCCGCGTCAACCGCTGTCCGGCTCGCTGAGCCGCTATGTCAGCCTGTTGTCGGACCGGGTTTATCTGGGCTACGCCCTCACCGGTGGTATCTCGATTGCCGGGATGTTTGCCTACATCGCCGGTTCCCCGTTCGTCTTTATCAAACTCTATGGCGTGCCCGCCGAGCATTACGGCTGGGTATTTGGCTCCAATGCCGCCGGCTTTATCCTGGTAGCGCAGCTTAATGCGCGGTTGCTGGCCAAGCGTGGCCCGGCGTTTCTGCTGTCGCGCACCGTGTGGGTCTACGTGGCGGCGGCGTTGACGCTGTTGGCCATTGCCGCGCTGCGTACCGAGGCGTTATGGCCGTTACTGGTGCCGCTGTTTATCTGCATCGCCAGCCTGGGCTGCATTTTGCCCAACACCTCGGCGTGTGCCATGGCCGGGCAGGGTGCACGGGCCGGCAGCGCCTCGGCATTGCTCGGTTGCATTCAGTTTGGTGTGGCGGCAGGCGCGGCGTCGTTGGTCGGCGTGTTGCACGACGGCACGGCGATGCCGATGGCGATGGTCATCAGCTTGTGCGGTGTATTGGCGGTGACGATTGCGGTGTCGACCCAGCGCCTGCAACGGGCGAGGGCCGCGCAGGCGCAGGTCTGAGGTGCTAATCAGCCGGCGGCGGAGCGTTGCTGGCTGAGGGGAATGCGGTGGGGCGCCTGGATGCGGGCTTGCAGGGTGTCGGCAAAGGCGCGGGCCTCGGCCTCACTGCGGAAGGTGAAGGCGTCACCGTCGAGGCTGACCTGCCATTTGTTGCCTGGGGATTTTGCTAACGCTCTTATCAGGATCTTCATTGCTGACTTCCTCACGTAAAAGAATCGTGGCAAAGGCGGCCAATATAAACCTGAATGCGTTCGCAAATATGACAAAGATCAACTCTCTGACTAGCGGTGTCGTCCATTACTCACATGAATAATGGACGACTCTGACAGCTACTTGTTAGAACCCTTCCAATACGATCTTGCCCTTGGCCTTGCCGCTTTCCAGCAGCGCATGGGCGCGGCGCAGGTTGGCTGCGTTGATCACGCCGAAGTGCTCGCCCACCGTGGTTTTCAAGGTGCCGGCGTCGATCAGTTCGGCCACGCGGTTGAGCAGATTGTGCTGTTCGATCATGTCCGGCGTCTCGAACATCGAGCGTGTGTACATGAACTCCCAGTGCAGTGACAGGCTCTTGCGCTTGAGTTTGCTCACATCCAGCACCTTGGGGTCGTCGATCAACGCCAGCTTGCCTTGCGGCTGCAGGGCTTCGACCAGTTCGTCCAAGTGATGGTCGGTCTGGGTCAGGCTGGCGACGTGGGTTACCTGCGCCTGGCCGGCATTTTTCAACGCCTCGCTCAGTGGCTGGCTGTGATCGATCACCACATCGGCGCCGAGCGCCTTGGCCCATTCCTGGGTTTCCGGGCGTGAGGCGGTGCCGATAACGTTCAATGCGGTGAGCTGCTTGGCCAACTGGGTCAGGATCGAACCCACACCGCCGGCAGCGCCGACGATCAGCAGGCTCTGGCCTTCATCTTCTTTACCTTCACGCACTTGCAGGCGCTCGAACAGCAGCTCCCAGGCGGTGATGGCGGTGAGTGGCAGTGCGGCGGCTTCGGCAAAACCCAGGCTCTTGGGCATATGGCCGACGATGCGTTCATCCACGGTGTGCAGTTCGCTGTTGCCGCCTGGGCGCACCAGGGAACCGGCGTAGAACACCTTGTCGCCCGCCTTGAACAGCGTCACTTCGCTGCCGACCGCCTTGACCACACCGGCCACGTCCCAACCCAGTACCTTGGCCGCGCCGTTTTCCGGGGCGACGTTCTGGCGCACTTTGGTGTCCACCGGGTTGACCGAGATGGCTTTGACCTCCACCAGCAGGTCACGCGGGCCGGCGACCGGCTCCGGCAGTTGGATGTCTTGCAGGGATTTTTCGTCGCTGATCGGCAGTGAGGCGTAGTAGGCAATGGCTTTCATATTGGCTCCGGGTAAAGAAGGTGGTCGAGAGTCAGGCTAAATGTGGCGAGGGAGCTTGCTCCCGCTGGGCTGCGAAGCAGCCCCAAAACCTGTCGGTAAGCGCTTCGCACCCCAGCGCAAGCAAGTGTGCTCGCCACAAAAACTTGCTGATGGGGTGATCAGGCAAGAAATTGCAGGCGCTTGAGTTCGAAATGTTCGAGCACATCCGCAGCCTTGGCGCGGAAGCTTTGGATATGCGCGCTCTGGTCGTGATCGGCCAGCGCCGCGTCGTCGCTCCAGCGTTCGAGCATGTAGAAGGTTTCTGGGTGTTGCAGGTCCTGGTGCAGGTCGTACTGCTCGCAACCGGCTTCCAGGCGAGTCGGTTCCAACAGGCCGCGCAGCAGGGTTTCCAACTTGGCCTGCTGGCCAGGTTTGGCGATCAGCGTGGCGATGACGTTAAAGGCAGCGGACATATTCAACTCCAGACACGTGATGTACGGGATGGGCAGATGATTAGCTATTTCCAGCACAGATAAAAGCGGCTAAAACAGCGGTCTGTTTCAATAGAATTTTGATAATAGGCGAGGGTACATGCTGCGTTTTGATGATTTGCAGTTGTTTGTGCGGGCGGCGGACCTCGGCAGTTTGTCGGCCGCTGCACGCATCATGGACCTCTCGCCTGCCGTGGCGAGCGCGGCGCTCAAGCGTATCGAACAGCAACTGTGCACGCGCTTGCTGGCGCGCTCCACTCGCAGTTTGCGCTTGACCGCTGAAGGCGAGGGTTTTTTGGAATATGCCCGCGCCGCGTTGAGTTCGCTGGACGAAGGGCGGCGCTTATTGGCCAGCGGCCAGGACCATGTCAGCGGTGTGCTGCAACTGTCGGCGCCGTCGGATTTCGGGCGCAACCAGTTACTGCCGTGGCTGGATGAGTTTCAGCTTGAATACCCGCAATTGAACATCCGCCTGCTGCTGGGCGACCGCATTGCCGACCTGTTCCGCCAGCCGGTGGATATCGCCCTGCGCTACGGCGAGCCTGAAGATTCCAGCCTGGTCGCGCTGCCCATCGCCCCGGACAACATTCGCGTGCTGTGCGCCGCACCCAGCTACCTGGCACGGCATGGCGAGCCCCGGCATCTTGAGCAGTTGGCGCAGCACAATTGCCTGTTGTACATGCTGGGCAGCCGTGTCCACGACCACTGGGGTTTTTACGACGGCAAGCGCGAGGTCGGCCTGACTGTAAGCGGTGACCGCTTCAGTGACGACGCCGATGTGGTGCGCCGCTGGGCGGTGGCGGGTGTCGGCATTGCCTACAAGTCGTGGCTGGATGTGAGCACCGACGTGCTCGCGGGGCGTTTGCGCCTGGTGTTGCCGGAGCTGCGCGGCGAGCGCACGCCGCTCAACCTGCTGTGCGCCCACCGTGCTCAGTTGAGTAAACCCATTAACCTGCTGCGGGAAATGCTCGTGTCCCGTTGTGCGGCTTTGACCGCGCAAAGGCCGGGGCGATAGAGCGTTAGGCAATAGCCTCCACCAAAGCCAGAAATTTCACTCAGAGCCTGTCCCCATTCGCGCTGTCGGACGCCGCGGAATGGGCGGTTTGCGCCCCTATACTTTGGTTCCAACCGCAGCAGACAAATGATTTACAAGGAGTGAATACATGGAAGAAGCACCTTGCATCAGTCAGATCGCCAGCTTGCTCGCTGAGCCCAAGCGCACCGCCATGCTCTGGTCACTGATGGACGGTTCGGCGAAAACCGCAGACGAACTGGCTATGCTCGCCGGGCTGTCCGCCGCGTCGGCCAATGCGCATCTTGCGCGCCTTATCGGCAGCGGTTTGCTGCGCAGCGAGGCCAAGCGCGGCAAGCGCCTGTTTCGCATGGCCGCCGTGGATGTCTGTGCGGCCGTCGACGCATTGGCCTGTACCACCTTGGCCTGTGCCGCACGCAACGCTCCGCAGGTTTTCCCGCGAGTATCCCTGGCGCCGCCGCCGTTGCGGCGCGCGCGTTTGTGCCAGGGGCATCTGGGCGGTGAACTGGCAGCGGGGCTTTATCAGCGCATGCTGGAGGCCGGCTGGATCGACCGCTACGAACAGCGTACCGACGTGACCGTCACCGGCGCGCAGCATTTCGCGACCTTGGGCATTTTTATCCAGGCACTGTCTGCGCCGTTGGCCTGCGACTGTTTTGACTGGAGCCAGCAGCAGCCGCACCTGGGGGGGGCATTGGGGGCCGGGTTGTTGCAGTTGTTTTTGCAGTGCGGCTGGATCAACGCGGTCAACGAGTCGCGTGCCTTGCTGGTGACCGACCTGGGGCTTGCGGAAATCAACCGTCTGGCCACGGCGTAGGTGCGTGCGTCGCTCAGAGTTTCAGTCAGGTCGTATCCAGCAATAATCGGGTAAAACGATGCCGCACACTCGCCTTGGGGATTTTTCACTCGGGGGGTATGGCATGGGTATGCAAGGCTATAGCGCTGCGGAACGGCTGGAACGGTTGCCCATCAGCGGTTACCACCGAATCATTTTCATCATCATCGCCTTGGCGTTTTTTTTCGACTCCATGGACCTGGCGATGATGACCTTCCTGTTGGGCTCGATAAAAACCGAGTTCGGCCTGAGCACGGCCCAGGCCGGGTTACTCGCCAGTTCGAGTTTTTTCGGCATGGTGGTCGGTGCGTCCTTGTCCGGCATGTTGGCTGACCGTTTCGGGCGCAAGCCGGTGTTTCAGTGGAGCATCGTGTTGTGGGGCGTCGCCAGTTACCTGTGCTCCACGGCGCAGACGGTGGAAACGCTGACGCTGTTTCGCATCCTGCTGGGGATCGGCATGGGTATGGAATTCCCGATTGCGCAGTCGATGCTCTCGGAGCTGATTCCCGCCAAGGGCCGTGGGCGATATATCGCCTTGATGGATGGCTTCTGGCCGCTGGGGTTTGTGGCGGCGGGTGTGCTGTCCTACTTTTTGCTGCCGGTGATTGGCTGGCGCGACATCTTCCTGGTGTTGGCGGTACCGGCGGTGTTTGTGCTGGCGATTCGTTTTTTTATCCCGGAATCGCCACGCTGGCTGGAACAGGCCGGGCGGCATGCAGCGGCGGACAAGGTGTTGCTCGGCATTGAGCAGAAGGTCCGCGACTCGCTGGGGCGTGCGGACTTGCCGGAGCCGATTGCCTTGCCGCGGGTTGAGAGCGTGCCGGGCACGTTTTTCTCGGCGTTCCAGCAGTTGTGGTCGGCGCAGTATCGCCAACGCACGATGATGATCTGGAGCGTGTGGTTTTTTGCCTTGCTGGGTTTCTACGGGCTGACCTCCTGGCTGAGTGCGCTGTTGCAGCAGTCGGGTTTTGCCGTGACGCAATCGGTGTATTACACGGTGATCATTTCCCTGGGCGGGATACCGGGCTTCTTGATGGCGGCCTGGCTGGTGGAACGTTGGGGCCGTAAACCGGTGTGTGTGGTGACATTGCTGGGCGGCGGGGTGATGGCGTTTCTGTATGGGCAGAGCGCGGTGTTTGGCGGCAACGTGGGGCTGCTGATTACCTCGGGGCTGTTGATGCAGTTCTTTCTGTTTGGCATGTGGGCGGTGTTGTACACCTATACGCCGGAGCTGTATCCCACTTCGGCGCGGGCCACCGGTTCCGGGTTTGCCTCGGCGATTGGCCGGGTCGGGTCATTGCTGGGGCCGTTGGTGACCGGGCTGGTGTTTCCGATAACCGGGCAGGGTGGGGTGTTTGCCTTGGGGGCGCTGTGTTTTGCGGTGGCGGCGCTGGTGGTGGGGGTGTTTGGGATGGAGACCAAGGGCAAGACCCTGGAAGAACTGACTCAATCTCAAGGCTGATGAGATCAATGTGGGAGCTAGCAAGCCAGCTCCCACATTATTTGAACTGCGTTTATGCAGTTATGGCTTCACGAGCCGCGCATCCAGGCTGTTCTGCGCCAGGCGTTTGGCCTGGTCCTGGGTCATGCCCAGGGAGGTGTACAGCGCGTGGAAGTTCTCGGTGACATAGCCGCCGAAGTACGCCGGGTCATCCGAGTTCACCGTCACCTTCACGCCACGCTCAAGCATGTCGAGGATGTTGTGTTGGGCCATGTCGTCGAACACACAGAGCTTGGTGTTGGACAGTGGGCACACGGTCAGCGGGATCTGCTCGTCGATGATGCGCTGCATCAAGCGTTCGTCTTCGATGGCGCGTACGCCATGGTCGATACGCTGGATTTTCAGCAGGTCGATAGCCTCCCAGATGTACTCGGGCGGGCCTTCTTCGCCGGCGTGGGCCACGGTAAGGAAGCCTTCATGGCGGGCACGGTCGAACACGCGCTGGAACTTGCTCGGTGGGTGACCCATTTCCGAGCTGTCCAGGCCGACGGCCACAAACGCGTCACGGAACGGCAGCGCCTGGTCGAGGGTTTTCTCGGCTTCGGCTTCGCTCAGGTGGCGCAGGAAGCTCAGGATCAAACCGCTGGTGATACCCAGTTGCTGCTCGCCATCTTTGAGCGCAGCGGCGATGCCGTTGAGCACCACTTCGAATGGCACGCCACGGTCGGTGTGGGTCTGCGGGTCGAAGAACGGTTCGGTGTGGATCACGTTCTGTTCTTTGCAGCGCAGCAGGTAGGCCCAGGTCAGGTCATAGAAATCCTGGGACGTGCGCAGCACATCGGCGCCTTTGTAATACAGGTCGAGAAACTCTTGCAGGTTGTTGAAGGCGTAGGCCTTGCGCAGGGTTTCGACGTCATTCCACGGCAGTGCAATCTTGTTGCGTTCGGCCAGGGCAAACAGCAACTCAGGCTCCAGCGAGCCTTCCAGGTGCAGGTGCAATTCAGCCTTGGGCAGGGCGTTGAGCCAATCGTACATGTTCTAAATTCTCATCAGGTGCAATGGCGGCATTCTACAGGCCATGGCTGAAATAGTCGGCAAAACCTGACCAGCAGGAGAGTATTTGTTTTATTCGCGCAAGGGCCATCTGAACTAAGGTGTAACGAAACGTTAGCGACGTGGTGCAGTCTGTACCCCATCAATGACTGATTTGCTGCACAAAAAGGCCCGGAATGCTCACATCCCTCAAGCAAGAAAAATTCATGTGGCTGGCGTTGATCGCCGCCATCGCCGCCTACCCGTTGGAGCACTGGATGCTGCACAGCGGGCAGATGATCGCCCTGCTAGGCGGCTTGGCGCTCATCGCTTTTATTGTCATGGCGTCGATGCGCGTCGCCCACCACGCCGAGCAACTGGCGGAAAAGGTCGGTGACCCTTACGGCACCATGATCCTCACCCTCGCCGCCGTGCTGGTGGAAGTGGTGATCCTGGCGATCATGATGAGCAACGAGCCCTCGCCGACTTTGGTACGTGACACGATCTATTCGGCGGTGATGCTCGATATCAACGGCATCCTTGGCCTGGCCGCGCTGATGGGCGGCATCAAGCATGGTGAACAGTCCTACAACGATGACTCGGCACGCAGTTACAGCGTGATGATCCTCACCGCCATGGGCGTATCGATGGTGGTGCCGGAGTTTATTCCCGAGGCTGACTGGAAAATTTACTCGGCCTTCACCATCGGCGCGATGGTGTTGCTCTACACCCTGTTCCTGCGCATGCAGGTCGGGCCACACAGTTACTTCTTCAGCTATAGCTACCCGGAAAAACGCCGAAAAAAGCAGCCGGAAGAACAGCAGGAGCCGTCGATCAACCTGGCGTTTTCCATCGGTACGTTGGTGTTTGGCGTGATTGTGATTGGCGCATTGGCCGAGGTGATGTCCAAGACCCTCGACCTGGGCCTGGAAGGCACGGGCGCACCGCCGGTGATTACCGCGATTGTGGTGGCGGCGATTTCGGCCGCGCCGGAAATTCTCACAGCGTTGCGTGCCGCCTTGGCTAACCGCATGCAATCGGTGGTGAACATCGCACTGGGTGCGTCGTTGTCGACGGTGATCCTGACCGTGCCGGTGATGGAAGCCATGGCGCTCTACACCGGCCAGCCGTTCCAGATGGCGATGACACCGGTGCAGACCGTGATGGTGTTGATCACGCTGGTGGTGAGTGCGATCAACCTCAACGATGGCGAAACCAATGCCATCGAAGGGATGACGCACTTTGTGTTGTTTGCGACCTTTATCATGTTGTCGTTGCTTGGGGTGTAACCGGCCCTCAAGCACACCTTAAAACCCATGTGGGAGCCGGGCTTGCCCGCGATGGCATCAACTCGGTATGGCTGAAAGACCGAGGTGCCTGCATCGCAGGCAAGCCAGCTCCCACATGTGTTGTTTGCGACCTTTATCATGTTGTCGTTGCTTGGGGTGTAACCGGCCCTCAAGCACACCTTAAAACCCATGTGGGAGCCGGGCTTGCCCGCGATGGCATCCACTCGGTATGGCTGATAGACCGAGGTGTCTGCATCGCAGGCAAGCCAGCTCCCACAGTTGGCTTTGTGCAGGGCTCAGGTGCCGGCGATCAGTTGTTTCGCCGCCTGGCTGTGATCGGCGATCAAGCCTTTCAGGTCCAGCCCTTCAACCTGCCCATCGATCACCCGCCACTTGCCGCCGATCATCACCCGATCCGCGCGGTCGGCGCCGCACAGCAGCAGCGCCGAAATCGGGTCATGGCTGCCGGAAAAGCGCAGCTCATCGAGTTTGAACAGCGCCAGGTCAGCCTGTTTGCCCACGGCCAACTCACCGATATCCGTGCGCCCCAGCAACTGCGCCGAGCCTTTGGTGGCCCAGCCCAGCACGCCTTCCGGGGTGATCTTTTCTGCGCCGTAACGCAGGCGCTGGATGTACAGGGCCTGGCGCGCTTCGAGGATCATGTTCGAGGCATCGTTGGAGGCCGAACCGTCGACGCCCAGGCCAATCGGCGCGCCGGCGGCGAGCAGGTCCAGGGTCGGGCAGATGCCGGAAGCCAGGCGCATATTCGAGCTTGGGCAATGGCAGATACCGGTGCCGGCGGCGCCCAGGCGGGCGATCTCATCCGGGTTGAAGTGAATGCCGTGGGCCAGCCAGGTGCGTGGGCCGAGCCAGCCAACGCTGTCGAGGTAGTCCACCGTGCGCAGCCCGAAACGCTGCAGGCAGAAGTCTTCTTCGTCGAGGGTTTCGGCCAGGTGCGTGTGCAGGCGCACGTCGAGGCTGTTGGCCAGTTCGGCGCTGGCTTGCATGATTTGCGGGGTGACCGAAAACGGCGAGCAGGGCGCCAGGGCGATCTGGATTTGCGCGCCATCGCCGCGCTGGTGGTATTCGCGGATCAGGCGCTGGCTGTCTTCGAGGATAACCTGGCCTTGTTGCACGGTTTGCTGCGGCGGCAGGCCGCCATCGGCTTCGCCCAGGCTCATGGAGCCGCGGGTGAGCATGGCGCGCATGCCCAGTTCGCGCACGCTTTCTACTTGTACATCGATGGCATTTTCCAGGCCGTCAGGGAACAGGTAATGGTGGTCGGCCGCCGTGGTACAGCCGGAGAGCAGCAACTCTGCGAGGGCGACTTTGGACGCCAGCGCGAGTTTTTCCGGGGTCAGGCGTGCCCAGACCGGGTACAGGGTTTTCAGCCACGGGAAGAGCGGCTGGTTCACCACCGGCGCCCAGGCGCGGGTCAGGGTTTGGTAGAAGTGATGGTGAGTGTTTATCAGCCCCGGCAGGATCACATGTTCGCGTGCATCGAATACTTGTCCGCACGGCACGGTGGGCTCTTTTCCCAAGCCCAGCACTTCGGTGATCACACCGTCTTGCAGCACCAGGCCACCACGGGCGTCGAGGCCATTGGCGGTGAAGATCGCGAGGGGGTTTTTTAACCAGATACGGGTCGCAGGCATTGGCCGGCTCCTCTGAATGATGGGTTCAGGTTTGCCAGCTCAGTGTTGCCCTGTCTGCTGATCCAGGGTCGCCGGTGAGGGCGAGGAGCAGAGTTTACGTGTAGTCCATGATCAGGTCTATCTGTAGGAGCGAGGTGCTCTTGAGACCATCGCGGGCAAGCCCGCTCCCACAGGTTGGACCGAGCTGTTACCAGGCGATGGTGTCGCCCTTGTAGTCCACGAAGTGATGGCCGCCTTTGCCGGTGTAGGCATTCACCTGATCCACCAGGCCGCGCACGCTGGTGTCGACATCGATGTGCGCGTTTTCGCCGCCCATGTCGGTTTTCACCCAGCCCGGATGCAGCGACAGCACGGTGAGCTTATGGTCGCCCAGTTGCGTGATAAAGCTGTTGGTCATGGAGTTGAGTGCAGCCTTGCTGGCCTTGTACAGCGCCAGGTCGGAGCCATCGGGAATAGTCACGCTGCCCAGCACCGAACTCATGAACGCCAGCACGCCGGTGTCTTTGCGGATCTGCCCGACAAAGCGCTGGGCCAGGTTGATCGGCGCCACGGCGTTGGTGAAAAACAGTTGGCCGACTTCCGCCAGGGTGGCGTGGCCCGGCTCCTGGTTGGCAGGGCCTTTGACGCCGGCGTTGACGAACAGCAGGTCGAAGGTGCGCTCCTTCAGGCGTTGGGCCAAGGCGATCACGGCTTGTTGATCGTCCATGTCCAGCTTCTCGATCTGCACCTGGCCCACGGCTTTGAGCGCATCGGCCTTGTTCGGGTCGCGCACGGTGGCGGTCACCTCCCAGCCGTCCTGCAGCAGTTGCTTGACCAGGCCAAGGCCCAGGCCGCGCGAGGCGCCGATGATCAGTGCGGTTTTTGGCGTAGACATGAAGGGCTTCCTTTGGAGTGGAGGTTCACGGATTCAGTGGACAACGTTGCCCGAGCCTTTGCTGCAACTCCTGGCGCAGATGGCCGAGTTCAGTGATGCGGGTTTCGATCAGGTTGAGCTTGTCTTGCAGCAATTGTGTGACGGCAGCGTCGGGATCGGGCGCCTGCCATAAGGCGGCGACGCTGGTGCCGATCTCGCCGAGGCTGAAACCCAGGCGCTGCGCAGTCTTGATATAGAGCACCAGTTGCAGCATGTCCGGCGGGTAGTCGCGGTAACCGTTGGCGCTGCGTTGCGCGGCGATCAACCCGCGCTGCTCATAGAAGCGCAAGGTGTCGCGGCTGACCTGGCTGGCCTGGGCTAATTCGCCGATACGCATGAGACGGGCTCGAGAGGGCTTGACCCTGGAGCATACTCCAGGCTTTAGCTTGCTGGCTTCTTGAATTGAAGGAGCTTGCTGCTATGTGGACACAAAAACGCTACCGGACATTGGTGCGGGCCAGTGCCTGGTATGACTTGATCATCACCGCCGCGTTTGTCACGCCGTGGAGTTTTGCATTAGTACACGGCCTGTTGCAGGGCTTGAACCTGCCGGGCGAGCTACCGCCGTTTCTGCCTGCGCATGTGCTGATGGCCAACCTGCTCGGCTCGATCGTGTGCGTGTGGGCAGTGCTGCGTATTCGCGACCCTCAACGCCAATTCGGGCTGTATGACGCGGCCGGCCGTGGTCTGTTTGCGACCTGGCAGCTGTACGCGCTGATGCAGGGCTCCACGTCGGTGCTGTGGATAATTCTGCTGTTGGAACTGCTATGGGGCGTTGCGCAACTACTCCCGGTGAATACTGATCAAAAAATGACCGGCGCCCGTAAGCCCTTATGACAAAAGGGTTACAGACGGGTGTGCTCAGGTTATCCACAGGCAGGTGCACAGTAGATGTGGGCAGTTTCAGCGTTCGAGCAGGATGCGCCCACGGCTGAGGTCGGCGAGCTGGGTTTGCAGCGTGTCGATGTGCGCCTCGCCGAGTGCGAGCTGTAGCTCGACGCCGTTGGCGGTGAAGGTTTCTTCCACCACCAGCCCGCCCAGTTCGGCCACGCGCAGTTTCACCAGGTTCAATTCCGAGAAACTGCAGGCACAGCTCAGCGGCACGCGGCTGATCAGCTCGATGCGTTCGGCATTCTGCAGGCATTTGTTCGCGCCGCCGCCGTAGGCGCGAGCCAGGCCGCCGGTGCCCAGCTGGATGCCGCCATACCAGCGAATCACCAGCACGGCGACCTGATCAAAGCCTTGGGCTTCAATGGCGGCCAGGATCGGTCGCCCGGCCGTGCCGCCGGGTTCGCCATCGTCGTTGCTGCGGTACTGGTCGGCGAGCTTCCAGGCCCAGCAGTTGTGCGTGGCGTTGAGGTCGCTGTGCTGCTCGAAAAACGCCTGGGCGTCTTGCGCGCTGGTGATCGGCGCGGCCAGGGTGATAAAGCGGCTTTTGCGTATTTCTTCACGAAATTCGCAAAGGCCGGT
Organism: Pseudomonas sp. WS 5146; assembly: GCF_012985495.1. Lineage (NCBI taxonomy): Bacteria > Pseudomonadati > Pseudomonadota > Gammaproteobacteria > Pseudomonadales > Pseudomonadaceae > Pseudomonas > Pseudomonas sp. WS 5146. The sequence goes on from NZ_JAAQWL010000019.1 coordinate 25,078, forward strand.
CAGCGTGAAAGGCATAAGTCGCTTCGTTTATAGGGCCGGCTTGATGCCGCAGCCTTTGAGGATGATATGGATCAGGTTGGTGCCGGCGTCTTCCATGTCCTGCTTGGTCAGCTTGGTGCGACCAGTGACGCGGCAGATCTGGGTGGCGAAGTCGGCGTAATGCTGGGTGCTGCCCCACAACAGGAAGATCAGGTGTACGGGGTCGATGGGGTCCATCTTGCCGGCTTCGATCCAGGCCTGGAACACCGCTGCGCGGCCACTGAACCAGGCGCGGTAGTCCTGGCTGAAATATTCGGTCAGGCATTCGCCGCCACTGATGATCTCCATGGCGAAGATCCGCGAGGCTTGGGGGTGGCGCCGGGAGAATTCCATCTTGGTGCGGATGTAGCGTGTCAGCGCGACGGCGGGGTCGTCCTCGGCGGTCAGCGCGTTGAAGGTGCTGTCCCACAGTTCGAGGATATTGCTCAGTACCGCGATGTACAGGCCGAGCTTGTTGGTGAAGTAATAATGCAGGTTGGCCTTGGGCAGCCCGGCACTCGAGGCAATGGTGTTCATGCTGGTGCCTTTGTAGCCATGACGCGCGAATTCGTCTTCAGCCGCCTGGAGAATCGCTTGTTCATTCTTTTGCCGAATACGGCTGGCAGGTTTACCGGCGTGGTTGCTGTGGGCAGGAACTTCGAGGCTCATGGAGGTTTCCGTGCTGATCGATAGAGACGACGTGTGCACAGATAACCCACCCTCAAGCCTCAGACAAGTCCCGATGCAATAAAACCGTCAAAGCGGTTCCAGTGTGTCGCTTTCCGGCGCGTGGTTTGCGCCTGCGGTATTCGCTTTGGCCTCGGGTAATAACAGGCACAACACGATGGCCGTCAGGCCGCCGCTGGTGATGGCCGAATCGAACAGGTTTTGCACCAGAGGCGGCATCAAGTGCAGCAACTCAGGTTGGGCGGCGATGCCCAGGCCAACGCCGAACGAGGTGGCGATGATCAACATGCTGCGTCGGTCCAGCGGCGCCTGGGCCAGAATGCGCACGCCGGCGGCGGCCACGCTGCCGAACATCACCAGGGTTGCGCCGCCCAATACCGGTTTGGGGATTTGCTGCAGCACCGCGCCGATCAGTGGAAACAGGCCGAGACAGAACAGCAGCACACCAATGTATAAGCCGACGTAACGGCTGGCCACGCCGGTGAGTTGGATCACGCCGTTGTTCTGCGCAAACGTGGTGTTGGGGAATGCGCTGAAGGTGGCGGCGATCATGCAACTGACGCCATCACCCAATACGCCGCCCTTGAGTCGACTTATATAAGAAGGGCCGCTGATCGGCTGGCGGGCGATCATGCAGTTGGCGGTCAGGTCGCCAACGGTTTCGATACTGCTGATCAGATAAATCAGCGCGATGGGCAGGAAGGCGCTCCAGTCGAAGTTGAAACCAAAGCGAAACGGCATCGGTACGCTGATCAATGGCAAGTCGGGCAAGGCTTGGGGCACCAGCTTGCCGCTGAACCACGCGGCCAGGCTGCCGAGGGCCAGGCCGATGATGATTGCCGAGAGGCGTACCCACGGCGTGTTCGAGCGGTTGAGCAAGATGATCGTCAACACGACGAACAACCCCAAGGCCAGGTTGGTCGGCGCGCCGAAGTCAGGCGCATTGAAACCGCCACCCAGGTCGGTGATGCCGACTTTGATCAGGCTGATGCCGATCAAGGTGATGACAATGCCGGTGACCAAGGGCGTGATCACACGGCGCAATTGGCCGATAAAACGGCTCAACACGATCTGCACCGCCGCGCCGAAAAAGCACACGCCAAAGACCATCGCCATGATGTCTTCCGGGCTGCCGCCGCGTTGCTTCACTAGAAAGCCTGCTGACAACACCGCGCCGAGAAACGCAAAGCTGGTGCCTTGCAGGCAGATCATGCCGGCGCCGATACCAAATGGCCTGCGTGCCTGGATGAAAGTGCCTACGCCGGACACCATCAACGCCATGCTGATCAGGTAGGGCAGGTGGGCGGTGAGCCCCAACGTAGAACCGATGATCAGTGGCGGGGTGATGATGCCGACAAAGGCGGCCAGCACATGTTGCAAGGCTGCCAGTAGGGCCGGCAGTGGTTTCGGTCGGTCGTTCAGGCCGTAGATCAGGTCGTTGGGGCTCAAGGTTTCTGGTGGCATGGCGGGCAAACTCAGGGCGGACGGTTCAAGGTCCTGGTTCCCTTGCAAAAAGCTGTCCAGTTGCTCAGCTTTTAGCGAGAGGCCCGAATTAGCGCGTTGCCGCCAGACTCTCCAGAAAGCTTTCCAGCACCAAATGAGGGCGGCGACCCTTGCGCGTGACCGATGCGAGGCTCAAATCGTAAAAACGTGTAGCCGGTTTCAGCGCGCGCAGTCGGCCTTGTTGTACCCACAGGCTGGCGTAGTGGTCGGGCAGGTAGCCGATATAGCGGCCGGTGAGGATCAGGAACGCCATGCCTTCGCGGTCCGAGGCGCTGGCGGTGCAATTGAGTGCCTGGTAATGGGCCTGGATTTCGGCGGGCAAGCGAAAGGTCGGTGCGATGGCGTCCTGGCTGTCGATACGTGGGTCGTCCAGTTGCTTGTCGTCCGCGTAAAACAACGGGTGGCCAACCGCGCAGTAGAGCAGTGAGCGTTCGCTGTACAGGGGTTGGTATTCCAGGCCGGACAGCGCGCTCGCCTGAGGTACTACGCCGACATGCAGGCGACCATCGAGTACACCTTGTTCCACCTCGTTCGGCGCGATCATGCGGATCTGGATTTGTACGTCAGGGCCGCGTTCCTTCAACTGCGCCAGGGCGTGGGTGATGCGCATGTGGGGCAGGGTGACCAGGTTGTCGGTGAGGCCGATGATCAGTTCGCCGCGCAAATGCTGATGCAGGCCGTTGACCTCGGTGCGAAAGCTTTCCAGCGCACTTAATAGCTGCAAGGCCGATTGGTAGACCTCGCGGCCTTCTTCGGTCAGGGAGAAACCGGCACGCCCGCGCTGGCACAGGCGCAATCCAAGGCGTTGCTCCAGGTCGCTCATCTGCTGGCTGATGGCCGAGCGGCCGATGCCGAGCACGGTTTCGGCCGCCGAGAAGCCGCCGCACTCCACCACGCTGCGAAAGATGCGCAACAGGCGGATATCGAAGTCGCTGACTTGGGCCAGGGGATCGGGTCGACGGCTGCTCATAGTTTAGTGAAGGCCTGACTGAAGGTTAGAAGAGTTGGATTTCACCGACTTTATCGCCGTGGCAATTTAGCTGCAACAACGCTTTTCAATCCCGACGCTGCCTTTTGCCCTGCGAGGTTTTGCTGATGAACATGCCCGAAAACGCCCCATCGTCCCTGGCCAGCCAACTGAAGTTGGATGCGCACTGGATGCCTTACACCGCCAACCGCAACTTCCAGCGCGACCCGCGCCTGATCGTCGGCGCTGAAGGCAGCTGGTTGATAGATGACAAGGGCCGTAAGGTGTACGACTCGTTGTCGGGCCTGTGGACGTGTGGCGCCGGGCACACCCGCAAAGAGATTCAGGAAGCAGTCTCCAAGCAACTGGGCACCCTGGATTACTCCCCGGGCTTCCAATACGGTCATCCGTTGTCCTTCCAGCTGGCGGAAAAGATCACTGACCTGACCCCAGGCAACCTGAACCACGTGTTCTTCACCGATTCGGGCTCCGAGTGCGCCGATACCGCGGTGAAGATGGTGCGTGCGTACTGGCGCCTGAAAGGCCAGGCCACCAAGACCAAGATGATCGGCCGCGCCCGTGGCTATCACGGTGTGAACATTGCCGGAACCAGCCTGGGTGGCGTGAACGGCAACCGCAAGCTCTTCGGTCAGGGCCTGATGGACGTTGACCATCTGCCGCACACGTTGCTGGCGAGCAATGCCTTCTCCCGTGGCATGCCGGAGCTGGGCGGCATCGCCCTGGCCGATGAGCTGCTCAAGCTGATCGAACTGCACGACGCGTCGAACATCGCAGCGGTGTTTGTTGAACCGATGGCCGGTTCCGCTGGCGTGCTGGTGCCGCCACAGGGTTATCTCAAGCGACTGCGTGAGATCTGCGACCAACACAACATCCTGCTGGTGTTCGACGAAGTGATCACCGGTTTCGGCCGTACCGGCTCGATGTTCGGCGCCGACAGCTTTGGCGTGACCCCGGACCTGATGTGCATTGCCAAGCAAGTCACCAACGGCGCGATCCCGATGGGCGCGGTGATTGCCAGCAGCGAGATCTATCAGACCTTCATGAACCAGGCGACGCCGGAATACGCGGTGGAGTTCCCCCACGGCTACACCTACTCGGCGCACCCGGTGGCTTGCGCGGCTGGCTTGGCGGCATTGGACCTGTTGCAGAAGGAAAACCTGGTGCAGAGCGTAGCCGAAGTCGCCCCGCACTTTGAGAATGCGTTGCACGGGTTGAAGGGCAGCAAGAATGTGATCGACATTCGTAACTACGGCCTGGCCGGCGCGATCCAGATTGCCCCGCGTGACGGTGATGCCATCGTGCGTCCATTTGAGGCCGGCATGGCGTTGTGGAAAGCGGGTTTCTACGTGCGCTTTGGCGGTGACACCCTGCAGTTCGGGCCAACCTTCAACAGCAAGCCGCAGGACCTGGATCGTTTGTTCGATGCGGTCGGCGAAGTGCTGAACAAGATCGACTGATTTCTCCTTCTATATAGAACAACTTTTCAGGAGCCCTGCATGAGCCTTATCCAGCATTTGATCAACGGTGAGTTGGTCAATGACAGCGGCCGTAGTGCCGACGTGTACAACCCGTCCACCGGCCAGGTGATTCACCAAGTGCCATTGGCCAGCCGTGAAACTATTCAACAGGCGATCGACTCGGCCAAGGCGGCGTTCCCTGCCTGGCGTAATACCCCACCGGCCAAGCGTGCCCAGGTGATGTTTCGTTTCAAGCAATTGCTGGAGCAGAACGAAGCGCGTATTTCGCAGTTGATCAGCGAGGAGCATGGCAAGACCCTGGAAGACGCCGCCGGTGAACTGAAACGCGGCATCGAGAACGTGGAATACGCGTGTTCGGCGCCGGAGATTCTCAAGGGCGAGTACAGCCGTAACGTGGGGCCGAACATTGATGCGTGGTCGGACTTCCAGCCGTTGGGTGTGGTGGCGGGTATTACTCCGTTCAACTTCCCGGCGATGGTGCCGCTGTGGATGTACCCGCTGGCGATCGTATGCGGTAACTGTTTCATCCTGAAACCATCGGAGCGTGATCCAAGCTCCACGCTGCTGATTGCGCAGCTGTTGCAGGAAGCCGGTCTGCCCAAAGGCGTGCTGAGCGTGGTGCACGGGGACAAGGGCGCAGTGGATGCGCTGATTGAAGCGCCGGAAGTGAAAGCCCTGAGTTTTGTGGGTTCGACGCCGATTGCCGAGTACATCTATTCCGAAGCAACCAAGCGCGGCAAGCGCGTGCAGGCGCTGGGCGGGGCGAAGAACCATGCGGTGCTGATGCCGGATGCGGACTTGGATAACGCGGTCAGCGCTTTGATGGGCGCAGCGTATGGTTCCTGCGGTGAGCGTTGCATGGCGATTTCGGTGGCCGTGTGCGTGGGTGACCAGGTGGCGGATGCGTTGATCGCCAAGTTGGTACCGCAGGTCAAGGCACTGAAGATTGGTGCGGGCACCTCTTGCGGCCTGGATATGGGGCCGTTGGTGACGGGGCAGGCGCGGGACAAGGTCAGTGGTTATATAGAGGACGGTGTGTCGGCGGGTGCCAAGCTGGTGGTCGACGGTCGTGGGTTAAGTGTTGCCGGGCATGAAGAGGGCTTCTTCCTGGGCGGCAGCTTGTTTGATCGCGTGACCCCTGAAATGCGCATCTATAAGGAAGAGATCTTCGGGCCGGTGCTGTGCGTGGTGCGGGTGGATAGCCTGGAAGCGGCGATGCAACTGATCAACGATCATGAGTATGGCAACGGTACCTGCATCTTTACCCGTGACGGTGAAGCGGCGCGGCTGTTCTGTGATGAGATCGAAGTGGGCATGGTCGGCGTAAACGTGCCGTTGCCCGTGCCGGTGGCGTACCACAGCTTTGGCGGCTGGAAGCGTTCGCTGTTTGGCGACTTGCATGCCTATGGGCCGGATGGGGTGCGTTTCTATACCCGTCGCAAGGCGATTACCCAGCGTTGGCCGCAGCGGGCCAGCCATGAAGCGTCGCAGTTCGCCTTCCCGAGTCTGTAAGGCGTAGTAGGTGAAGGCCGGCCCCTTGGGGCCGGCTTTTGTGCTTTTGCGGCCTTTTTGACCTATATGACAGAAATGTGAAAGAAAGGGATTGACGGCGTTTTATATCTGTCTATAATTCGCCCCACTTCCGGCGCAGTCGAAACGGAAAACTCCTTGGTAAACAAAGAGTTACGAAGTTTTCGGCAGAAAGTTGCTTCAGTTCATCGAAGCCAAAAGGAAGTTGAAAAAGAGGTGTTGACAGCAGCGTGTAACGCTGTAGAATTCGCCTCCCGCTAACGAGAGATCGTAAGCGCAAGTGGTTGAAGTTGTTGAAG